>JAZLFB010000052.1:0-31526 GCA_045615585.1 Akkermansia sp.
ACGCTCAGCGACCCCAAAACCTCCGTCGAGTCGGCGCAGAGCAGCGTTTCCGCGGGTTACTTGGAGGAAGTGGCGGGGCAGGAGCTGCCTGTGCGCCAAACCAGCCGCGCCACCACGCCCGAACACATTCGCCGCGCCCCCGTGAGCGGACACCCCGGCGGTGTGCTGCGTGTGGAGGACGTGGCCGATGTCCGCATTGACGGCGCCCCCCGCCGCGGCAATGCGGGCTATGCGGGGCGCGATGCCGTGGTGCTCTCCGTGCAGAAGGTGCCGGGTACCAACACGCTGGAGCTGACGGAGCAGGTGGATGCCGCCGTGAGGGAGTTCGCCGCGGGACAGCTGCCCAAGGGCATGCACTTGCATGCCGACGGCTACCGACAGGCGGATTTCATCTCCCTGTCGCTGGAGAACGGACGCGACACGCTGCTCATTACCGCCTTGGTGGTGATGCTGGTGATTGTGCTCACACTGCTCAATCTCCGCACGGCGGTCATTACGCTGCTCTCCATGCCCTTGTCGGTGCTGTTCGGCATGGCGTGCTTCCCGCTCTTCGGGCTGACCATCAACATCATGACGCTGGGCGGTCTTGCCGTGGCGGTGGGTGATGTGGTGGATAACGCCATCATCTTTGTGGAGATTGCGTGGCGCCGCCTGAGCCTGAACGCCGCACTGCCGCCCGAACAGCAGCGCAGCCGCACGGCGGTGATTCTGGAGTCCAAGACGGAAATCATGAACTCCATCACGTCCTCTTCCCTCATCATTCTGCTGGTGTTTGCGCCCATCCTCTTCCTGTCGGGGCTGGAGGGACAGTTCTACCGCCCGCTGGGTATCTCGTACATGCTGGCCTTGGCGTCCTCTCTGCTGGTGGCGCTCACCGTGGTGCCTGTGCTGTGCTATGTGGGCTTCAAGGCGGGTAAGAACAAGCGGCTGGACGGCGATTCCGCCACGGCTGCCCTCATTAAGCGTCTGTACGCTCCCGTGCTGCGCTTCTGTCTGCGTTGGCCGCTGTCGGTGGTCGGCTCGCTGATGGTGCTGACCGCCGCCTCGCTGTGGCTGGCAAGCACCTACGGCACAAGCTTCCTGCCGCCCTTCAATGAGGACTGCTACAACATCTCCGTGAACACGGTACCCGGTACTTCGCTCGAGGAGACGGAGCGCATTGCCCGCCAAGTGATGCGCGATATGGAGAAGATTCACGGCGTGAAGAGCGTGACCCAACGCACGGGGCGTGCGGAGAACGATGCCCACGCCGAACCCGTGAGCGCCTCCGAACTGCTGGTGCGCGTGGATTTGAGCGTGGACCAACGCCAACTGCGCCGCGAGCTGGATGAGGTGTTGAAGAACATTCCCGGTGCGGGCACGATGGTGGGCTTCCCCATTGCCCACCGCATTTCGGCGGTGCTGTCGGGCACGAACTCGCAGGTGGCGGTCAACATTTACGGCAATGATGCTGCCCGACTGCGTGAAGCGGCCAAGAAGGCGGTTTCCATCCTGTCGGAACTGCCGGAGGTGACGGATGCCCGCACGAACCGAGAGGTGCTGGTGGACACCATCCGCATTGATTACAACCGCGAGGCGTTGGCGGCGTTTCAGTTGAGCGTGGGGGATGCCGCGGAACAGGTTTCCGCCGCGCTGTACGGCTACAAGGCGGGTGAAATTCTGAGCGGGCTTGACCGCTGGGATGTGATGCTGCGACTCTCCCCCGAACTCCGCATGAGCGAGGACGACGTGCGGAATCTGCCGCTGGTCGCCCCCGGCGGGCGCATCCTGAAACTGTCCGATGCCGCCGAGGTGTACCGAGAGGAATCCACCAACCTGATTCTGCGCGACAACCTGCGCCTGAAAGCCATGATACCCTGCAACCCCGCGCCCGATTCCAACTTGGGCGACTTGGCTAAGGCCTGCCGAGAGCACCTTGACCCCGCCATGAACGCTATGGGCTGTTCGGTGGACTACGCGGGCACCATCAAGAGCCGAGAGGAAGCCGAACGCCGTCTCACATGGCTGTGCATCATCGCCTGCGGGCTGATTGTGCTGCTGCTGTCGCAGTCGCTGGGCGGGGTGCGCCGCGCGCTCATCACGCTGGTGAACATTCCGCTCTGCCTGGTGGGCGGTATTCTCGCCATCTTCCTTGCTTCGGGCGACACGCTGCACAGCCTGTTGTCGGGCGGCGGGTACATCCACCCCATCATCTCGCTCAGCTCCGTGGTGGGCTTTGTGACGGTCATCGGCTTTGCCATCCGCAGCGGTCTGATTCTGCTGAACCGCTACCGCGCCTTGGAAGCCGAGGGGCATGATGCCGAAAGCGCCATCCTCATCGGCTCGCGCGAGCGCGTCATCCCCATCATGATGACGAGTCTCACGACCATTCTCGGCTTGCTGCCCCTCATCTGGGCGAAAGACCAACCCGGCGGCGAGCTGCTGGCCCCGCTGGCCATCGTGCAGTTCGGCGGTCTTGTGTCCGCCACGCTGCTCAATCTGCTCGTCATGCCCGCCGTCTGCAAGCTGACGGCCAAGTGGATGTGAGAGGAGAGGCTTCTTTCTATGTCGCGCCCCCATGCCGATGTACCTGTCGGCATGGGGGCGTGTTGATACGGAGATTGTTTGAACTTGCCACGGGGGGGGCGGTGTGGTAGAATAGCGGCATGTGGAAAAAGGCATTTCTCATGATAGGGCTGGTAGCTGCTGCATTCGCTATGGCGAGCTGTGATGGTGCCGCCGAGAGCGGCGGTACCGAGCTGACGCTGGAGGCGGCAGCGGCAGAGAACACCCCCACGGAAGCGGACATGCAGAAAGCCTGTGATAGGCTGAATGAGCGTCTTCGCTCCGCGCGTATCTACGGGGTGCAGGTTCTGCTTTCCGACGGCAAAATCCTCGTTCTGATTCCCCGTCAGGATGCGGACACCGCTGTCCATCAGGAGAAAACAGCAGACATCGAAAAACTGCTGACCGCCACGGCTGAGTTCGAGCTTCTGGCCGTGTACCCCGACTCTGCTGCGGTGATAGCCGACCCTGACACGCAGAGTGCCCTTGCCGCCAACCCCGCCGCCCCCGAACTCCCTGCCAAGTTGGGGTTGGAAGACTACCAAATCCTCCCCTATCCCCATGCGGATGAGGTGACGGGGAACCCCGCCGTGGAATACCTTGTGCTGCAAAAGCCCGGTGCGGCCAAGGAAAAGGGCGTGTACATCACGGGTGACGATATTGCCAAAGCTTCGTATGATTGGGCGTTCGGGGAATGTGTGGATGTGGAGTTGACCCCGGAAGGGGCCGCCCGCCTGACCCGCCTGACGGGTGCCATGCAAATCGGCAGCGACCGCATTGCAGTGGTGCTGAACCATCAGGTTGTGTTCGCCGGCATTGTGCGGGGCGTGTTGGGCAAAGAGCTCATGATTACCGGGGCGGAGGATTCGGAAGACCTTGCCCGCACGTTGTCGGCTCCCCTTCCGTTTGAACTGAAAGTAACGGGCTGTCGGGCACGGCGCGTGAAGGGTAAGCAGATACAGACGCCGTTTTAGCTTGCCAAGCGGCAGACGGGGGAGTAAAATAACAGCATGTTGAAAAACGCATTTCTCATGATGGGGCTGGTTGCCGCTGTGGCACCTGCTATGGCTGAGATGGATTGGACGTCCGATTTGGATGCCGCCCGTCAGAAAGCTGCCGCCGAAGGCAAGGCTCTTCTTCTGGATTTCACAGGCTCCGACTGGTGCGGTTGGTGCATCCGTCTGCGTAGGGATGTGCTCAGCAAGCCGGAGTTTGAGGCTTACGCCGCCGATAAGTTTGTGCCTGTGGAGATTGATATCCCCCAGAACCCCAAGTTTGATGCCACGCTGCGCCAACGCAACCAGCAGCTGTGCGAGAAGTACCATGTGAACGGCTTCCCCACCATCATGGTGCTGACCCCCGAAGGTCAGGTGGCGGGCGGTTTCTGCGGCGGTCGCCCCAATTTCGAGGCCGTGAAGCCCGAACTGGACACCGCCGTGGCCAACGCCGCCAAGCTGAACGCCGCCGAGAAGCTGGAGGGCGCCGACAAGGCCAAGGCGCTGGTGGAGGTCTACAACAGCCTTTCGGGCGATTTGCAGGAATCCGCCGCCGAGATGCGTGATGCCATCGTTGCCCTTGACCCCGAAGACACCACGGGTCTGCGCCGCGCCAAGGAAGCCAAGGCCGAACAGGCCGCCATTATGGAGAAGGTTCAGGGCGGTGAGAACGACAAGGAACGCCTGATTCTGGTGAACGATCTGCTGGGCACCGTGATGCCCGAAAACCGCATCCATGTGCTGCGCCTTAAATCCCGCCTGCTGATGGCCACCGCCGAAACGCCCGAGGACATCGTGGCCGCCCGTGATGCCGCCTTGGAGGGTGCCGCCCTCAACACCAAGAACGGCGACAAGGAACGCGCCGCCATCGAACGCGCCTTTGCCGACCCCGCCGAGGTGCTGCGCCGCGTGAAAGAGCTGCGCGCCAAGCTGGACGCCGCCCCCAAGAAGAAGTAATTTTTCTTTCCGAATCGTAGAAAACGCCCCTTCCGCCTTTGTGTCGGAAGGGGCGTTTTGTAGGGTCCGTTTTTCTTTAAATTTAGGAGAAACAGGCGGAAACGATGCGTTCAAAACGCGCCCCTATCGGCGCGGGGTAGACACATCAACTTTTGACGTGCCGTCAAAAGTTGGCCTACAAAGCCGCCGACGGCCCCGTTGAGGGCGCACCGCGTAGCGGTGCGGTAAGGCGGATTGGACAAACGCGTTAGCGTTTGCCCCCGCAGGGGGTGAGCCACCAATGGGGTGGTGGCGAACCAAAGCCGCGCGGCTACGCCGCGCAAGACCACCCGGGGAGGAGCCGCGGCGGTTGCTATAAAAAAGGCACCCGCCCATGAAAGAGCGGGTGCCGAAGATAGATGCCGTAGCTAGCCGATTACTTGCGGCGGCGGCGGGAAGCCAGACCGGCAAGAGCCAGCAGGGAAAGCGTGGCGGAGGCGGGGTGGGGAACGCTGGGGGTGGTGTAGGCAACCATGGCCCAACCATTCTTCGCAGAGGTGGAGGCGAACTTCACGCCTTCATTCGTCAGTGTACCTTCAACCTTAATCATCGCCAGATTGGCGCAAGGCGTGTTAATGGTGGAGGTGTTGAAACCATCGCCATTTGCAGCGGCCCAGCTTACGGAAGAATCGGCAAGACCGGTTACGGAGAAGTTGTTGTAGGCAGCGCTGTTGTCCACATTAGTGGTTGCAACAAGGAGGTAGAACACGATGTCCTGCCCCGCTTGGAAGGAAGTGTTGCCGCTGAAGTTCAGCGTCAAATTAGACGTAGAGCCGTTGGAACCGGAGGCATCAATTTTAATGCTGGTCAAATCGTCAGCCGTCAAGGTAGTACCCAGATCGGCGTTCATAGCTGCCAGAGCAGCCTCGTTCGTCCACGCCTGTACCGTGGCGCGATCCCAGAACTTGCCATGATTCATATACAACGTGGCGGCCGTACCGTCGTTCAGAGTCGTAGAACCCGACCAGCTGCCGCCCGGACCGTTACCGACACCATTCAGAGCCCACTTGTCTGTAGCATAGGTGAGGTCATCGGTCTGGAACGTAAGCACTGTTGATGCAGCGCTGGCCATGCCGCAAAGGGCAAGAAGTGCAATAATTGTCTTTTTCATTGTGTTATCTATTGAGTTTGAGTTATTTCTGTTTAATATGACTTCTTGCGCACTGAAATCTCTATAAACGGACAGGCGTAGTGTACAGCATTTAGAATGCTGTATCAAGCCTAATTGTTTGAAAAACCCGTTTTTTTGCGTATTTCCGAAAGAATTTTTTCAACTGTTGAAAAATTGTGCTTTCCCGCAACGCTTCTGATAACAGCGAGATACGGTTTTTATTCCATCTACAGCATTCTAAATACTGTACACTACATGCAGACCTCTGTCCGAGACTTCAATGCGCAAGAAGCCCGCGCGGGGGAAACTGTTTCTTAATCAACGACTCACAACAATGAAAAAGACATTATTTACGCTGCTTGCTTTGGGCTCTGTTTCCCTTGTTGCAACGGGTACCACTAGTGAAGACCTTTTGACCTACGATGAAGTGCTGACAATGCCCGGCAGCCAAAACAATGGCGGACACGGCTCGGTTACTAACCCCATCAATACGTTCTCCTCTTATAACATGGGTGTATACTTGTACAATGGCGGCGGTCAGGTTAACACAAACACTACCACAGGGGAAGGCATTTGGAATAATGCGGAAGGTGTAACTTCTGTTGTGCTGTGCAAGCGCGGCGGTGCCGGCGGTTCCGGTGAAGCCATTGTGCTGGATCATACAGTTATCGGTACGGGGATGAAAGTGAGCGGGTTGTCTTTCTCTGTTGCGAACAGTTCCAGCGAAACGCTTACGGGTACCATCAGCCTGACTCTGGTGCTTTGCCGAAACGACAACGGTACATGGGATACGGTTGCTTCTCATACGGAGACGCTCACACTTGGTTCCGGTGCCACAACGGCAATCACCTTCAATGAAGGGAACGAAATCGTGTGGAACGACTCGTACAAAATTATCGGCTTGCTGGATGGTCTTAACGGCGCGTCCGATATCTCCGGTAGTAACGGACAAGCTTACACGCTGAGCGGTATCACCATGAAAGCTACGGTCCCCGAACCCGCCACTGCCACGCTTTCCCTGCTGGCTCTCGCCGGTCTGGCTTCCCGCCGCCGCCGCAAGTAATCGGCTAGCTACGGCATCTATCTTCGGCACCCGCTCCTTTATGGGCGGGTGCCTTTTTTATAGCAACCGCCGTGGCTCCTCCTCCTCGGGGCTAACGCCCCACGTTAATAAAAGCCCCGCCCCACGGGGCTTTTACCCTGAGGGCAACTGCTTCGCAGTTGTCCACCCCCCCTTACCACTTTGCTTCGCAAAGTACCCCTGCGGGGGCCGTCGGGCGTGTTGCCGCCGCCACTAAAGCGGTAAGCTACAGCTTAAATTTCTAGCACCCATCCGTGATAAGCGGGTGGATGTTTTTTTGCTCTTGCCTTCAATTTGCATTAAGGATTATTGCCGAAGAAACTGCCGAAACAGGGGCTTTGTGCCCATTCTGCGCTATTCGGGCAGACGCGACTGTTGCCCCGCGTGCCGCAGGACGGCGCGGGTAACAGCCGACCTTCGTACATAAGATTTGACGTACAAAAAACGCCCCTTGAGACTGCCCCGGTCACTCGCTCGGCGCCGCGGTGAAAAGCAGTTTAATGCCGTGCCGCATTGGCCTCCATGGCGGCGTTGCCGAACAGGGCGGTGCGGTTGATTTGGCGTTCCTTCTCCACTTGTTCTTCCGTGGCACCGAGAATGCGCAGCAGGTGTGAGGACATGGAGAGCGCCACCTCGGCCTCGCCCGAGAACACGTAGCTGGCGTCGTTTTGGCGCAGCTGCTGGGCGCTGCGGATGTAGCTGGTGTGTGCCACCGTGTAAATCTTGGGGTTCAGGGCGCGGGCGGCGGCAATGATTTCCGCAGCGGGTGCTGCAGCGGAGGTGATGTTGATGGAAGTGGCTTTTTCACACCCCGCCGCTTGCAGAATGTGGCGCACGCGGGCATCGCCGTGGATGGCGGGGATGCCCTCCTTGTTCAGTCGGGTCACGGTGTCCACGTTCATTTCAATCACCACAACCTCCATATCGTAGCGTTGCAGCACCTTGGTAATCAGTTCGCCGCAGGGGCCGTAGCCCACGAGAATGACGCGGTGCTTGTCCTCTCGCGGGGCGGGGATGTGGTCTGTCTCACCCGCAGGGGGCAGACCGATACCGCGCTTCTCTAACGCGTTGATGACCATGGGGACAAAGCGGTAACAACCCGCGTTGATGATGATGGAGATGATGGCCACACCTGTAATGACGTTGGCGGCCTCCATGGGCAGCATGCCGTAGGTGCCTGCAATGAGGGTGGCGAGAATGAAGGAAAATTCACCGATTTGGGAGAGCGAGCCGCCTACCATCATGCTCAGGCGCATGGGCTTTCGCAACAGGCGAATCATGCAGAACGAGGCAAGGGGCTTCATGAACATGCAGATACCCAGCGTAGCCAGTGCCAGAGGCCAGTAATCCACCAGCCCCTGCGGGTTGAAGCCCATGCCCACCGACACAAAGAACAACACGGCAAAGGCATCGCGCATGGGCAAGGCATCGCTCGCGGCGCGGCTGGCAAATTTGCTCTGCCCCACCACCATGCCCGACAGGAACGCGCCGAACTCCATGGAGGCGTTGAACACCGTTGAGGACAGCACCGCAATACCCAGCGCACAGGCCAGCACGGCCAGCGTAAACAGCTCGCCCGATGCACTGCGGGAAACGTAGGTGAGCACCTGTCCGATGACGTAGCGCCCCACAACCGCCACACAGATAATCATGAGGGTGAGCTTCAGCGCCATCCACCCCAGCGCCGCCCCCAGCGATTCACCGCTGAACACGGCGGGCAGCAACACCAGCAGAACGATGGTAAAAATATCCTCCATCACCAACCAACCGAGGGCGGTGTGACCTGCGGGGCTTTGCAACACGCGGTTGTCAGACAATACACGCGTCAGCACCACGGTACTGGAAACGCAGATGCACAGACCGTACATCAACCCGTTCAGCCAGCCGTGTTCGCCCATGCCGAAGTGGTAGAACGCCACCATACCCAGCACCGAGATGAGCGGCATGCACACCATAGCCCCCGGCACCACGATTTTTTGGACGGCGAGCAGGTCTTTCAAGTGGAACTGCAAGCCCACACCGAACAGCAGCAACACCACGCCGAGGTGGGAAAACTCCTCCACCACATGGCTTTCTACAGGCTGCCCCCACCATGGTTGCCCCGCCAGCATACCCGCTGCCAGATAACCCACCAGCGGGGAAAGACTGAGTTTCTGTGCCAGAATACCCAGCACTAACGCCAGCGTCAGACCGATAACAAGGGTGAAAATCATAATGTGATGAAAAAGGGGTGAAAATGATATGCCCTGCGGCACCGCAGGTCATTGTAACATATTGCCCCGCAGAAAAAAGCCGTAAATGTGTTTTGCCCTGTTTTTTCTTTCTCGGCGGGGCGGGGAAGAGGGTTGCCATGCGGGGCTTTTTCTGCTAGACTGGGGGGCAGATATGAAACACACGCATCTCCTTACCCTTGCCGTGTTCAGCCTTGCGCTGGGCTCCTGCTCGCTGCTGCCCCCCAAAGAGGTGACCCGCACCGAGCTGTTTACCCCCGACCTGTCCACGGCTATTGACCACACCGAGCTGACCGACATGATGTACTACGGCAGCGATGGGCAGTACGACTACTTTACCCGCGGTTCCCGCCGCTACAAGGTGTTGGTGTCTCAGAACGCCGTACCCGCCGCCACGCGTTTCACCTTCGATAACTGGCAGACGGGCAAGATGTACCGCGGTGCTTTGAAAGAAACGGCTATGGAGGCTGTGGTGAACAAGCTGACAGGCACCAACCCCGCCGGTACCGCCGCTGCCGGTACCAACGCCGCCCAGCCTGCCAACACACAGGCGGTGAAAGAGGCTCTGAAGCAGAAGGCATCGGAAAAGCTGAATAGCTACCTGCAGAAGCGCTCCGCTACACAGCACTGACACGGCATTGTTTAACATTCTTTTTCAGCTTGGCGGACATGCCTGTCCGCCAAGCCTTTTTTGTGCTTGCGGGGACAAGGAAAAACAGGTATGATGGCGGGCATGATGAAACACGCAATCATGCTTATCGGTCTGCTGGGCGGCGTGGCGCTGGCAGCGGGCGACATGGGTGGGGATGTCAAGAGCGGCGAGCTCTGGAAAATGCCCATGCAGCAGATTAAAAACAACTATCTGGTGGGGGAGAATTACAACCCTGTGGATAACACCACCCTGCGTTTCCGCACCAACGGTCACGTCACCATCGGCGAGTTAAGCCCCAACGAGCTGGTGTTCAACATGTCCAAAGAGGGTGACAAGCTCGATTCCCTGCAGATTGTCGTGTACAACAAGGGTGATGACGGCGAGGTAGACAAGAAAGAGTTTGAAAAAATCCTGAAAGAGACACAGACCGCGCTCGACACGCTGACCGAGGTGAAAGGCACCAAAAAAGCCATGTCCGACCGCGAAACAGGCGTGAAAGTGAAAGCGTTGGTGTGGGAATGGGACGGCGGCGTAGCCATGCTGGAATCCTGCGGCAGCGGCAAGGGGCGCAATTTCGAGGCGGAGTTCATCCGCCTTGCGATGGCGGGCGATGCCGATGCGCTGAAGCGCGGCGGCGCGCGCGATGCTTCCTCCCGCTCCACTCTCAAAAAGAATGTCAAGCACGACGAAAACGGCGACGTGTGGATTGACGGCATCCCCATGGTGGACCAGGGGCAGAAGGGTTACTGTGTGCCCGCCACCTGCGCCCGCGTGTTCTCCTACTACGGCATGGACGGCGTGGACCAGCACGCCATGGCGGCCCTGTGCGACACCAATGCGGGCGGCGGCACCACCGCCCCTGCCATGGAAGCCGCGCTCAAAGCCATCAGCAAAAAGTTCCACGTGAAGATGGAGCAGCTGAAAGAGCCTTCCAAACCTTCGTTTGAGAACTTCCTTGCCGCCTACAACAAGGAAGCCCGCAAGGCGGGCAAGCCCGAGGTGAAGTACAGCGGCGGCGAGAGCGACAAGCTGAGTTTCGATGATGACGTTCTCGCCAAGGCTTCGGGTCTGAAAAAGGGCGATTTCGGCAAGTGGCTGAAACCTGTCCGCAAGGCGGTGGATGAGGGTGTGCCTGTGATGTGGATTATCCCCGGTCACATGCGCATGATTATCGGCTACAACGAAAAAGAAAACACCGTCATCTACAGCGATTCGTGGGGCGCGGCCTTTGCCAAGCGTTCCATGAGCGTGCAGGAGGCCATTGTCCGCAGCGAATACCGCTATGTGCTGAAGCCCACCAAATAACGCAACAGCATAAAAAATTTATCGCGCGCCCTCTTATTTCGGAATAAGGGGGCGCTTTTATGTGCGACCGATATATAAACAGAAACCCCGGCACCCTCGACAAGTTCAGACTGAATACCGTTGCTATCTCTCGATCCTGGCGGGGTTTTCCAGCTGAGCCTCCGAGGGGTCGGGGCAGGGGAAGTGTGCCACAGAGCGCGCTGACGGTCAAGCGAAAACTGTGTCTCATGACGTATCGGGCAAAAAAGCACCCTATTTTCAACCACAGGAGCGGACTTTTTGTTTTACTTCCCGCTCTCTATATGGTAGCATGCCTTTGCTATGGACTTAGAGGAACGCGAAATCAGCGCAGAAACCATTTCCCCGTACTTCGAGGAGTACTTCGGTCACAAGCCCGTCGTCGTCTCCGCCTCTCCCGGTCGAGTCAACCTCATCGGTGAGCACACGGACTACAACAACGGCTTTGTGCTGCCGATGGCCCTCAATAATATCAACGTTGTGGCTGTGGCCCCCTCCCCCACCGGCAAGCACCGCTGGATCGGCGGTCTGGGTGAGGAAGTGGTGGAACTCACCACCGAAGAGGCTTCCACCCCCGGTGAGCCGTTCTGGAGCAACTATGTGCGCGGCGTCATCTGCATGCTCGGTCGTCGCGGCATTCAGGTGCCCGCGGTAGACATGCTCATTGACTCCAACGTGCCCCGCGGCGGCGGCCTTTCTTCCTCCGCGGCGTTCGAGGTGTCGGTCTGCACCGCCCTTGCCGCCTTGTGCGGGGCAGAGGTCACACCCACCGACCGCGCCCTCATCGGTCAGGCCACGGAGCACGAGTTTGTGAACGTGCCCTGCGGCATCATGGACCAGTTCATCTCCGCCAACGGTCGCAAGGACCACGCGCTGATGCTGGATTGCAAGGATCTTTCCTACAAGCTCATCCCCATGACGGACCCCTCCGTCAGCGTGCTGGTGATTGACTCCGCCGTCAAGCACTCCCTTGCCGACGGCGGTTACGCCGCCCGCCGCAAGAACTGCGAGGACGCCTGCGGCATTCTCGGTGTACCCTCTCTGCGTGAAGCCACGCTGGAGATGCTGGAAGCCAAGAAAGCCGAGCTGGGCGACCTGTGCTACCGCCGCTCCCGCCACGTCATCGGCGAGAACCTGCGCGTGGCCGAGTTTGCCGAAGCCGTGGGCAAGGGCGACTGGGATGCCGCGGGCGTTGCCATGCGCGCCTCTCACGCCTCTCTGCGTGATGATTTTGAAGTCTCCTGCGCCGAGGTGGACACCCTCGTCTCGCTGGCGGACACCATCCCCTCTGCCGCTTCCGTGTACGGCGCCCGCATGACGGGCGGCGGTTTCGGCGGCTGCATCGTGGCTCTGGTAAAGAGCGCCGATGTGAAGCAGGTGGCCGAAGAAATGATTGAAGCCTACCGCAACGCGCTGGGTATTGAAACCACCTACCTCATCACCCGCCCGGGTGAGGGTGCCCGCGTGCTCTGCCAAGCCTAACCCCCTCAATATCAACTCATTTATGAAACAATTAGCTACAGTATTGGGTATGCTTGCCCTGCTGGGCGGTGCCGCGTTCGCGCAGGATGCCGCTCCCGCCGCCGAAGCTGCCCCCACGCTCGCCCTCTGGGAAATGGTGGTGTTCTGCGTGGTGGTCATCGGTGTTATCGGTCTGGGTATCTGGAAGTCTACGGACTCCGGTGAACCCGCGGAAGAAAAGAAAGAAAAGGGCGCTGCCGATTACTTCCTGGCAGGTCGCGGTCTCAGCTGGTGGCTCGTGGGCTTCTCCCTGCTGGCTGCCAACATCTCCACGGAGCAGTTCGTGGGCATGAGCGGTCAGGCCGCCGACTGGCTGGGTCTGGCCATTGCCGGTTATGAATGGCTGGCCGCCATCGTGCTGGTGATTGTGGCGTTCACCTTCCTGCCCATGCTGCTTAAGCGCGGCGTGTTCACCATCCCGCAGTTCCTGGAGGAACGCTACAACGGCGTTTCCCGCGTGACGATGGCTCTGGTGAATCTGCTCATTCTGGTGGGTGTTCCCACCGCCACGGTGATTTACGCGGGCGCCAACGTGGTGGCCGTGTACTTCAGCATGGAAGTGTGGCAGGGCTGCCTTATCATTGCCGCCTGTGCCACGGTTTATGTATACGTGGGCGGTCTGAAAGCCTGTGCTTGGACGGACCTCATCTGGGGTGCCGCCCTCATCGTGGGCGGCGGCGTGGTGGCCTACTTCGCCCTCACCGCCCTCGGCTCCATGGACATGGCTTCCCATGCCGGTAAGGAGCTGATGGACACCGCCACGGTGGCTTCCGCCACAACGGCAGAGGAAATGCAGAGCCACGGTTCTGCGTTCTGCGACGGTCTTTCCCGCCTGTGGGCGCTGAATGACGGCGACGGCGGTGCTGCCGTGAACGGCATCGGCGGTAAGCTGCACATGATTCGCCCCGCCAACGACCCCGTGATGCCTTGGACGGTGTACCTGCTGGGTCTGTGGATTCCCAACTTCTTCTACTGGGGTCTCAACCAGTACATCATGCAGCGCACGCTGGCTTCCAAGAGTCTGGAAGAAGGTCAGATGGGCGTGGTGTTCGCCGCTTTCCTGAAGCTGCTTATCCCCTTCGTGGTGATTATTCCCGGTATTCTTGCCTACAACCTGTTCCGCGACGACCTGTCCTCGCTGGCCGATAAGAACACGATTGCCGTGGTGAACAAGGCCAATATCGATGCCGCCGCTACGGGCAAGCAGGTGATTTACAACCTGAACGCCAGCCGCCTCATCCGCATGGATTCCTCCGCCGAGGCCAACGCTTGGCTCGACCACAACCTTGAAGTCGGTATGCCCGACGGTGAGGAAAAGACCGCCAAGACGGCTGAACAGGATGCCCTGCAGGCCGAGCTGGCCGCTACGCCCTCCTCCGATACGGTGAAGCGCGCCGAAATTGCCGGCAAGCTCATTGCCATGGATGCGGAAATCACCAAGGAAGAGCGTGATGATGCCCAGAAGTTCATCACCACCTCCTCTCTGGCCGCCTACCACTACGACTCCGCTTTCGCCACGCTGCTGAAGCGTCTGCTGCCCGGCACGGGCTGGGCTTGGTTCGTGCTGGCGGCTCTGTTCGGCGCGGTGGTCAGCTCGCTGGCTTCCATGCTCAACTCCGCTTCCACGCTGTTCACCATGGACATCTACGGCAAGGCCAAGGAAGTGTGCGGCAAGCCCGCGACCCCCACCCAGCTGGTGACCGTGGGTAAAGTGGGCGTGCTGGTGTGCGCGGCTATCGCCACGGCCATTGCTCCCTTCTTGGACAACCCTGCCTTCGGCGGTATCTTCACCTTCATTCAGGAGTTCCAAGGCTTCCTCAGCCCCGGCGTGCTGGCGGTGTTCCTGTTCGGCTTCTTCGTGCCCAAGTGCCCCCGCATCTTCGGTTGGTTGGGCATTGTGCTCGGTGCCGTGGCCTACGCCTCCTTCAAGTGGCTCATCCTGCCCGACTGGGCCTTCCTTGACCGCATGGCCGTCTCCTTCCTCACGGTGTGCGTGGTGGGTGTCATCCTGACCCTCATCAACCACCTCAAGGGCGGTGAAGCCGTGGTGCTGGAAGACAAGGGTATCATTGAGATGAAGACGTCCGCCCGCGCCAAGATCTTCGGCGTGGTGGTCGTGCTGCTCACCATCGCCCTCTACATCATCTTCTGGTAAACCCCGCAAGGGTACGGAACTTACTCCTATTCTCGGTGCAGCCCCAAGCGGGGCTGCACCTTTTTTGTGGCTTTTCTTATCTTGCACCATGCTAAATTGTTGATAAGCAGCATTTTATCGCGTAAGAGTGCAAATTTGGAATAGTATTCCAAATTTCTTGGAATAGTATTCCAAATTTGAAATATGTATTTCTTAAAGTTTGTATGGCAATGTTTTAGTAATTGATGGTGCAAATTCGGAACAGGATTCCGAATTTCTTGGAGCAACATTCCAAATTTGCACTTTTATGCTTGACTCTCCCGCGCTGCGATGGCACAATGCGTTCAGCATGAGCGATTTTTCACAAGAACTTCCCCTTGAACGCAGCATGGTGAGCGAGCTGCGACACTACATGCGGGCTTTTCCCTGCGTGTTGGTGACAGGGGCGCGTCAGGTGGGTAAAAGTACCCTTCTGCGGCAGCATCTGCCCGAGGGGATGGAATACCTGACGCTCGACAGCCTGAAAACCGCAGCGGAAGCCAAGGATGATCCCGAGGGCTTTTTGGAGAATCACCCCGCCCCGCTCTGCATAGATGAAATTCAGTATGTTCCCGAGCTGTTTCGTGCCATCAAGACCAAGGTGGATGCCGACCGCCGTGCGGGGATGTATTGCCTGACAGGCTCGCAGCGTTTCCACCTGATGAAGGGAGTGAGTGAGAGCTTGGCGGGGCGCATCGGCATTTTTGAGCTGCACAGCCTTTCGCAGCGCGAGGCCGCAGGGCTGGGCGGTAACGATTTTCCGCTGTTCTCTTTGGACACCCTGCCCGAACTCATGGCAAACGCCCCGCTCTGCGACCGTGACACCCTTGTGGCGCGTATGCACCGCGGCGGGTACCCCGAACTGCTGACGAACCCCGAACTGAACGAAGATATCTTTTTCAGCGCCTACGTGCAAACCTACATCGAGCGCGACGTGCAGGACCTCACCCAAGTGAGCGACAGGGGGGCATTCTTCCGTCTCATGCGCTCCGCTGCTGCGCGCACAGGGCAGCAAATCAACTACAGCTCCATAGCGCAGGAAGTGGGTGTCACCTCGAAAACCATCAAGGCGTGGCTGTCATTGCTCGAAACATCGGGCATCATCCTGCTGGTGGAACCCTACAGTGCCGCCACCTCTAAGCGTCTGGTGAAATCTCCCAAGCTCTATTTCATGGATACGGGCTTGGCATGCTGGCTGCAAGGCTTGGATACCCCCGCCGCCCTCGCCCGCAGCCCCTATGTGGGGGCGATGGCGGAAACGTGGGCGTTCGGACACCTGTGGCGTAACAGTACGGATAAGGGCAAGCGCCCGCGCATCTGCTATTACCGTGACAGTAAGGGGGCAGAGGTGGATTTCCTCATTGAACGCAACGGCAAGCTCACCCCTGTGGAGGTCAAATTCTCCACCGCGCCTGTGTTGGCCGACCTCAAAGCTGCCCAAGGGATTCCGCAGGGGCTTTGCCCGCTCACGGCGGGCATCGTGCTGCACGCCGGGACAGAGCTGTACCCCCTTGGACACGGCTGTTGGGCCTTCCCCCTCTCGGCACTATAAAACAGGAGCTAATCGCGCCCCTTGCGAGCAACAAAACAGCGCGGAGTCTTGCAAGAAGTTGCGCCGTTTTTTGAGTGCGGACTACTGCATCGTCTTGGCGAAAACGATGGAGACAGGAAATGGCGTGCGGAAAGCAATAATCCGCTACATCAAAGCGGAAATGCGACTGAAAGTCAACCTATCCGAGCGATATTGTCGGGGCAGGGGGGCTTATTCCCAAAGGTACGATTGACGGGCATCTTTCAGCACGCCGTTGCTGTAAATTTCGATGCGCCAGCTCATGATGTCGCCCAGCTTTTCTCGCTCGGGTCCGTTAAAGAAAAAGTGTTCTTTGTGATACCCCGCCTTTCGGCGCGGCTCTTTGTATTCCTTGACCATTTGTTTCTCCTGAGGTCCTGTGGCAGACTGGGTGTAGCGCATCACCACCCGCACGGGGTTCTGCGGTTCGGCGTCATACCAGTTAACAAAGTAGTAATCGCCCTTCAACAGACGGCGGCTGTTGCGGTTATTAGCCTCAAACAGAATGTATTGGGCGTTGGCGCGCAGGGGGCTGGTTTCCAAATCGAATTCAGGGGCGCGTTCTTCTTTCACCGGCAGGTCGACAATGTCGGTGATGCAGGTTGCATTCTGCTGACAGGCAGGCAGCAGCAGGCAGGCGACAAGCGGCAGAAAACGGCGGTAAGTCATGTCTGTATTCAATACTAAAGACCGTTATTTGTCAATGATATTATGAGCGGAAAGGCTGCTGCAGCGCGCACGAACAGCCCGAAGATTTATCGGATGGTTCGGATTTCGGTTTTTTCGAAGTGGAAATTTTCGCACGGCGCCTGCCCGCACCGCGTTCACCCGCGCGCTCCTCACTTTCTGCGCGGTCGGAGACCGCCGGGGTAGCCGCCTACCTCCATTTCTGCCTTGCAAATGCGAAACGCTTCATCGGGGCGGTCGCCGTACGCCTCCAACAATTCCAATGCGCGGGCGCGCACCCGCTCCGCAGCCGCTTTGGCTGCCGCTTCACTACCGTACTCGCGGTCGGAAAAATACGCATGCCACACCGTATGGTGCCGACACATCGACAACCGCCACCCCTGAAACGAGGAGTCGCTGTAGGTATAGCGAGAGATATTGCGCGAGTGTTCCATCCCTACAGGGATTCTACTCTATCTTTGACAAAAATCCATACTTGTTAGATTGTGATACGCACTTTTGACCCGCTTTCGGGCAATTATTTAAAGGAAGCTAATTATTTTGTGCAGCGCTAACCGCCGCAGCCATGCGTGCTGCGGGCGTGCGCGGCACTTTAGGCTTGCCACGTCTCCCTTAAATGCTACAATTTTCGCGTGTCTAACCGACGTTCCATTTCGGTCTTTGTGCTTTTCTTAGCGTTCCTGTTTCTGACCTCCTGTCAACAGGGTTATTTGCGCGGTGATGCTCAGACCCCCACCTATGTGTACCATGAAGGGTACACCCCCCGTCTGTTGCCCAACGGCAAGGCCACCATCCCCAAGCACGCCCCCCAGCGCGTTAAAAGGGCGATTGCCGCCGCCAACAAAATTGTCGACAAGCCCTACCGCCGCGGCGGCGGTCACGGCAAGCACGAAGACAGCGCCTACGATTGCTCCGGCAGCGTTGCCTATGTGCTGCGCGAAGCCGGCATGTTGAAAAAGGGTGCTCAACCCGTATCGGGCTATTTCCTGAAATGGGGGCGTCCCGGTTTCGGTAAATGGATGACGGTATATGCCAAGAACGGTCATGTTTTCCTGATGGTGGCCGGTCTGCGTTTCGATACTACGGGCAGCGGGCGCAATGTCGGTCCCCGCTGGCACACCAGTTCGCGCCGCTGCTCGGGTTTCTATGTGCGCCGCATTCCCGGCTACTGATGGGCAGACATACCACCTTCCCTCTACCCTCCCGGAATGAATCAATCAATAACACTATTATCCTTAAAGATGAACGAAGAAAACGAACTCAACCACGGCTTACAGCGCATTGATGCCATCATGCAGCGCTGGGGGCTGGATAATCACGATTTGGTCAACGTCTCGCTGGAGCAGTTGACCCACAAGCAGGTACAGAAAGCGCGCGCGGGTCGCCAGCTGACCCTTAAAATGATGCAGAAAGTCGCCCGCGCCCTGAATGTGGCCATTTGGAACAAGCTGGATGCCGAGCGCAAGGAAGCGTACTACGAGTACATTCACCGCGACCTCTTCACCTACGCCAAAGGCTACGATGCCGCTTGGGCCGACCCCAACGACAAGCTGCTCAAAAAGGGCAAATAAGCCCGCTGCCGTACCCCGCTCCGTCTTGCCATGCCCCTTACCGTCACAGAGTTAGTGGCACGCCTGAAGCGTGCTGTCGAAGGAGACGGCGAGGAACGCTGCGTGGTGGGCGAAATAGGCTCCTGCAAACAGGCGAGCAGCGGGCATCTCTATTTCACCTTGAAAGATGAGCATGCCCAGCTGCAATGCGCCCTGTACTCCTTCCGCGCCCGCATGCTGCGCGTGCGGCTGCGCGAGGGGATGCGGGTGGAGCTGTACGGCAAACCCACCGTGTGGGAGGGGCGCGGCTCGCTGCAATTCATTGTCGAGCGCGTGCGCGAAGCAGGTGTCGGAACCCTGCAACAACAGTTCGATGCGCTGAAAGCCAAGCTGCTGCAAGAGGGCCTGTTCGACACCGCCCGCAAACGCCCCATCCCCGACTTTCCGCAGAGCGTCGCGCTGGTCACTTCTCCCACAGGGGCGGTCATTCAAGACATGCGGCACCGCTTGGAATCCCGCGCGCCGTGGATGCACGCCTACCTGATGCCTGTACAGGTGCAGGGCAAGGGCGCGGAATACGGACTTGCCCGCGCGCTGGAGATGCTGGGGCACCCCGAACAGTATGGTCTGCCGAGGGTGGACTACATTGTGCTGGCTCGCGGCGGCGGCTCGTTGGAGGATTTATGGTGCTTCAATGAGGAGGTGCTGGCACGCGCCATTGCCGCCTGTCCCCTGCCCGTGGTGTCCGCCGTGGGGCATGAAACCGATTTTACGATTGCGGACTTTGTGGCGGACTTACGCGCCCCCACCCCCACCGCCGCCATCGAGCTGACCACCCCCGATGCCGCCGAGCTGGACGCATGGTTGCAGGACTGCCGCACGCGTCTGCACCGCCGTCTGCAACAGGTGCTGGGCATGGCGCAGCTGCGTCTGCGCGCGGTAGAGCAAGGCAAACTGCGCCACCCGCAGGAGATTCTAGCCCCCTACCAACAGCAGTTGGATGAGTGGGAGGACACGCTTCACTCCACCCTGCGCGAGCGTCTGCTGCACGCAGGCATGAAGCTCAACACGCTTTCGGCAGCCCTCTCCCCGCGCACCCTCAAACAGCACATGGAGACAGGGTACCGCCAACTGGACCACCACGCGCAGCAGCTGCACACCGCCGTGGCGCACCGCCTTTCCGCCGCCGCTGCCCGCTTAGACACCCTGCAGGCCCGCCTCAGCGCCGCCAGCCCTCGCCACGCCCTGCAACGCGGCTTTGCCCTTGTCCGCACCGCCGATGGTCGTCTGGCCCGCAACGCCGCCGCCCTGCAATGCGGCGATACCCTGCACATCGACCTCTCTCAAGGTCGTGCCGAAGCCGTGGTCACCAAGACAGAGGTCTAATCAGGCAAAACAGCTGACGCGTTCAAGGGGGGCTACGGTCTATACCCTTGCCACCAGCAGCAGGGCGTGGTAGGTGAGCGGCAAGTGACCGTTGGGGGTGGGGTAGGCAGCGGCGTAGTCAGCCCCGAAGCTGCGGAGTTGCGCGGGGGTGGCAATGCGGCGGGTAGAGGCACCGTTTACCCCCGTGCAGCGCAGATGATTCAGCAGTTCGCGGGCATCGGGGAAGGTGAGGGTGTGCTCCCACTCTGCCGTGTGCAGCAGCGTAAAACCCGCCGCCCGCGCCATGTCGGACAACGCTGCCAAGGTGGGATAGGTGAGCGGCGCCCCGCCCGCTACGGCGGTCAGCTCGTGGAAATGGCGTTCGCCGAAGGTTGCCACCGCCAACACGCCGCCCTTGTTGAGCACGCGCCGGGCTTTCGGAAAAAAGCGGTGCAGTTCATCGAACCATTGCAGCGCACTCGCGCCCGCCAACAAATCCAAGCCCTTGGGGTAGGGCAGCGTCTCCGCATCGCCCGCCAGCGTCAGCACCTGCGAAAGCCCCACGGGAATCCAGTCGAACGCGGCGGGGGTCAGGTCGTTGAACCACCACTCCGCCTGTGGGAAACGCGCCGTGAGCAGGCGGGTCAGGAAGCCCGTACCGATGCCGATTTCCAGCGCACGTTGCACCTGCAAATCGGGCGCAACCTCCGCCAAGGCGGCTGCCAGTTTCTCCGCCATCTCGCGCTGCACCACGGCGTGGTCGTGGTACTGCTCGTAATGGCGGGCAAAGGTTTTGCCCACGCGCTCTTTATCCACCCCGCTCATGCGTCGATGTGGTTCAACACCACCTCGGGGTGGGCAAAGGGGTAATGGTAGCTTTCAAACTCCGTGCCAAGCCCCACGCTGTGCCAGTAGTCGCGCATCTTGTCGGGCGGGAAAATCTCGTCCTTCGTGGCAATGTAGGCGGCATCCCATTTGAGGTGGGCGGCGGAATCCGCCTTGCTGCGCTCCGCCAACGAGGTCAGCTCGTCAATCTTCTCCTCGATACTGCGGTCGTCGTAGGGGCCTTCGGGAATGTAGCGCAGCCCGCCGTAGGTCTTTTCGTTAAAGGGATTCATGCCCACGCGCGCCAAGCCCTGCATGGTACGCAGCACCACCCGCAGACGCATGCCCCAGCGGTCATCCACAGGGAACGGCGTGCCGTTCAATGCCACGGCCTTGTACAGCGGCAGCTCGCGGCAGCATTGCTCTGCCACCCATACGCCGAACGACCACGCAAAGAGGTAGATGCGGCGGTAGCGGGCAAAACGTTGCGGGTCGAGCGGGGCGTTCTCGCGATGGTCGTAGCACGCCAGCACATCACAGCCGGGCAGCTCCAAATGCAGCACGGCGTTGGGCGTGGCGGCCCAGCCCAGCATGAAAATCACCAAGTCGGGGTTGGTAGCGTCCTGTTTCAGCCAAGATTCCTGCATAAGTTGACAAGGGGTTGTAAGTGTTCGGTGGTCAGCCCCGCATTGAGCGACAGTCGGATACGCGCCGTACCCACAGGCACCGTAGGGTGACGGATAGCGGTGAGCCACAGGGCGGCTTCTTTCCCCTGTTCCGCCACCGACAAGGCGCGTTCATTGCTGCCGCAGGGAATGGGGATGATGTGGGATTCGGCGGGCATGCCGCTCGCCTCGGCAAACCACGCGGTCAGCTCTGCCAGATGCGCCCTCAACGCTGCCATGCCGCCGTAAAGGGCGGGGTTTTCCGCATGCAGCGATTCCGTGCGCATTTCATGCAGCACCATCGCCACCCACAGCAGGGTGTGCGGCGGCAGCGCGGTAGAGAAGATGAGCGGACGCATGCGGTTGATGAGGTAGCGGCGCATGAGCGGGCTGCACACCACGGCGGCACCCGCCCCCGCCAACGCCTTGCCGAACGTCACCACCAGTACATCTACCTCATCGAGCAGCCCCAGTTCGGCGGCATAGCCCGCGCCCTGCGGACCGCGCGTGCCGAAGGAATGCGCTTCATCCACATAAAGATGAAAACCGTAGCGGCGTTTCAGCTCCGCTATCTCCTGCAAGGGGGCCAAGTCGCCGTCCATGCTGTACAGCGATTCGATGATGACCCACACGTTTTTCGCCGCCGTGCAACGCTGCAACTGACGCTCCAACGCCGCCACATCGTTGTGGGGGAAGCGGCGGAACTCCGCCGCCGTGTGTTGCAGCCCCTCGATGATGCTGGCATGCACCAGCTTGTCGGCCAAAATCACATCACCCTTCTCCGCCAGCGCGGGCATAAGACCGCTGTTCGCCATGAAACCGCAGCCCAGAATCAGCGCTTCCTTACCGGGGAAAAGGAGGGAAAGCTCGTGCTCTGCCACGGCGTACTCCGTGCTGTTGCCCGTCATGAGACGCGAGGCGGGGTTGCCGTGCAGGAACGCGCTGCGCGGCTCACCGAAACGGCTGTCCCAGTACGCCGCCACATCCACGGCCGCGTAGGGTGAGGCGGAAAGCCCCAGATAATCGTTAGAGGAAAGGTTGAGATACGTCTCCCCGCCGTGGCACAGGTACAGCCCCTGCGGTGCCACATCACGCAGGGTGCGCAGATTGCCCGCCGCCTCCAACGCGGCCAGCGTATCGTTCATGCGTTGTTCCAAATCCATGGGCGCGTTATTCTTCGTATTCCGCCCAGCTGGAGCTGGTTTCCCACACACGCACGCGCTCCAAACGAACCTCCGCCCGCACCGGGTAGGAGAACTGCCCCGCCTTGGCCTTTTCCAGCTCGGCCTTGGCGTGGCGGAACACCGTCTGCGCCATCATCTCGCTGGTGGGGTCGCTGCAATCAAAGGGGATGATATGCTCGCCGTAGATGGCGCGGAACTTCTCATAATTGGGGTCGGCGGTGTTCATGCACAGGGCGTGGTCGAAGCGGTTCACAAAGGCTTCCATCATCTCTTTCACCACCTTGAAATCCATCACCATTTCGCGTTCATCGAGCGTATCGGCAGTGTACACCAGCTCCACGCTGCGCGTATGACCATGCGGAAACTGGCAGCTACCGGGGTGCTTGGAGAGCAGATGCCCGCTCTCAACCTCTATCGACTTGCAAATGCGAAACATGACGCCCAGCATCATGCCACAAAACAGGCAAAAGGTCAATGGTGATGTACAAGGAGCCTCACCTTACCACGCTCCCGGGGTCGGTCCAAATGCCGTCGGGCAGGACGCGCCCGGGCAGAATGACGCATTTGCAGCCAATGCGGGCGTGATTACCGATGCAGCAGCCGAGCTTGTTGCGCCCCGTGGGGTGCAGGGTGCCGTTCCACGGCATGCGGATTTCCCCTGCATCGTGTCGGAAATTGCTGAAAATGCAACCGCCGCCCACGTTCACATCATCCCCCAGCACGGAATCGCCGATGTAGCTGAGGTGGGCGACGCTCGTTCCGTTGCCGATGATGCTGCTCTTGACCTCCACCGCGTTGCCAATCACGCAGTTATCGCCGATGCTGACGTTGCCGCGTAGGTAGGCATTGGGGCCGATTTTGCAGTTCTTGCCGATGCGGATATGCCCCTCCAGCACGCAGCCGGGTAAGATGCGCGAGCCTTCGCCCAGCTGCAACACGCCCTCTACCACGGCGGCGGGATGTACGGTGCCGCGAATGTCGGCGGGGAGACCCTGTAACTCCTGAGCACAGATATCCAGCCGTTCCCACGGCGGCAGGGCAGGGGCGGGTTCGCTCATTACGGCAGCGGGTTAATCACCTTTTCGAGCTGCGGTTTCAGCAGGGTGTACAGCTCTTTCTGCGTCTCTTCGGGCAGCTCCAAATCATCCATCATGACGCGACCGGGGAACACGCGCCCGCCGAGGCACTGGGCGTTGCTGCCGTACAGGTAGAAGAGGGCATCGGTATCATCCCCACGGTTGCCCTGTGAGGCCGAGCGGTAATACTTCTCTTTAATGTTGCGCACGGGTGCCCCGATCAAGAGGGTTCGAAGCTGTGTCTTCTGGGCGGCAGTCAGGGGGTGAATATCGCTGTCCTCCAACAGCCAGCCGGGGTTGGCAGGGGTAATAGCCAGTTTGGGGGCATTCAGCGTTTCCTGCACCGAGACGGACGAAACGGAACCGATGTTCTGGTGCGTGCAGCAGGAAAGGGCAAGAACCGCCGCGGCGGCAAGGAGGATGAGATGCGTTTTCATGATAATGTTATCTTTTTCTATTGTACAACGAAACCGCCGCTATGCAAGAAAAAAGGGGAGAAAATGTGAGGGGTCAGAAGGGGCTGAAATAGATGGTGGGACGTTTGATGGGAGTCGTGTGTTCCGTGGAGTAGATTTCCGCGAATTCCTTGACCCAGTGGTCAATCGTCTGGTGTTGGTAGGCGTAGGGGCGCAGTTCTTTGGTATCCAACACAACGTATCCGGGCAGGGCTTCTACGCCGTATTCAAAATCAGCCATTTCCGCCAAGAGGTTTCCCTTGTCATCGTAGAAGCGCGAGCCCATGGCAATGTAGCCCATGTCATCCTTTTTGCTCAGGAGGAGGTCGGCTATGATCCCCTCGTACGACAACAGATATTCCACCGCCAGAAGTTCCGCATTTTTAAGCACTTTGGCGGGGCGGGCACAGAGGATGGCGAAATCCAAGGTGTAGACACCGGGACCGGGCGTATCGACCAGCGTAAAGCTTTCATTCTTGGCATCAAGCTCGCGGATGAGATTGCGGATGCTGCTGTCAAAGTATTCGCGCAGTTCTTCGATATGCCGTTGACCACGGGCGCTGCGCGGCATGCCTTCAAACCAATTCAGCGAGACGGGCGGCATGTAGATTTTGAGACGGCCTTTTTCTTCCGCCATGCGGTCCCACTCATCGTTGCTTATGGCGCTCCAGTAGGAGACAAAGGGAATATGCGGGTTATCGCATTTTTGGTAGTGTTGAATGTAGTCCGTGCGGGGAATGCGGTCAAAATCCGCATGGGTACAGGAGACGGTTGTCAGCGCAACGAAAACGAACAGCAGGAAGCAACGGAAAAAGCGGGGCATAGGCGGCAGGGCGTGCCGATTTTACAGCGGCATCAGAAAGGGTTGAAGTAGATACTGGGGCGTTTGATGGCGGTGGCATGCACCGTGGTGTAAATGTCTCGGAACTCCTTGACCCAGTGGTCAATCGTTTGGTGCTGGTAAGCGTAGGGACGGAAATTCTTGGTATCAATCAGGATGTGGCCTGTGACGGATTCGACACCGTATTCAAAGTCGGCCATTTCGGCTAAGAGGGTTCCCTTGTCATCGAAAAAGCGGGCACCCATAGCAATGTAGCCTGTGTCTTCCTTGTCGCCGAACACGGTACTCACGACGGGACCGCTGTACTTAACGACGTAGCCGGGTACCGCCATAGCGGCGTTTTTCAGGACTCGCGCGGGTTTGGCGCAAAGGATGGCGTAATCCATGACATAGACCCCCGGTCCGGGGGCGTCCACCATGCGGAAGCTGTCATCTTTCACGTCCAACTCGTGAATCAGCTTACGGATGCTGCGGTCAAAGTGGCGGCGCAGCTCCTCAATCTGATGCTGTTCGGCAGCACTTTGCGGCATGTCGGCAAACCAATGCAGCGAAACGGGCGGCATGTAGATTTTCTGCTCGCTTTTCCGCTCTACCATGCGATCCCAGTCGCTGTCGCTCATGGAGCTCCAGTAGGAGACGAAGGGGATGTGCGGGTCGTTACATTCTTCGTAGTGCTGAATGTAGTCCGTGCGGGGGATGCGGTCAAAATCCGTGTAGGTGCAGGAGGCGGCAAGCAGTGCCCCGATGGCGCTTAACAGGCAACGGCAGAGGCGGTGGAACATAGAGAGAAAATCAGCTCAACAGCAACAGGCTGACAGGGTTGTAGAGGTGCGAGTAGAGACGCGCGGCAATGCGGTCGGCCTCCTGCTGCGGCAGGGTGGTGGTGGCGTAAAAAGTGTAGGAAAGCGTAAAATCTTTCATGCTTTCCTTGCCCGCGCGAATACCGACTTTGGGGGTGCCGCCGCGCACGACAAAGCCGAAAGCGGGGCGCTTGCTGTTGCGCAGGTGCTCCAACACTTGGCGGCGCACGGTGTAGGCATCGCACACCACGATGTGCGGGGCAAAGTTTTCGGGTTCGGGCTGCGGGTGTTGCGTTTCGCGGGCAATGTGGTGAATGTTCTTGTGCGTGGCATCCAGAATGGCGGAGACACGTTCGCCCGATTGCTCAAAGAGCATGACATCTACCTTTCCGCCCGCATCCACCCACGCGGGGCAGCCTGTACAGGCTTTCACCACGGCGCGCACAATGTAGTCGAACAGCGAGTAGCGTTGCTCCAGCAGCTTTTCGCACTGCACGGCAATGGGCAGGCTGATGGCACCGAGCGCCGCCATGCTGACCGAAGCATCGTACACGTAGAAGCCCTGCTTTTCGGGGCGTGTGGGCGGCGTGGCGTAGTCGTTATACGCGGTTTTACCCCTGCTGGCGGGTGCGGACTGAGGCACCTGCACATCCGCCGCCATGATACGCCCCCGCGGCCCCGTGCCGCGCAGCGTGGCGGGGGCAATGCCCTGCTTTTCACAGAGCTTCTTGGCGAGGGGGGAGAGGAGCATATAGGGAATTTAAAATTTATAATTTATAATTTATAAAGTTTCAGAGCGCTGCGGCTGCGCAGCAGATGATTTGTCTTATGCCTAACTTACCGCCCGCCGCCTGAACGGCGGCATAACCTGCGTGGTTCCGACGGCAGCCGCGAGAAATCTCAAGAAAGCCTTGCTTGCGCTTTGCGTCTCTGAATTTCCCGCGGCGCAGCCGCGCTGATTTTGAACTTTATAAATTATAAATTAAAGATTATAAATTAAAGATTATAAATTAATTCACGCCGTGAATTTGACTTCGCCGTCGATGATGGTCTTGAGCGTGTTCCACTCGGCATCGAGCAGCACAAGGTCGGCAGTGTAGCCGGGGGCAATCTTGCCCAAGCCGTGCAGACCGAGGGACTGAGCCTGATTCCAAGAGGTGGCTTTCACCAGCTCGGAGAGGGGCTTGCCCGTGATGCGGTGTACGTTGCGCAGACCGTGGGCGAAACGCAGGGTGGAGCCGGCAAGGTTGCCGCTCTCCAGACGAGCCACGCCGTCCTTCACGATGATGGGCAGACCGCCCAGCTGGCCGGGGCCGTCGGGCATCCAAGAGCAGGCGAGGGAGTCCGTAATCATCATCATCTGGTCGATGCTCTTGTTGGTGAAGGTCAGGTTGAGCATATCGGCGCACAGGTGGATGGTGTCGCAGATGATTTCAATCTTGATGTCCTTATCCAGCATGCCGCTGCCCACAAGACCGATTTCGCGGTGGTGCTGGGCGCTCATCTGGTTGCAGAAGTGCGTGAGGTGCTTCAGACCCGCGGCCTTGGCCTTGGCGAAATCAGCATGGGCGGCGGCGGAGTGACCCGCAGAGCAGGTGATGCCGATGGCGGTGGCCTTATTGATGAAGTCGATGGCGCCGGGCATTTCGGGAGCCAGCGTGATGTTCAGCACGGGGTAGATGTCGTTGAGCATGGACACCTCTTCAAAATCCGCAGGACGCACAAAAGCGGGGTTCTGGGCACCGCACTGCTTGGGGTTGATGTAGGGCCCTTCCAAGTGCACGCCGGGGGTCTTGGAGCCGTTGGGGGAGGCGGCGTATTCTTTCACCACCGTGCAGACATCGGCCAGTGTCTTGGTGCCGAGGGTCAGCGTGGTGGGCAGCCACGTGGTCACGCCTTCCTTCATCTTGCAGTCGGCGATGGTGCGGATGCTCTCAATCGTGGCATCGCAGGTGTCACAGCCGCCCGCGCCGTGGGAGTGGATGTCGATGAAACCGGGCAGCAGCATGTTGCCGCCGGCATCCACGGTGGTGTCGGCCTCTGCCGTTTCACCGGGTTGGAGAACGGCGATAATCTTGGTATCTTCAATCAGAACGGAACCGCCGACAAGGTCAATGCCGGGGGAGATGATATGCGCGTTGGTGATGAGCGTTTTCATGGTATGCAGATGAAGCGGGGCTTCCACCCCGTCAGTTGCTATTTTACCGCTACAGCACGCGCTTTTCAAGGGAAAAACAAGACAGCCGCAGAGAAATGCGCTAACAATTCTCTGCGGCTGTCTTGGTGTGTTATGGGTTAAGGGTTACTATCCGCGCCGTCAGACGCGCATTCTTCTTGATTTGTACATTGGCCATTGCCTCAGCGGCGCCTCACGCCGCTTCGCCCTTCGGGCAATCGCTGCGCGGTTGGCTAATCGGCCTTACAGCCGTCGGCCGCTTTGTACTTTGCCCATTCTTCCAGCCCCCAAGCCTCAACTGCCGTTTGCAGGTCGGGGTATTGCACCCAGCCGCATTGTTCGGGCGTTCTCTTGCCGGGGCAAACAACCACGCTTGCCTCCGTCACCACAAACCGCGTGCCTTCTTTCACATAATCGCCATAGGCGTTTTCTTTTTTCTTGTAGTACATCGGTGTATTGTTTTAGAAATACGACACTACCCAGCCGCGTTCGCCAAGGTCGGAAAGTGCCTGTGCAATATCCTCGCCGTAAGAGGCGGTACCGCCTTCGGAAACAGGGCGCGCAGAGGCGTAAAAAGCAACCTTGATATCATGAACCTCTTCGGGGTAAATATAATTTCCCTCGCTGTCTCGCTTAAAGGTTCCGTCTTCATTCAATTCGCGGAAATCCTGAATGCCCCACCCGGTCGGGCGTTCGCTTTGGTCGGTTCGCCGCGAGCCTGTCAGTTCATTAAGTGCAAGCGAGACCGGGTCTCCTGTTGTGGGGTCAATCTTGGTTACCGGCGTGGGGTTACCATCGGCATCCAGACGAGGCCCGTAGACCAGCGTCAGGAAAAAATCTTTCATTCCATTATTGGAGGAATTGGCCACCTTTGTTGCGACCTGAACAATGCTCTCGACCTTGCGCATGTTCAACGAATAAAACCTGGCATTAAATGCAGAATGGTTAAAAAACGCATTGACGGTTTCTACGTTCTCAAAAGTAGCCGAGGGGTATTCCACATGAGTCAGGTTTGCTTGGGCAACGGAATTGTGGAAGCTAACCAGTATTTCCACAAGGCTCTTAAATGTGGCAGAGGGCATGTAAACGTTGCTAACACTTCCGGTCATTTCATATGTATCGATAACAGCATCAAAAGTAGCTCGGGGAAGGGTAATAGAAGGCAAATTAGCGGCGCTGCGGGAAAATTGACTTCTCGCATTTGTTTCTTTGGCAAACGTGGCATGGCGCAGCGTTAGGTTATCAAAGGCAGACGAGAACTGACCCTCTCCGTTAATTTGCTCGGCAAAAGTTGCAGAATCCAGCTCTTGTGCTAAAGCAGTAACCGATGCCGGGTCACCGTAAAACTGGCGATAACCATTGGTCTGTCCCTCAAAATCGGCAGCTACAGCCACGTTGCCATCACCATAGACAACATAAGGAGCCTTCAACCACTCAGGCAGTTTTGCGCCCTGCGGCGCATTAAAAAGGCGCGCCTCAATGTGCGTGGGGGCGGTCTGCAAGAGCTGAATGACGTAATCCTTACCCACTTCCCAAGTTGGCTCCTCATCCCCCGCCCAATGCAGGGTCACGCCGTCAGGTACGGCGATAAGCGGGGTTGTGCGGGCTTCTGCGGGCGTGTAGAGCACGCGCATCTCCTGCGCCGTGGTAAGGGCGGAGGGTACCAGCTCCAACGTGTCGGACAATGGGTCAAGCCGCAGCGCGGCGCCCTGTTTGAACATGTATGGTTCAACCCCGGCGGGCTGCGGTACCACCGTGCTGCCTGTAGAAAAAGCCTGCGCCACCGCTGTGCCGCTTTGGGCGTTGGCGCTTTCGGGGGTGTAGGTTTGGTCTACAACAATTGATTCAGAGGTCTCTTTTGAGGGGTAAAGAGAGAAGTTACCGGATGTTTCCACGATAACTTTGCTGCTTCTTGCCGTAAAGGCAGCTGCTCCCCCATGAGGCAGAACCAGCAATGTTGCGGGGATTCCCTTAATCTCTTGTTTGAGTGTGCAAGCAGAGGTGGCGTGGAGGGTATAGTGCCAGCCTTGAACGGTCTTGATTGTTTGACTAGACATATAGACGTGAGGATAGTTGTTGACGCGGCACGGAGCCGGGTGGTCGTAGACAAAAATAACATGATGAATGCGTATTGCCAGTACTGAAAACCTAGCATTCAAGGAAGGAATAGGCTTGGTCGAATAAACAACAAAAACCGCCTGTTGCTTGGCAACAGGCGGTTAAACAAAAGGGAACGGGAGGGGTGGTCAACCCTCATTCTTTTTTTCCTGCTTCTCTTCCAAGGCGCCCCACTTTCCGGCACGGATAGCAGAAACGTTGGCGGAAACGGCACTTGTCCATGCACCATGGCTGGAGCAATAGGTGCGGGCAATCTGAGGGATGGTTACTTTACCCTTGGCCTTGTAGTTGGCAAGAATGCGGGCCAAATCCTGCACGCAGGCTTCCTTGCTTTCATAAGAGCGTTGCCCGCGACGACCCATGATGCCGGCCAGATTGTTCTTGCTGCGGGCAGCATAAGAAGTAGCGTGGCCGGATTCGCAGCGAATGATGGCTTCCATCAAAACAGGATCCACACCATAGGCGGCGGCGGCTTCGTTAATAGCGGGACGCAGGTCCGTTACCGCGTCGGCAACGGCGGTCATCGCCAGAGTCAGGCTGCAGAGAATGGTCAGTAGAAATCTCATGTCGGGGTCATACTAACAGAAAATATTGAACGTGTCAAGAAAATTGTGGAAAATTAATGTTAACTTTTCTTAAATACAACCTGTAGTGGTGTAGCATGCTTCCTATCACTGCGGGAAATTCTCCCCCCCCCACGCGGGTGAAGAAAAAAATCCCCTGCCGCGCAGTGCGGGGCAGGGGAGAAATAAATCTGTAGAGCCGCTTTACAGGTCGAACAGGTGGGTCACAGACGTGTTGTTGTGAATGTTCGAGATGGCGCGAGCGAGCAGGGGGGCAATGCTCACGGTGTCCACTTGGTCGCCGTAGGCCATGGGCACGGAGTCGGAGCAGAGCAGACGCTCGATGGGGCTGTTGGCAAGGCGCGTGCGGGCCTTCTCGTTCAGCACGCCGTGAGAAACGGCGGCGAAGATGCGGGCGGCACCGTGCTGCTTGAGCACCTCGGCAGCGGCGCAGAGTGTGCCGCCGGATTCCGTCATGTCGTCCACCATCAGCACGTCCTTACCCTGCACATCACCGATGACGGCGTGGGCGTTCACCTCTGTGGCAGAGATGCGCTGCTTGGCCACAATGGCCAGCTCGGTGCCAAGAATGTTGGCGTAGGACTTGGCGTTCTTCACACCGCCGATGTCGGGGGAGACCACCACAAGGTTGTTCATGTCCTTCACATAGTTGGCCTTCAGGTGCTTCACCAGCACAGGCACGGAGTGAAGGTGATCCACAGGGATTTCAAAGAAGCCCTGAATCTGGGCTGCGTGCAGGTCCATGGCCAGCACGCGGTTCACACCGGCGGCGGTCAGCAGGTTAGCCACCAGCTTAGAGGTGATGGGCACTCTGGGCTTGTCCTTGCGGTCCTGACGGGCGTAGCCGTAGAAGGGCATCACAGCGGTGATACGCTCGGGGCTGGCGCGGCGCACGGCATCCACCATCACCACCAGCTCCATCAAGTTATGGTTGGTGGGGGGGCAAGTCGGCTGGAAAATGAACACATCCTCACCGCCGATGGATTCCTGGATGTGGACAAAA
>JAZLFB010000053.1:0-21701 GCA_045615585.1 Akkermansia sp.
GTTGCAAATCTGGGGTAATACTGCTATATTCTCTCCGGTGTTTGTTTTTTGTTTCATTTCACACCGATTATGAGTGTAATCGGTACAAAGTCAAACACCACTTTTTTTATTCTGTCACCATCCCCTATGGGATGGCAATGAAACGGATAAAAAAAATCTTGCGACTATCCGCTCCGTTTGTTAGGATGCCGACTATGGAATACGCGACTCTTAAAGGGAATATCAGCATGCCGATTTTGGGGTACGGGGTGTTTCAGGTGCCCCCGTCGGAGTGTGCCCGCTGTGTGACGGCGGCGTTGGAAAACGGCTACCGCTCGATTGACACCGCCCAAGCCTACTACAACGAGGCAGGGGTGGGGCAGGCTATCTCGGTGAGCGGTATTCCGCGTGCGGAGTTGTTTATCACCACGAAGGTGTGGGTCAGCAATGCGGGGGAGAAACGCGCCGCCGCTTCCATTGAGGAATCGCTGGAGAATCTGCGGACGGATTACATCGACTTGCTGCTCATTCACCAGCCCTACGGCGATTACTACGGCACATGGCGCGCCATGCAGGCTGCCAAAAAGGCAGGGAAGGTGCGCGCTATCGGCGTCTCCAACTTCCACCGCGGTCGCTATCAGGATTTGGTGGAATTCGGCGGCGAGGTACCCGCGGTGAACCAGATGGAAACCCACGTGTTCAACCAGCAAACCGCCTTGCAGGAGCAGATGGCCCGCTATGGCACTACTCTCATGGCGTGGGGCCCCTTTGCCGAGGGCAAGAATAATCTCTTCCGCAACCCCGTTCTCATGCGTATCGGTGCCGCCCACGGCAAAACCGCCGCGCAAGTGGCTTTGCGTTATCTGACCATGCTCGGCATAGTCTGCATCCCCAAGACCACGCACGAAGACCGCATGCGCGAGAACATGAACATCTTTAATTTTGAACTGACGGATGCCGAAATGGCGCAGATTGCCGCTTTGGATGAGGGTAAATCCCTCTTCTGCGACCACGAAGCCCCCGGCTTCATCAAGTACATCTCGGCACTTTCCGAGTAACGGCTTTTTTCTTATTCTGAGAGTCCACAAAAAGCCCCCATCCGTCAGAAACGGATGGGGGCTTGAAGTTTTGTGTGTCGCTTTACTTGCGGCGACGGCGGGCAGCCAGGGCAGCGAGAGCCAACAGGCTCAACGTGGCGGTGGCAGGTTCGGGGACATTGGCAGCAGCAATGCTCACATCGCCGTTCCAGAAGCCGATGACGTACTGACCTTCACCCGTGACGGCTGTGCCGTTGACCGAGGCGAGAATGCCGTTGGCATCGTACCAGCCCATCTTGGTGATTTCCGTTGTGCCCAGCGTCAGGCTTTCCACATCCGAGAACAGCACCACAGGGCCCGTGGTCAGCGAGGCATCTGCCGTCAGCTCTGTACCTGCACCGATGGTGACGGCGCAGCCCATGGTGACAACGGCGCTCATGTCCAGCGAGCCGTTTTCGGCAATGACGAGGTCGGCGTTGATGACGGAGGCATCCGTCACCGTCAGACTGGTGACATTAATCGTACCCGCATGATCCTGAATGCCGATGGTGCCGCCCGACAGGGTCAGGGTGGGCAGGTTGGCATCCCCAAGCATGTTCACCGTGCCGCTCACCGTCAGTTGGGCGTTAGCCCCGACCTGAATGGAGTTGACCGTTACCGTGCCGGAGATGGTAGCCACGGTGGCATCGCCGTTACCGTAGTCGCCATGACCGACGTGCAGGGTGCCGCCCGTCGTCACATCGTGAAGTTCCTTGGTGGCTTCACCTGTCAGCCAAATGCTCTTGTTGTTGGTGCTGACAAGGTTGACGTTATCCATCGTGACGCTGTAGGCCTTATCCTGATTGGCGGTCAGCGTCAGGTTGGTGAGCGTGGTGGCAGCACCGTCGGAGTAAAGACCGAGATTGCCGTCACCCGTGCGGGTGATGGTGCCGTCGACTTCGGAGGAGGCTGCGGTGTAGGTCACGCCGTCGTGCACCAACGTGCCGCCGTTGATGGTGAGTGTGTTATCTTTCAGACTGAGATTGCCGGCAGAGACGGTACCCTGCGTCAGCGTGGCAGCACCGCCGAGAACGGTGTCCTTGCTCAAGGTCAGGGAACCCGCACCCGTCTTGGTGAAGTCGTTTGCCAGCGTTACCTGTGCGTTGATGACGGCGTTGAAACCCGCCGCCTGACTTGCACCGCCGATGGTGAGTTTCTGACCGTTATTGTTGTAAGCATCACTCTGAATCGTGCCGTTGAAGTCGGTGAGGGAGGCGATGTTGGTGACAATGTTGCCGTCCCAAGAACCGCCGATTGTCAGCTTGGTGTCAGCGGCAGCGGCGTTAGCCTCGCCGCCCGTCAGCACATCGAAGTTACGGCAGGATTTCCACGTCTGCGTCATGTTGTTGGTCGTACCCGTCACCAGCGTCAGCGTGCCGTAATTGACCAAGGTATCGCCGTCGCCCTTGCGCTGGGCATAGGCATGCAGCGTACCGCCGTTCATTTCGATGTCGAACTTGGCGGAGTTGCCGCCCTTGTGGGAATCTTCCAGCGTGGCACCGCTGCCGATGATGACCTTGGAGAAACCGAGCACCGCCGTGTTTTGTTCAGCTGCGTTGTTGTCCCCGGTAGAGCCCCAACGCACGGTGCCGCCCTGAATATCGAGAGTGGCGGCATCGGCACCCGTACCCGTGAGCGTCAGCGTACCGGCACCTGTCTTGGTAACTGTGTCACCGATAGCGCCGAACTTGCTGCTGATAACGGTATTCTTGCCGTTAGCCAGATTCACGGTGCCGAGCTTCAGCGTGTGATTGTCGGAACCACAGGCAATCGTGCCGTTGTAGTCGTTGATTTCCTTAATGAGGGTCCATGAGTTTTCGCCGCCGTTGCTGATGTTCAGGGTGCCTTCGCCCGTCAGCGTTTCAAAGGAGAAGGAGCCGCCCCAGTTGTACTGAATGGCACCCGAACCGCCCGTCACGTTCAGGTTGTTGAACGCAATCTGGTTGTTCTTGCGGTGGTCGGTGGCAAAGTCGGTGTCATCGGAGTACAGCTTACCGCCGTTCTTCAACTCCACATCGGTCGTGGCAGACATATCCACATGCTGATGGGAGAGCCAGAACTGAGAGGAAGCACCATCTACCGTAATTTTAGAGAATGCAATGGCGTTGGTGCTGCCTTCGGAGGAACCCCACTTCACCATGCCGCCCGTGATGGTCAGCTCGCCGCTCAGGGTGGAATCGGCACTGCCGCCCAGATTCAGCGTGCCGGTGCCGCTCTTGGTCAGGTTGCCCGTACCCGTGAGCACGGCGGCAGAATCTGCGGAGATGTCCAGCGTGCTGTTGCCTGTCACCTCCAAAGGTTGGGCGGTGTTGAGGGCATCGGCGGTGAGGGTGCCGCCGGAGAGCTTCACCGTGGCGGCGGAAGCCACCGTCAGCGCACCGACATCAAGAGAACCCGCTACCACAATGCCGCCGCCGTTGAGGTCCAGTGTAGCGGCGGTGACCGCCGTTCCGCCGTCAACCGTGACGGTACCGCTGTTGATGACAGCGTTATTGCCGTCAGCAAAGGAGTTGCCGCTGTTCCATGAGGCATCGGTCCAAGAGCCGTCGCCGCCGTCCCAGACGAAGTTCGAAATGGAACCCGTGACGTAGTACAGATTCAGCGTGCCGTCATCTGCAAGGGCAATAGAGTATTTGCCGATGTTTTCTTGACTGGCCGTGAGAATGCCCGTACCCTGTCTGTAGCCCTCTGCCGTGATGTCTGCGGTAATGGTGCCAAGCGTGATGTTCTCACCCACGGTACCCAGCGCAATGGTGTGCAGGGTGGTTGTCTCTGAGGTGACAGCATCGGAAATCGTGCCGCCGATGGTCAGGTTGGTGGTGTAGTTACCTGTGGCGTCGTCTTTGCGCCCCAGCGTCAGAGAACCGAGGGTGGTCGCCCCGAAATCGCCATAGTTAATCGTGGTGGCACCATCGGTGCGGTTCTTCGACAGGTTGAGGTTCATCTGGCTGCCGTTGTTCAGCGTGACTGTCATGCTTTGCTGGTGTCCGTTGCCGACATTCAGCGTCAGGGTTGAGTCGTTCAGCGTAATTTCCGCTGTGGTTCTGCCACCGCCGTTTTGAATCTTTGTGATGTTCTCAACGGTCAGTACGCTGCTCGTCATGGCGATGCTGAAGTTCCAGCCTTCAAGCGTGCCGACGCTGCCGCTTGCGTTGCTGATGGAAATGGTATCCCACGCATTGGACCCGGGAACACCCGGACCCTTGTCGGCAACAGGGAAGGAGGAAGACCCCGTCAGGTTCCATTTCTCCTGAGTATTCCATGCTTCGTTGGTGATGGTGTCACCGCCGTTCCATACGTAATCGGCATACGCCGCACCCGATGCGCCTGCAAGACAGGCTATCAGCGCTGCACGCAATCCTTTCGGTAGATGTAGTTTCATGATGAGTTTGTGTTGTAGATGCTTATCGCGCGGCAGCGTCTTTCTCAGCTGCTGAAAAAAGCTGCCTGTTTGCGGTGCTTATGCAGCAACCGCAAATATGCTTGGCTTCAATCTATCTCTTTTCTCCTGTTCTATCAAGCAGAAAATGAGCAGAATGGCTCCTCTGACGCCCGTTCCCTGTCGCTAAACAAAAAAATCAGCGCTTTTGCAGAAAATCACGCGTCAACTCCGCAATGCGGCGGGCACCGGCAGGGGCGGGGTGCAGACCGTCTCGCTGAAAGAGTTCGGGATGGTCTTTCAGCGGGGTGTACATGTCCAGCACGGGGCAGCCGAAACGCGCCGCCAAGCGGTCGATAATCGCCTGCATTTCGGGGCGGTGTTCGGCGGTGTCCTTTTCGTCCAAGCGGAAATCATAGGCGGGGTTCACGTTGCCGGGGAAAGCAGGTTCGCGCTCATAGCTGCGAAAATCGGGGCAAAGACGATTCCACAACACCACGGCGGCACCCTGCGGCCCGCGGAAATCGGCAATCAGCTCGGCATAGCCGTTCTCCACCACGGCGGTATTCCATGTACCGTGGTTCGTGTCGTTGATGCCGAGGTTGCAGATGTACACATCGGCCTTCATGGCAAGGGCTTGAGGGAACTCCGGCTGCACCTTGTACCAGTAATTCGGTGCCACGGGACCCGCCGTCTTGGCGGAATGTCCGAAACGACCCACTGCATAGGCATCGCCCAGCAGCTGTTGCAGCTGTTCGGGGTACTTGTCGGCGGCTACGGGAATACCCATACCGAAAGTGATGCTGTCACCCACACAGGCGATATACTTTTTACCCACGGCGGGCATTTCATGCAGCGGCACGGCGCGGAAAGGTATCTTCTCCTGTCCTTCGGGCTGCATCTGCCGCCCCTCGGCGGTGGTGGCGCGCCAGGTGACATGCGCCTGTTGTTCCGCCAGCGGGGCGTGGGTTTCGTAGGTCAGCGTCACGGTATCGCCCTGTTGCACCGCCGCAGCGGGGATGAAACGCCCGTAGCGGGCATCCGCCACCTCAAATGTCATGCCTGCGGTATCGCCTTTCACCGACAGTTGCAGTTGTCCGTCGGCGGTCACGTTGCCGCCCTCTACTTCCAGCCCGTGTGCTGCCAAAGCAGCTGTTGCCAATGCCATAAGAATATGTTTCATAAAGGTTCAGTTTCTTCTGTCTGCGTGGTTCCCGCTCTTGCCTTCCGCTCGTTCCAATGCGCGTTGTTTCCACAGAGGCAGCTCCGACTTGCGCTTGCGGCGTTGTTTCTTGGCTTCCATGCGTTCGCGGTGGCGTTCCAGCTCGCGCTGCCGTTTCTGCTCGTTTTCGCGGGCAAGGCGGGCTTCCTCCATGCGCTTGCGGATGCGGGCGGAATGTTCGTTCCCCGCAGGGCTGATGGTCCACGGACCCACGCCGCCTGACTCTGTAATCGGCAGACACAGCATGTGCGGGTCAATGAAACACATCTGGCGGTAGAGCAGGTCACGGATGGTGGAGAGCAGGGCTTTGGGCGGGAAAAGCCCTGTCTGCCCCAGCTCGATGGTGAACGCCACGCAGATGTGCTTGGCCTGCATGCTCATGCGTGCCATCTCGCGCAGCGAAATACCCTCCGCGGGTTCCTCTTCGGGGGCGCACAGGGCGGCCGTGCGCAGCAAAAACAGGCAGTCGCGCACCTTGCGGCACAGCTTCTCCACCAAATCTCGCACCTTGGGGCGGGCGTTGAAGCGGTAGTCCTTCACCTCGATAAGCCACAGCTCTTTCTTGCCGGGGTGGTAGAGCACGAAATCCATCTCCTTGCAGCTGTTGCAGAAGTTCTGGGCGTGGTGCGAGTAGAACGGCGAGCACTCAAAACGGCACACGTAGTACCCCGCCTCGAAATGGAAGCGGTGTACCCCCTCTACACAGGTTGTGCCGGTTTGAAACATTTTTCTTCTTTCTTTAATTATCCCATTGGTTCGACAGGCTTAGGTAGCGGTCGGCCTGTGCCATTTCCGCCTCCAAGCTGTCGGGTTGTTCCAACAGCTCCAACTGTTCGGCGGCACTCACTCGCACGCCGTCCGCCGTGGGTTGCAACCCGAAGAAGCGGTGCGGCACGGTGCGACCCTTGTCCGTTGCCAGCTGAATCGTCAGCTCTCGCAACAGGAACAGGCTGTGCGTGGTGAGCAACACCTGCACGCCTGCGCGGCACAATCCCAGCAGAATCGTTACCAACTGCGGCAGATGGGTGGCATTGAGATTCATCTCCGGTTCATCCCAGAACAGCGTTGTGCCTTGGCGCACGGTGCCGTTTTCCACCAACAGCCCCAGCGTGCCGAGCCGCTTAAAGCCCTCCGCCATCAGCTCCATGGGCGGTTGGGTGCCGCGTTGCAGACAGAAACGCCCGCTTTGGCGCACCAGCTTGCCGCGCATCATTTGTTCGATGAGCACCAGCACATGTTGCAGGGCGGGGGCAGGGGGTGAAGTCGGCTCGTTTTCCAAGGCGCGGCACAGCTCCCAGCCCGCGGAATCCAGCAGTTCGGGGTAGCGTTTTCCCACCTGCATGTAGCAGGGGAACACCGACAGCACCTCCTGCGGTGCCAGAAACACCGCATTGCCCGCCGCATGGCGTTCGGGCATGGTGGTAATGGAAAGACCCTCGCCGTCTGCGGGGAAAGTGAAATCCACCTCCGCGCTGCCGGGCGGGGTTTTATCACCGAAGAGTGAGGCGTGCACCTCTGCCGCGCCCGCATGGGGGTAGCGCGACACCAGCGCGTTCAAGTCGCGCAGCCCGAATGCGCGCAGTACATCCAAGCGCAGCCGCTTCTCCTCCGCCCACTGCACGGGCAGCTCCTTGCGCGAGCCGCCGCCGCTCCACTTGCACACCGCATAACACAGGCGCATGATGTGGCTTTTGCCCGAATCATTGCCGCCGACAAGGATATTGATGCCCGGTTCAAAGAGAAACGTCTCCTGTCGCGGGAACACCGTCACGCCTGTCAATGCCAGCTTGCGAATCATACGAGGCTCTTTTCTATCATATTCCGCGTCCGTCTGCAAGCCGCATTTTTGGCTTGCAGGGCAGGGGGTGTTAGGGTAAAGTGCTTGACATGAGAATGCATCCCGCCCTGCTGACCATCGGTGCTCTTATGGTCTGTTCCTGTGCCGAACCCATTTCGGTGAAGGTGACCACGACACCTGTTACCGATGTGGAGCTGACGCTGAACCGCACGGTCTCCGAATCAACGTCGAATGAATCAGAGGGAGCGGCAGCGACCCCGAAGGAACAAAAGTGGCGTACGGGTAAATCCGACTGCGTGTTCAAGGATGTTTCGCAGGACCGTGATTTGACGATTGTGGCGCGCAAAGAAGGCTATGAGGTGACACAGGTGACTATCCCGGCTCATGCAGAACCGCTTGGGTGGTCTTTGCTGTGGTCAAAACGCGCATGGAGCAACCTCATTTGGTCGGCATACAGCCCTCATTCCCAATATTTGATTTTAGAGGATGCCCAACACAGGGAAATCGATTTGACAGAGGAGGGCGTTACCATCGAGATGAAACCTGTCAGCAGCGGCGAGCACTACAAGGCTGCTCCTCTGACCCCCTTTGACGCCTCGAAAATGAAAGGATGGTGAGTTTTCTTGCCCCTCTAAGCCCCAATGCGGCGGGCGGCGGCAAGAAAAGGCGTGACTTTTTTCTGTTTTTTTGATAACCTTGGTCACGAGCTATGAAATACGAAGGTCTTTACACCGCTATCGTCACCCCTTTCATGAACAATGAGGTGGACTATGAGGCTTTTCGCGGTCTCATTGAAGCCCAGATTGCTGGCGGCGTGGACGGCATTGTCCCCGTGGGCACCACGGGTGAATCCCCCACGCTGAACCATGCCGAACACATGGAGGTTATCCGCAAGGCTATTGAGTTTGCCGCGGGGCGCTGCCAAGTGATTGCCGGCACGGGCTCCAACTCCACGGCAGAGGCTATTGTGATGACGCAGGAAGCCGCCCGCATGGGTGCCGACGGCACGCTGCAGGTTTGCCCCTACTACAACAAGCCCAGCCAAGAGGGCGTGTACCGCCACTTTAAGGCCATTGCCGAAAGCTCCGACCTTCCCATCATCCTGTACAGCATCCCCGGTCGCAGCGGCATTGAGATTGCCGTGGATACCGTGGCCCGCCTTGCCGCCGACTGCCCCACCATTACCGCCATCAAGGAAGCGGGCGGCAGCGTGGACCGCGTGAACCAGCTGGTGCAGGTTGTGCCTGAGGATTTTGCCATTCTCTGCGGTGATGACGGTCTGACGGTGCCGTTCATCTCCTGCGGCGCCCGCGGCTTGGTGTCCGTGACCTCCAACGTGGCTCCTGCGGAAATGAAGGCTCTTGTGGATGCCGCCATGAGCGGTGACGGCAAGCGCGCCCTTGAATTGCAGAAGAAGTATTACCCGCTGATGAAGGGTCTGATGTCGCTGGACGGCAATCCCGTGCCCATCAAGGCCGCCCTTGCCCTGCGCGGTGAAATCTCTTGGGAAATCCGCATGCCCCTCGCCCCGCTGGCAGAGGAGAAGCACACCAAGCTGATTGCCCTGCTCAAGCAGTACAACCTTCTGTAATCAAACCGCTTTCCTGTTATGATGAAGATTCTCGTTACCGGTATTTCCGGCCGCATGGGGCAGGCTGTTCAACAGGCTGTTGCGCTGAATGAGGGCACGGAACTGGCCTCCACGCACGATGTGGGGCAGGACATTGCCGCCGCCTACGATAAGGCCGATGTCGCCATCGACTTCTCTTTCCACGGCTTTACGCCCGAGCTGCTGGCCACCGCCGTGGCACAGGGCAAGCCCCTGGTGATTGGCACCACAGGTCACACGGCGGAGGAAAAGGCCGCCATTACCGAAGCCGCCAAGCAGATTCCCATCGTGTTCGCCTCCAACTACTCCGTGGGTGTGAACACTCTGTTCTGGCTCACCCGCAAAGCCACGCAGATTCTCAAGGACTACGATATCGAAATCATTGAGATGCACCACCACCACAAGCTCGATGCCCCCAGCGGCACCGCCCGCACGCTGGCGGAGGTCGTTTGCGAAGAAACGGGCATGGACTACGAAAAGGACGTGGTGCACGGTCGCAACGGCATGGTGGGTGCCCGCCCCAAGCGCGAAATCGGTATGCACTCCATGCGCGGCGGTGATGTGGTGGGCGACCACACCGTGATTTACGCCACCGACGGCGAGCGCGTGGAGCTGACCCACAAGGCCTCCAGCCGCATGACCTTTGCCGGCGGTGCCGTGCGTGCCGCCCTGTGGCTGGCTGACAAGCCCGCCGGACTTTACACCATGCAGGATGTCCTCGGCTTCACAGACTGAGCCGCGCCCCCTGCGCCGCGTCGGCTTCTCCCTCGGCTCTAATTTGGGGGATAGGCTGGCAACGTTGGAATCCGCCTGTGACCTACTGGCGGATTCCTTTGGCAATCTGCGCCTTTCTCAAGTGTACGAGACAGAGCCTGTGGGTTGCCCCGAAGGCTCGCCCGCGTACCTGAACGCCTGTGTGGAGGTGGAGACGAATCTGCCCGCGGAGGCGATTCTCGACCTCTGCATGCTCTTTGAACAGGAGCTGGGTCGTGTCCGCACAGGGGAATACGGCGCCCCCCGCACCTGCGATATCGACCTGCTGTACTGCGGGAACGAGGTGGTGCAGAGCGAGCGCCTGACCCTGCCGCACCCCCGCGCCCACGAACGCGCCTTTGTGCTGCGTCCCCTCTGCGATATTGACCCCGCGCTGCGGTTGCCCAACCAAAGCCGCACGGTGTCCGAACTGTTGGCGGCGCTGCCCGCCGAACCTGCGGTGACACTGTTCCCGCTGTAAATACCTCTTTATTTGCTGTTTGCCATGAATCCTAAAATTGCTGCCATTCTTGCCAAAAAGGGCAAAGCGCCTGTTTCGGAACTGACCGCCTACGATTACCCCACCGCCCGCTTGCTGGATGAAGCGGGGATTGACATTCTGCTGGTGGGTGACTCGCTGGGCATGACCATGCTGGGCTACCCCGACACCACCCATGTGACGATGGCGCACATGCTGCACCATGCGGAAGCCGTGGCGCGCGGTGCCAAGAACGCCGTGGTGGTGTGCGACATGCCCATTCACAGCTTTGATACCCCTGAACAAGCGGTGGAAAACGCCAAGCTCCTGATGGCTACGGGCGTGGATGCCGTGAAGCTGGAGGGCGGCGTGGACAAGGAGGACTGCATCCGCGCCATTGTTGAGGCGGGTATCCCTGTGCAGGGGCACATCGGTCTGCTGCCCCAGAAAGTGCTGGAGGAAGGCGGCTACAAGATGAAAGGCAAGACGGATGAGGAAGCCGCCGCTATCATGTCCGATATGGAGGCCGTGGCGCGTGCAGGGGCTTTCTCCGTGGTGATTGAATGCACCAAGAAGAGCGTGGCGGCGGAAATCACCAAGCGTTGCCCCATCATCACCATCGGCATCGGGGCAGGACACGGCACCTGCGACGGCGAGGTGCTTGTGTTCCACGACCTGATGGGCGCTTCCCCCTGGTTTGTGCCGGGCTTTGTGACACCCAAAGCCGCTATCGGTGCGGAAATCACCCGCGCCGCCAAGGAATACGCGGCAGAGCTGACTCTGCCTCAACATTAAGGCAGGAAACGGATATTTCGGCGGGGAAAAGCAAGAATGCTTTCCCCGCTCGTTGTCTGTGTAAAAATGGGGGCTTTTTAGGCTTGCAATTCGTGTAAAAAACAGGCAAAATAAACGCGGCGGCGTGCCGCCCGACTGTCAACAATCAACCCGATTCAGGACCATGATTCGTATTTACACACAGACAGAGAGCGGAATCGCTCGTACCGTCGGGCTGGAGGAACAGGAGTCTCGCCGTGGCTCCGTGTTCTGGATAGACCTGTTGACCCCTTCTGCTGAAGAGTTGCGCTACGCCGAAAATCTATGCGCCATCGAAATGCCCACCAAGGATGAGCAGCGAGAAATTGAGGCTACCTCCCGACTGTATTGTGAGGACGGCGGTCGTTTCATGACCACCTCGGTGCTCTCCCGCGTAGAGACGGATGAACCCATCATTGCGGAAATCACGTTCATTCTGAAAGGCAAGGTGCTCATCACCATCCGCCATACGGATTCCTACTCTTTCCGCGTGTTTTCGCACCAGCTGCTGCGCATGCAGGACACGAACCGCGATTTGGTGTTCACGGGTCTGCTGGAAACGCTGGTAGACCGTCAGGCCGACGTGTTGGAGCGATTCGGCACGGATTTGGATACCCTTTCCAAGAAAATCTTCGGTACTCGCTCCCGCCGCAAGAACGGCGAGGACGACCCCGATACCGATGACCTGCGCGATGCGTTGGAGGAGCTGGGGCGAGTCGGTGACCTCATCACCCGCCAGCGCGATGCCTTGGTGAGTCTGCTGCGTTTGATTACCTACGCGGGCAACGAGGACGCCTGCATGAACCCGCAGGAGAGCCTGTACGGCGCCCTGCGCCCCGTGAGCCGAGACGTGAACTCTCTGTCCGAGTACGCCGGCTTCCTCTCCAACAAGATTAACTTCATGTTGGATGCCGTGTTGGGCCTCATCAATATCGAACAGAACGAGATTGTGAAGGTGTTCACCATCATGAGTGTGATTTTCCTGCCGCCCACGCTGATTGCCAGTATCTACGGCATGAATTTTGAGCGCATGCCCTTCCTGTCATCGGATTGGGGGTTTGGCGTCTCCTGCGTGGTGATGGTGATTTCCGCCATTATGCCGTTGGTCTATTGCCGATATAAACACTTCCTTTAATAGCTATGATTACCACCCGAAATCTTGCCCAGCCTGCACAGGAAATTGCCAAGGCTGATATCCTGATTGAAGCGTTGCCTTATCTCCAGTCATACCGAGACAAGACCATTCTCATCAAGTTCGGCGGCTCCGCTATGGATAACCCTGAACTGGTGAAGCTCCTGATGCGTGACATCGTGGTGATGGAGACGCTGGGGCTGAACCCCGTGGTGGTTCACGGCGGCGGCAAGGCTATCTCCAAAGCCATGGCAGAGGCAGGGCTGGAAGCCCGCTTTGTGAACGGTCTGCGCGTAACGACGGCAGAAGCCATTGACATTGTGGAGCGCACCCTCAGCGGCACCATCAACCCCGGCTTGGTGGAGATGATGCGCGACTGCGGCGGCAAGGCCGTGGGTATCCCCGGCACGAACGTGTTTGTGGGTGAAAAGCTGATGGAGAAGGATGCCGACGGCAACCCCGTGGACATCGGCATGGTGGGTCGTGTTATCGGCTGCCAGCTCTCCCGTGTGGAGGAAGCTCTTTCCCTGCAACTCACGCCCGTGATTTCTCCGCTCGCCCGTGAGCTGGGTACCTCTCAATCGCTGAACGTGAACGCCGATTTGGCCGCCGCCGCCTTGGCGCGCGAGCTGAAACCCGTGAAGCTGATTTACATTTCCGATGTACCCGGTCTGATGCGCGACCCCGCCGACCCCACCACCATCATCAAGAGCATCGACCGCAAGGAGGCTTTTCAGTTGATTGACGAGGGCGTGATTTCGGGCGGCATGATTCCCAAGGTGAAGAGTGCGGTGGATGCTCTCAATGCGGGTGTGCGTAAGGTACACTTCATTGACGGTCGTCTGCCTCACACCCTGCTGCTGGAAATCTTTACCCCAGAAGGCGTAGGCACGGAAATCGTGAGAGAACAACGCTGATGCGTTGTCATTTATAATTTAGAATTTATAATTTATAAAGTTTGAAGAATGCCCCGCCGAAGGCGCGGGGAACTTAAAACTTCCCACCTCCAACTTCCAACTTTCCATGCAGTCTCCCGCCCGCATCGGTATCTTGGCTCCCACCCGCACAGCGGAGTGTCTGGATGCCTTGCAGCGTTTGCAGGAAGCCTGTTGCGCGGCGGGGGTGAACGCCTACGAAATGGGTAGTCACAGCTGGGCTGACCCCACCTTGGGCGTGCCGGAGGTGCTGCTCTGTCTCGGCGGTGACGGCACCATGTTGAGCGCGGCGGAACAGGCGGCGGAACACGGCTGCATTCTCGGCGGCGTGAATCTGGGGCACTTGGGCTTCCTTTCCGCCTGCGGGCAGGGGGATATTGCCGAGCTGGTGCAATCCCTTGCCGACGGCACCTACGGAGTGGAAGTCCGCACGATGTTGCAGGTGAGCCGCTGTGATACGCTCACGCCCGAACCTGTCTTTACGCACACACACCTCGCGCTGAACGAGGTCGCCCTCATGCGTGCGCAGACAGGCAAGATGATTGACTTGGATGTGGAGGTGAACGGCAAGCTGCTCAACCGCTACCATGCGGACGGCGTGCTGGTGGCCACCCCTACGGGTTCCACCGCCTACTCTCTGTCGGCGGGCGGCCCTCTCCTGTGGCCCGATGCGGGGGTAATGTGCCTGACACCCATCTGCCCGCACAGCCTCACCAACCGCTCCGTGGTGCTGCCCGACACGGCGGAAATCATCATGCGCCCGCGTGAACGCCGCGGTCGCGCGGGGGAATCCCTTATCTACTCGCTGGACGGACGCGACACCCACACCATTGCGCTGAATGAGACACTGTCCATCCGCAAAGCCCCGCACCCGCTGCGCTTGCTCACGCTGCCCAAGAGCGATTTTGCCGCCCGTCTCCGCGCCAAGTTGGGCTGGTGACGGCAGCGTTTGAATCAAATCACAGGTGAATCAGCTGCGGCAGCGTGAAATCATGCGGCTCGGTGGGCAGGTCGTTCACCAGTTGTTCCGCAAAGGCACAGGCCAAAATGCGGGCACATGTGCACAGGGGGATATAGCGGTCGTAGTAGCCGCCGCCGTAGCCTAAGCGTGCCCCCGCAAGGGTGAATGCCACGCCCGGCACCACAAGTAAGTCAATTTCCTGCGGTTGCACGGCGGGGCAGTTCTCCGTGGGGGCGAGAATCCCCATCGCCCCCGCCGTTAAATCTGTTTGCGGGTCACGGACGATGCGAAACTCCATGCGGTGCTCTTTCAGACAGCGGGGAAAGACGTAGCGGTGCTGCGGATGCTCCTGCAACAGCGGCAGTAGGTCAACCTCATGGGGCAGGGGGGCATAGATGGCCACCGTCTGCGGCGTTGTTTTCTCCAGCAACGATGCCAAGCGGCGGCGCAGCTCGGCGGAGCGCTCGCCCTGCGGGTCAGCTGCCGCGGCTTCTTTCAGCCGCGCCAACATCTGCTGCCGCAGGGCTTTTTTCTCTGCTGTCCTGTCCATGCTATCAGTGAAGAGAAAGGGCGCACCCGCCACAGAATCCTGTCTTGCGGTGTGCGCCCTGTGTGATATTTTTACGCGGGGAGATTTACAGCTTGATGAGCTTGTAACCGTCCTTGCCGTCTTTCATGCCCCAGCCCTGTTCGGCCAGCTTGCCGCGCAGTTCATCGGCTTTGCCCCAGTCCTTCGCCAAGCGGGCGGCCCAGCGTTCCTCCGCAATGGCGGTGATTTCGGCGGGTGCCTCCACATCGGCATCGGGGTCGGGCAGTTGCAGACCGAGTGCTTCCATGATGGTGCGGAAGGCGTACCACACGGCGGCGGCATCGGCGGCGGACAGCTCGGCGGGCTTGATACCCTTGATGGCACTGAATACATGGCCAAGAGCTTCGGGCGTGTTCAGGTCGTCCTCCAAACTGGCCCAAGCGGGGGCAAAGGCACCCATGTCGGGGTGCTTCTTCACCAAATCCTTGTAGGTCGGCTCCTTGGCACCCGCAGCGACCTTGGAAATCTCCTTATCGAAACGCGCCAGCTTGTTGAGGGCGGCGGTGGCATCCTTCATGCCCGAAAGGGTGAAGTTGAGCGGGCGTCGGTAGTAGGCACCCGCCAGCACATAGCGCAGGGCGGCGGGGGCATAGCCCATCTCCTGCAACTGGTCGAGCGTGTACATGTTGCCGAGGCTCTTGCTCATCTTGGCACCGTCCACCAACAGGTGGGTCACGTGGAACCAATGGCGGGCGGATTCACCGCCGCAGGCGCAGCGGCTCTGGGCAATTTCGTTCTCGTGGTGGGGGAACACCAAATCCACACCGCCGGAGTGCAGGTCAAAGGTGTCACCGAGGTACTTGTGGCTCATGGCAGAGCACTCCAAGTGCCAACCGGGGCGACCTTCACCCCAAGGGCTGGGCCAGAAATTGGGTCCGTCTTCGGGTCGTCTCGCTTTCCACAGCACAAAGTCGGCCACGCTGTCCTTTTCATACTCATCCGTATCGGCGCGGGTCTGGGCGGTCTGACCGAGATTGAGCGTCTGGCGGTCGAGGTGGGCCAGCTTGCCGTAATCGGCGTAAGAGGAAATGCGGAAGTACACGGAGCCGTCCTCACTCTGGTAGGCGTGCCCCTTGTCCATGAGCAGCTGCACCAGTTCAATCTGCTCCTTAATGTGACCCACGGCACTCGGCTCCACGTGCGGCGGCAGACAGTTGAGCGCCTTGCAATCGGCGTGGAACTTATCCGTCCACTTAGCCGTGTAGTCGTTCAGCGGCATGTTCTGCGCCTGAGAGTTGCGGATGGTCTTGTCGTCCACGTCCGTGATATTGCGGACATGCTTGGTGCGCAGCCCGCCCAGCTCGACCACGCGGCGGAAGACATCCTGCACCACGAAGGTGCGGAAATTGCCGATGTGGGCGGCGGCATACACCGTGGGGCCGCAACAGTAGAAGCGCAGCTGCTTGCCGTCTTCTGCCTGCACGGGCTTCAAAGCCCCCGACTGTGTATCATGGAGTGTCAACATAACGCCCGTAAGTATGCCACAAACGCCCGCGCTGTCAAGTCTGCGACACGTCAGTTGAGCGTAAAAATAGGGTGCCGCCGCAACCTTGGGCGGCTGCGGCGGCAGGGTGGTAGTTAAGCGTTGACTTACTTGTAACTTGTTCAGCGCGTCCGGCGACGGCGGAAGACATCTTCATCGGGTGCCTTGAAATTGTAGACAGGCTTGAAGATATCCGCCACCTCGACCGAAGGTGACAGGTGGTTGAGGATGGAATCGATACCCTTGTACGCCATGGGTGCTTCATCCAGCGTATCCAACCCCACGGAGGTGGAGTAGATGCCCTCCATCTGGCGGCGGAACTCCTCCACCGACAGGGTGCGGCGGGCGGCAGTACGGCTCATGAGACGACCCGCGCCGTGGGGTGCGGAGTAGTTCCAATCCTCGTTCCCCTTGCCGATGCCGTAGATGCAGCCGTCGCGCATGTTGATGGGGATGAGCAGTTTTTCTCCCGCGCGGGCGGAGATAGCCCCCTTACGCACGATGTTGCTCTCGTGGTCGATGTAGTTGTGTACGGTGTGGAACATGTCCTCTAACTCCAGCCCCAGACGCTGCACAATGATTTCGCCCATGATTTCGCGGTTGCGCAGGGCAAACTGCTGGCAGATGCGCATGTCATCCAAGTAGTGTTGCCGCGCCTCGCCCTCCAGATAGCAGAGGTCGTTGGGGACCTCGGGCTGACGGTTGCGGAGTGCCTGCGAGAAGTGCCGCAGCGCGCGCTCAATCTCCTTCTCCCGCCCCTCGTTGCGGAGCTTGGTGATGAGGTCGAGCCGCATCTGCTCACGATTCTCGAAGCCGGACAGACTGTCGATGGCGTCCTCTTGGTAGAGTTCGCACACCTGCTTGCCGAGATTGCGGGAGCCGGAGTGAATCACCACGTAGTAATTGCCCTGCGAATCGACATCCACCTCAACGAAGTGGTTGCCGCCGCCCAGCGTGCCGATGGAGTTGCGTAGGTGCTGCACATGTTTCAGTCTGTGGAAGCAGTGCAGGTCAGCCAGAGCGGGGAAATACTCAAAAGGCTCGCGGCGCGTGTGCATACCGCACGGGATGTTACGGTGCATGATTTCATCCAACGCATCGAAGTCGGGCTTCTTTTTGCCCACCTTCAGCGTCAGCATACCGCATCCGATATCCACACCTACAATATTAGGAATGACCTTGTTGCCGAGGTCGGCGGTGAAGCCGATCACGCAACCCTTGCCGGCATGAACATCGGGCATAATACGTACCTTGGCATCCGCAAAGGCGGGTTGGGCCATCAGCGTTTCCAGCTGCTTCTGCGCCAGCGCGTCCACTACATCTGCATAGATTTTTATGTTCGAGTTCATTGTATTCTGTCTGTTGGGTTGGGCGGATACGTGCCGACAGTACACCACAGCGCGGGGCACGGCGTCACGAGACAATACGGGTGCTCAACAGCGGGAGAGTCGGTAGGGTATCCGCAGGGTTCTTTCTCCGTCAAATCCGGATGTCACTTCGAGTGGAAAAAGCGGTCAGGACAAGATAGGGTTGGCGGGAACGTAGCACAGACCTTGCGGTTGCGCAAGACTTTTCTCACCAAAATATGACATAATGCGGGATTTTTGTATCATCCCGCATGGTTGGGCGCCGAAAAATGCCCCCTTATACAACTTTTACAGGGTGCGCCCCGCCGCAAAACCGCAGAACGCCAGCAGTAAACCGCCGAGCAGCGAAAGTGCAATGTAGCTCATACCCGCAGCATAAGCTCCTTGGCGCAACAGGGTGATGTTCTCCTGCGCAAAGGTGGAGAACGTGGTGAAACCGCCGCAGACACCCACGGTGAGAGCAAGGCGCACATCGGGGTGAACGGCAGCCCCGTGCTTCTCAAAAAGACCGTTCAGGAAACCCAGCAGCAGACACCCCGCCAGATTAATCAGCATCGTGTGCCAGGGAAAGGTCGATGTCTCAACCGTGCGTTTAACGAACTCTCCTGCGCCGTAGCGCAGGAGAGTTCCGAAAAATCCGCCTAAGCCGATGAGAATAGCTGTCTGCATCTTAATCATGCGGCGAAGCCGCCGAACTTCATGATTTGTACATTGCTTGCCTCGGCGTAGCCTTGGCGAAGCCGGGTACCTTGTACATTTAGCGGCTCATGCGCGCATTGGCGTCTGCTTCAAGAGCCGACCAAAGGGAGGCGATACTACCTTCGACTTGGGATTTCGCCGTGCTTAAATCTGCACCGGGGGTACCGTGGGCAAAGAGGTAGTACTTAATCTTGGGTTCCGTACCGCTGGGGCGCACCGCAAAACTGCGACCGTCCTCAAGGTCGGCAAACAGCATCTTTTCGGCGGGGATGGGGTCGCCCTCGGCATCGGTGAGATTGCCCGCAGAGAAATCGCGGAAGGCAACGACCTTCGCGCCGTCCATCTCAGTGGGCGGGTTCTCGATGTAGGTCTTGGTGAGCGCGGCAATCTTGGCGGCACCGTCGGCACCCTCCATCACCAAGCTCTTACCCAGCTCCTTGTAGAAACCGTATTCCGTGTAAATGTTGTTCAGGCATTCCAGCAGACCGATACCCTGCGTGGCAAGGTAGGCGTTCATTTCCGCCAAGCAGAGGGCGGCGACGTTCGCATCCTTGTCGCGCACGAAATCCTGTGCCAGATAGCCGTAGCTCTCCTCACCGCCGAACACAAAGTACTTGCTGTGTTGCAGGCGCAGGGCGCGGGTTTCCGCCTCGCTCTTGGCGCGGTAGCCCTCGCGGGCATCGGCGGGCAGGGCGTTTTCATACTTGCCCAGCTTGGCGGCAATGTATTTGAAGCCCGTCAGCACGTTCACCGTCTCAATGCCGTGCTTGGCGGCAATAGCGTCTTGCAGGGGGCTGGTCACAAAGGTCTTGACCATCACGGCGTGGTCGATGTTGGCATCGTTCACAATGCCGAGTTCCTTCACCGTCATGCAGCGGTACCATGCCAGCAGACAGCCCGTCTGGTTGCCCGTCAGCAGTTCCATCTTGCCCGTGGCCTTGTTACGCACGGCAATGCCCATGCGGTCGCAGTCGGGGTCGGTGGCAATCACCAAATCGGCGTTCTCGCGGTCGGCCTGTGCCACCGCCATGTCAAGGGCAGGGGCGTTTTCGGGGTTGGGGCTGGCAACAGTCGGGAAACGACCGTCTTGGATGTCCTGCTCTGCCACCGTGCTCACGTTGCAGCCCAGCTGCTTGAGCAGGGGAACAATGCAGCGCTTACCCGTGCCGTGCAGGTTGGTGTACACCACCTTGGCGGAAGCCTTGGCAAAGACCTCGGGGCGGAGAGCCACCTCTTTCAGACGCTTGATGTAAAGCTCGTCCATTTCGGCACCCAGCACGCGCAGCGTGCCCTGCTGTTCGGCGGACAGCGGCTCGTAGGTGTCGCTCGTCAGGGCGTTCACCTCGGCAATCACCGCCTTATCGTGCGGGGCGATGAGCTGGGCACCGTCATTGAAGTAGGCCTTGAAACCGTTATCGTGGCTGGGGTTGTGGGAGGCGGTGAGCATCACGCCCGTGTCGGCATTCAGCGCACGGATGGTGAACGAAACCTCAGGCACGGAGCAGGGACCATCGAACAGCGCGCAGTCGCAGCCCAAATCCGTGGCAATCTTGGCGCAGAGTTCCGCAAAATCGCGGGAGAAGTGGCGCGTGTCGTGACCGATAACCAGCATGGGCTTGCGACCCGTGCCCTCGGCCTCCACAAAGCGGCGCACATAGGTGATGAGCCCGCGCATGGCGCGCCCCACGTTAAAGAAGTTCATGGAAGCCGTACCCACGCAGGGGAATTCGGGGCGACCGTTGATACCGCCCTTGCCCTGTTCCGTGGCGGTCACCTTGGTGCCGATGGTACGACCGCGCAGGCCGCCCGTACCGAAGGCGAGCGTCTTGTAGAAGCGGTTGTTCAGCTCGGCAAAGTCACCCGCGTCGGCCAGTTCGGCAATCGTGGCGGGCACCACGGGGTCATTCGTGCCGTTGGTGAGCAGCGTGATGTTTTCCAGAGAAGCGGCCAGCAGTTTGCCGTCGGCAACGGCCTGTTCCAATGTAGAAAGAAGCGTAGCGTCCATAATACTGCCGCTATTCTACCACCGCAGCCCCGCCGTGACAAGCCCGCATTTTGTCGCAACGCCGATAAACGACGCTACGTCGGTTTTCTTACAACCGAAAACTCCGGTCCGCTAAAAAATGCTGCGGCAGGCGTGCAAACAACAATACTTGCTTGACGCAGGGGGGCTATTTGTGATAACCTGCCACCAGAGCATACTATCTGAACGCGGATAGCAACATCTTTAAGAAAAATTTATGAAACCTGCAACATTCAACTGCACCGTTCTTCGCGATGGTCACCAGTCTCTGGCCGCCACGCGTATGTCCACCGAGCAGATGCTTGATATCGCCCCCATCCTTGATACCATGGGCTTCTCCGCCCTTGAAACGTGGGGCGGCGCTTCCATCGACTCCGGTCTCCGCTTCCTCGGCGAGCATCCCTTCGACCGCCTTGACACCCTCAAGAAGCTGGCCCCCAACACCCCGCACATGATGCTGCTGCGCGGTCAGAACCTGGTGGGTTACACGCACTATGCGGATGACGTGGTGACGGCGTTCTGCACGCTGGCCGCCAAGCACGGCATGAACGTGTTCCGTATTTTTGACTGCCTGAACGACCCCGAAAACATGCGCACCTCCATTCAGGCGGTGAAGGCTGCGGGGCAGACGGCTCACGGCACCATCTGCTACACCACCTCTCCCGTGCATAATCTGGAGTACTTCGCCAAGCTCGGCCGCCAGATTGCCGACATGGGTGCCGACGGCATTGTTATCAAGGACATGGCGGGTCTGATTCCCCCCAGCGAGACGGCTGCTCTGACCGCCGCCCTCAAGAAGGAGACGGGGCTGCCCGTGTGGATTCACACGCACGAAACCGCCGGTCTGGGTGCTGCCACCTATGTGGCGGGTATCAACGCCGGTGCCGATGCCGTGGACGTTTCCATCGCTCCCTTCGCCAACGGTACGGGTCAGCCCGATGCCATGCGCATGCTCGCCCTGTTGAGCGGCTACGACCGCTGCCCCGTGGTGGCCGATGACTTCAAGACCAAGCTCACCAAGATTTCCGGTATGCTGCAGCCTGTTTACGACAGCCTGTCCCGCTTCACCAGCCACAAGAACGAGATTGTGAACTCCGACACCCTGCGCTATCAGGTGCCCGGCGGCATGCTCTCCAACTTCCGCAACCAGCTCAAGGAAATGAACATGACCGACAAGTTCGAGGAAGTGTTCGCCGAAATCCCCGTGGTGCGCAAGGCTCTCGGTTGGATTCCGCTGGTGACCCCCACCTCTCAGATTGTGGGTGTGCAGGCCATGATGAACGTGAAGTTCGGCCGCTGGAAGAACATCACGCCCCAGTGCGCCGACGTGGCTCTGGGCTACTACGGTCACACCCCCGCCCCCGTGGACCCCGAACTGCAGGCTCTCTGCGCCAAGCGTCAGGGC
>JAZLFB010000054.1:0-23476 GCA_045615585.1 Akkermansia sp.
CCGTCGGCGGCTTTGTACGTTGCTACGCGCTCCGCGTTACGAAAACCCCGCCGACTTGTCACGCCGTAGCCGTAGGCGAAGGCGGAACGGCGAAGACGGATTACGGAGCGACTTGGCTACCCTTCCCGCGCCAAGAAAAAATAATAATATGACAAAGAAAATTCTTGACTACCCCCCCCGATGACTAAAATGCAAGGCGTTAAGTTTCAATGACTTGTGACTCGATAATAAACAATATACAACTCTTTAACCTTAAAAGACTTACAATGAAGAAAACATTATTTGCGCTGACCGCTCTCGCCCTGATGGGTGGACAGGCGTGGGCGGATGAGGTATATACCCATCTGGAAGGCGCGTGGTACTCTGAAAAGACCCACAATGCTTATGGCAAGCGTTCATCGGAAGAGAGCGTTTCCGGCGGCAATGTAGCCGTAACAAAGGGTACAGCCGTTGACCCGGATGATGTTCTCTACCTTTATGGCGGTTATTCAGAATATTCGTTTGGCTCTGCCAACAACAACAGTGTGGAGATACAGGGTGGCAAGGTTCAGTATGACCTTTATGGCGGTTATTCAGAATATCGCACTGCTAACAACAACAGTGTGAAGATGCAGGGTGGCGCGGTTAAAAACCTTATTGGTGGTCAGGGAAGCGGGGGAGCCAAGGACAACACCGTCGCTGTGACGGGTGGCACGGTATCGGATTTCGTTTATGGCGGTCGCACAACTTCTGGTGCCGCCTCTGGCAATACCGTTATCATTTCGGGCGGTTTCGTCGGTAATGAGGTCTGCGGTGGTAAAGGTGAAGATGCCACCAATAACGCTGTTCACTTGGTCGGCGCGGGGGCAACTGCCACCATCAACGGCGAGACGTATACGGGGCAAGAGGGCGGCATAACCATCGGTCGCCTTGTAAGCGGCGGTCATGCCGTTGGAGGTAAGAGCGAGAACAACTCCGTCAATCTCTACGGCAACTCCATCACCGCAGACGCTATTAGGTATTATGACCACCTCAACTTCTTTTTGACAAACAGCGAGGATACCGTGCTGACGCTGAATGATACGCGGAGTTACCACTTTTATCTTGACAACGTGGAGCTGGGGTTCACCATCCTTGATGAAACATTTGCCGTTGAATCCATCGTCCTTGCGGAAGTGCAACTGGGTGACATCAGCCTGAGCGCCGAGCAACTGGCGAAAACATGGAATGTCACCAACGCAGAAGGCGAGGTTGCGTACCAAGGTAAGCTCTCCCTTAACGAGGCACACACGGCGCTGACGATGAATTTCACCGCCGTTCCCGAACCCGCCACGGCAACCCTCTCCCTGCTGGCTCTGGCTGCCCTTGCCGCCCGCCGCAAGCGCAAGTAATACGCCAAGCCAAGGCTTCAATCTTCGGCATCCGCTCATTCGTGGGCGGGTGCCGTTTTTGGCTCGTGTTCACCGCATGGGGTATGCAACAGGCGCGTGCAACCACCCCGCCGACTTGTCACGCCGTAGCCGTAGGCGAAGGCGGAAGGGCGGGGTGGCCTGTCACGGCGACTTGTCTCGGCGTAGCAAGCGAGCAAAGCGAGACGCGGAGACGGAAGCAAGCGAGCGCAGCGAGACGCGAAGACGGATTACGGAGCGACTCCGCCCCGCAAGCAAAAAAGAACCCGCCCCTTGTGAGGGGCGGGTGAAAACTTTTTGGTTGTTTTCGGAATTGCGGCTGACTGCTACCACACAGCTTGCCGCGATTGTCGTTAGAAAAGGAACCGAAGTCCCAATCACAGGGGCATTTTACACGATAACAGCGATTTGTCAAGAGTGCTGTTTGAAGAAAATGCCCCGCCTGCCGGAAAACAGGCGGGGCGGGTTGCGATTGTTTACTTGTCTTTCTTGGCGAAGAGCTGACGGAGCAGCATGATACTACCAAGGAAGTAGTATACAATCTTCATTACATTTTCTAACGACATAGTGTGATTCAGTAATGATGTTAACACAAGGGCATAGCGCAGGGTGGTAGTCCTTTGCATTGCCTTGCTGCCGAGAAGATAACACCGCGCATGCGGAAACGTGCAGCGCCGGGAGTGTATCACGCGCGGCGGGAAAAGTAAAGGAAAGGCAAAAAACCGCCCCCAACCCCGCCGACTTGTCACGCCGTAGCCGCAGGCGAAGGCGGAACGGCGGGGTGGCCTGTCACGGCGACTTGTCTCGGCGTAGCAAGCGAGCAAAGCGAGACGCGGAGACGGAAGCAAGCGAGCGCAGCGAGACGCGAAGACGGATTACGGAGCGACGGTGAATCTTTTCTTGACTCGGTGCCGCCCCGCTTCGCGGTGCGCCCTTAACGGGGTTGCCTCAGCCGCTCCCCACGCGGCTTCGCCTTTCAGGCAAACGCTGCGCGTTTGGCTACCCACCCTTACAGCCGTCGGGTGTGTTGTCAGGCGGCTTTGTTCGTGTTTCGCGCTTTGCGTCAACGGTAGTTCCGATACGATAGGTAGATACGCAAAGCGCGTAACAACCGCATGGGGTATGCCACAGGCGCGTGCAACCACCCCGCCGTTCGGCGGGGTTATGGGCGGGGTAATTTCACCGTGGTTGCCCCACGCCCTTACGGACGTGGCTATACGGCGGACGTGCTGAAGCACTCCCCAAAGTGCGCGCGCCGATGGCGTGCGAAGAACACACATCAACTTTTGACATCCTGTCAAAAGTTGGCCTACAATTAGGCGCGGGCAAAGCCCGCGCGGAATTTTATACTTCCAACTTCCAACCTCCAACTTCCAACTTTTTTTCATCTTCTTTTTCCTCTTCTTTTTCAACTTCCTGATTGCAATGCGCGGGGGAATGTGCTAAAAAGGTTGAGTACCATTTTCTTTTTTACCTATCATGGCCACTCCTCTGAAACTCAATACCGGCGGGTCCCCCACGGGTCCCAAGCTGTCTCTCCGCACTTCCGGCGCTGCCGGTGCCACACCCCGCGTGCGTCTCAAGGGCGCTAACGGGCAGCCCATTGCCCCCAAGACCGCTGCCCCTGCCAGCCCCAAGACGGCGGCTCCCGCCAATCCTAAGACTGCCGCCCCCGCCGCTGCCGCAGAAGCCGAAGCCGCCAAGGCAGCCGAAGCCGCTGCCGCCGCTAAGGCCGCTGAAGAAGCCCCCGCTGCCAAGGCTGCGGAGGAAGCTGCCGCTGCGAAGGCCGCCGAAGAAGCTGCCGCCGCTCAGGCTGCCGCCGAGGCAGAAGCCGCCCGACTGGCGCAGGAGGAATACGAGCGCCAGATGGAAGAATATAACCGCCAGATGGAGGAGTACAACCGCCAGATGGCTGAATTTAAGGCAGCAGAGGAAGCCGCCGCTGCCCAACAGGCAGAAGCCGAAGCCCTTGCCGCCGCTGCGGAAGCCCAGAAGCTGACCGCGGGCAATACCGATGCCGAGGAAGCCAAGGCCAAACTGCGCGCCGCCGCCAAGCCCGCTGCGGCTAAACCCGCCGCCGCCAAGCCTGCGGGTGCCAAGCCCGGCCTGTCCGTGGCGAAGCCCAAGGGGGCAGCCAAGCCCACCGCCGCTGCGTTGGGCGGTGCCAAGGCTGCCAAGCCCGCCGCCAAGAAGTCCGCCCCCGCCCCCACGGCTCCTGTGGCGGGTGCCGATGCCGCCGCGGTGCCTGTGGACGGTATCTCGGAGGAAGAACTGGCCGCCCGCGATGCTTATCTGAACCAGTTGCAGGCCGATGCCGGCCGCGTGCCGATTTGGCGCACGGTGCCTTTCCTTGTGGGCTGCGGCGTGCTGGTCGTCTTTGCCGGCGGCTGTGCCTACTATGTGGTGCAGGATCAGGCCAAGAAGGAACGCGTGGAAGCTCACCGCAAGTACATCAAAAAACTGCTGCTGCGCGCTCAGGAAATCAACCAGAAGGGTGTGGAGACGGTTGCCAACGCCAAGGCCAAGGGAGTGGATGTCACTTGCTCCCGCAAGGATGCCAAGGCTCTGCTCGAAGTGGTGGTGGATCCCTTTGTGAAGGGCGAAACCGGCCAGCCCCTGTACGGCAACGCCCCCGAAGGTGTGGCGCAGAACGCCTGTTTGCTGCTGGGTCTTGCCGCCGAGCAGGATGACGAAATCTGCAATGTCGTGTTTGATACGCTGGGTAAGAAGTGCGACAAGATTAAGCCCTCGCTCTTCAAGTGGCAGTTGCAGCGTCTGGCGGTGTCCGACACCAAGGACATCAACAGCAAGTTCCGCAAGCTGGCCGCCGCCGTGAACGAGAAGCCCGATTGGAACAAGAAGACCGAAATCCTTTCCTACATCTGGGAATGCATGGGTCTGCGCGTGACGGAGAAGGATGTGCCTGAAATTCTGGCTCTGCTGGCCGATGAAAAGACCGACGGTCGCCTGACCAACAACCTGAGCATCTGCCTTGACAACATTCTGGAGATGATGGACGACCCCGCGGAGAAAGCGAAAATCGGTGATGAAATCTTCACCAAGCTCTCCGAGAAGAACCGCCGCAACATGGCACCCACGCTCGCCAAGTGCTGCTCTCCCAAGGCGCTGGAGTTCTACAAGAACGAGCTGAAGGACCGCAAGACGTGGAAGCGCGGCGCGGGTCTGACCTTCATCAGCTACTGGGGTAATGATGATATTCTCGACTATGTGATGGAGCTGAAGGAAATCGCCAAGGATGATGAATCCGACTCCCGTCAGGTGAACGAGGTCATCGGCACCGTGTTCCGCCAGAACCGCGACCGCTCCGATGCCGAGGCGCAGAAGCTGCTCGATATCTACTTCGGCAATGCTATGGCGGATACCTCCAAGCTTCAGGACATCATCAACAAGACCGACCCCGATTCCACCCTCTTTGTGGGCGAAGGACCCGAACTGGACAAGCTGAAGGAAGAGCGTAAGACGCTGGAAGCCGCCCACGGCGAAAAGATGCGCCTTATCAAGGCCATGACCGTGCTGCGCGACTACAAGTGGGTCACGAACATCCTGACCAAGCTCGAATCCGACAAGGATGAGGACGTGGCTCTGGCCGCCAAGAAGGCACAGGAGACGGTGAAGAAGAACACCATAGAATCCGCCGCCGCCCGCGACCAGTACAAGACCCGCGGGAAGTAAAGTACTAATCTTAAAATTCGGCACGCCTGTAGGCGTGCGAACGGAGAAGCCCCAATCTGACAGACTGTCAGATTGGGGCTTGTTTTTTGTCGTGTGACATCCGTCTTGGAGAAGACTCCTGTTTCTTCTGTTAAGTTGTCGCCTGGATTTCTCGCCGTAACGAGACGGGGGAGAAGAATCCGGTGCGTCGTAGCAACGTGCGAAGTTGTGTAACGGGACGAGCTGCATCTCTATGCCTTTGCAGCTTAGAAGTCTACCTCGGTAGGCGGTGAAATTAAGTCAAGTTCTGATAATCTGTTAAGAGTCGAGCTGAACGGGGCCGATGAAACTGTTAAGAGGACTCGCAAATAGAAGATGCATTACCATTCCGTACTTCTGAAAAGCATCTTTTTGCCCCCCCCGTTCGGGCTGTCTTGTCTTTGCCAACGGAAAAGAAGACAATAAAACGATGCCGTTCTCAGGAAAAGAACGGCATCGTTTAAGAAATCCGCTTGGCGGAGCCGCAGTTTAGTGCTTCTTCACAAACTCTTCGATGCGGTCAAGACCTTCCTTCAGCACATCGAGAGAGGTGCAGTAGGAGATGCGGATGGCGTTGTCGTTACCGAAGGCGATGCCGGGCACGGCAGCCACCTTGTAGCGGTCAAGCAGCTTCTCGCAGAGGTCGAGGGAACCCATGTGCAGCTCCGTCGTATCGATGAAGAAGTAGAAAGCACCCTGCGGCTCGGCCACCTTAATCTTGGGCATGGCGGACAGGCGGCTGTACACGTACTGGCGGCGGAAGTCGTATTCCTCGCGCAGGTCGGAGATGAAGCTCTGGTCGCCCTTGAGAGCCTCGATAGCGCCGTACTGGCAGAAAGTCGTGGCGTTGGAGGCGGTGTGGTCCTGAATGAGCTTGATGTATTTGGCGATGTGCTCGGGAGCAGCGGAGTAGCCGAGACGCCAGCCCGTCATGGCGTAACCCTTGGAGAAGCCGTTGATGGTGATGGTCAGGTTGTACAGCTCGGGGGAGAGGGAAGCCATGGAAACGGGCTTCGTGTCGCCGTAGGTCAGGTATTCGTAGATTTCATCGGCCATGATGAGGATGTCCTCTTCCACGGCGATTTCACCGAGGGCGCGCAGTTCGGCCTCGCTGTACACGGCACCCGTCGGGTTGTGGGGCGTGGTCAGGATAATCATCTTGGTGCGGGGTGTCATGGCGTTCTCAAACTGCTCGGGCGTAATCTTCCAGCCGCTCTCCAGCGTGGTTTCCACAAACACGGGCGTGCCGCCGCAAAGCTCCACCATCGAGGGGTAGGACACCCAGTAGGGGGAGGGGATAATCACTTCGTCACCCTCGGAGATGGTGGCGCGCAGAGCTTCGTACACAGCGGGCTTGGCGCCGCTGGTCACGCAAATCTGGTTGATGTTGTAGTCAAGGTTGTTGTCGCGCTTCAGCTTGTCGCAGATAGCCTGACGCAGTTCGGGCAGACCGACGGAGGGTGTGTACTTGGTGGCGCCGTTGTTCAGGGCGTTGATGGCAGCCAGCTTGATGTTTTCGGGGGTGTCCTTATCGGGCTCGCCGCCGGCAAGACCGAACACCTGCTCGCCGCGGGCCTTCATCTCCTTGGCCTTGTTGGTCACGGCCAGCGTAAGGGAAGGGGAAAGCGAAGCGACGTTTTCTGAGATAAATTCCATTGCAGATATAAAGGTTGATGGTTAAAGCGTTTTACGGACAGTGGCACGCAGCAGCATGTCGCGGGAATCATACCCTTTTCTCCCGCCTTTGGCAAGGAAAATATGCATGAGAGACCCGCCTTGCCTGAACATGTGGGGGGCGAAGAGCTTGGCAGACATCGGAAAGTGCTCTCTCTTTAACGTTTTATAGTGCAAAAATCCCCGACCGAAAGGTTACCATTCGATCGGGGATAAAATGCTTTGCAGCGATTTTAGTTGAACGTACAGGTTCCCTTGACGTTTTTAAGCTTTTCAGTGAAACGACGGCGCCCTTTGGCAGACGGGTCGTACATTGTTGCAGCAGTGGTACCACCGGTAATAACGGCCGTGTGACTATTTGTAAAGCGCAGGTCATAATGAACGGTCGAGTGATCGGACCCCTGCAAATTAATTTCAAGCCAGCCTGTATTTACGCCTGTTTTCTTATATGTTACGGTAAAATCCCCGCCGTCGGCATCTGTTTGCACGCCGTCCTGTACGATTGTGTTTAGTCCGTTCCATTCGGCATTTGTTGTGATGCGGAGACGCTTGCCTTTCACGCTTGCCGGGGCACATGTCAACTCATGCAATGCGTTGCCTGCCTGAGCCTGACCCATTTGAGATGCCTTTGTGTAATAGACCTTAGCTTTGGACAAATCCTGATTTACCCCCCAGCCGTTTTCGTAGTTGCGCCCCATTTCATACAGGCAATCTTTGTCGCCCAATTCGGCGCCTTTGCTATAGTATTCGGCGGCTTCACGATTCTTGCTGCTGTTGCTGTTGCTGTAGCCGAAACAATTTTCCAAACTCAACTGTTTATCCTCATCAAAGGTTGCAGCAAAAACTAAAATGTTGACCGGTAACAGAGCGAGATCTGCCGTTGTGCACAGCAGTCTGAGACCGTCCGGGCAATTGTCTATCGTTTTGCCGTTGTCAATGTGTTTGCCTGCTTCGTAATAAGCATGCGGTGTGCCATTGTTAATGCCTTGGGCGATGTCGGGGGGCAGAGAGGAGCAGGATACCATACCCATCATGCTTGCCGTAAGAGTTATTGCGGTTAAAATGTGATTTTTCATCATATGCAGAATAGTAAAGGTTGATGGAGTTATTTTCGCATTATGTCGAGTTAATACCCCACTCCGTTGCTTAACAAATGCTCGGGATAATGTCAAGGAAAAATTTTTTCGGAATGCGTGAGCTGTCGGAAAGCCGCAGGCAGAAGTATTCGTGCCGGTGTTTTGGCATGGAGACAAAGCACTGCTGCCTCTCCAGCCTGTGAAAAACGGTCGCGCTTGTAGAAAAAGAGTTGATAGTTGTAACGATAATGTGTTATAAAGGGCAACGCCTCCCTGAGACGTAAAAGTTCATTGTTGATGGGGGCGGAGGAATGTGCTAACATCTTATACTAATGAAAGAAAAGAGATGAAAATAGGTTTTAGAACAACGATTTGGGCTTTGCTGGTGCTTTGCTTTGCCCCTCTTAATCAAGCTACCGCCTATGGCGGCGATTACCGCGGCGATTTGCAGCCGCTCATTGACCGCCTCGGCTCTACCACCATGCGGCATGAGTCTTCCCGCCTTTATCAGCAGAGACTGATGACCCTGTTGCCCATGATTCGTGACGGCGCGCATGTGGACCTGACCCTGCCTGTAACCAAGGGTAACACGGCCTTGCACTACTCGGTGGCACTGGGCAGCGTGAGCATCACCCGCTGGCTGTTGCAGCATGGTGCCAACCCCAATGCGGTGACGGATAAGGGGGCCAGTGTTTTGCAGTGTGTTGGCTCGGATAACGGCGTTGCCATCCGCAACATGCTTATTGAGTACGGTGCATGCAGCGGCGGCTCCTACAGACCTGCGCCTGCTCCCGCCCCGTCTTATCGCGGTGATTTGCAGCCGTTGATTGACCGCCTCGGCTCTACCACCATGAGACATGAGTCTTCGCGCCTATACCAGCAGCGTCTGATGACCCTTCTGCCTATGATTCGCGACGGTGCGTATGTGGACCTGACCCTGCCGGTCACTAAGGGTAACACGGCTTTGCACTACTCGGTGGCGCTGGGCAGCGTGAGTATCACCCGCTGGCTGTTGGAGCATGGTGCCAACCCCAACGCAGTGACGGATAAGGGTGTCAGTGTGATGCAGTGTGTAGGTTCGGATAACGGCAATACTATTCGCGATATGCTTCGCCGATATGGTGCCAGATAAGTGCGCGTGTTATGAAAAAAGTCTTCGTTCTTGCCTTTCTGCTTCTTTGCTCTGTGTGTTTTGCGCAGTGTAGCACAACGGCTGCACCTGATGCTCCCGCCGCGCCTGCGGCGCGTCATGCACCCCTGGTCGTGTTGGATATCGGTCACCGCTTCGGCAGCGAGGGGGCCTCTGCCCCGCGGACCGTGAACGGTAAGCGACTCAGCGAGACGTCTTACTGGTACGAGTATTCCTACTACATCAAACAGGTGGTAGAGAAAGCAGGGTACCGCTGTGTTGTATGCAACCGCGGTGATGCCCCGAGCGATGCCCGCATGCAGGCCTTTGCCCAACGTGCGGGGGTGGTGCAGCTCTATCAGAAACAGAAAGAGGGGCGCTACGCCTCTGTCGTACACCCCGATCGCTATGCGGCAGGGCAAATCAGCGCCGATTTTGCCATTCAGCAAGGGGCTGCCTGTGTGGTGTTCCTGCATCACAACGGTCTGTCAGGCTGGAGCACGGGGGGTGAAAACGCCATGGTGCTCTACAACCGCTATAACGGTAAGCCCCTGGCTGACAGCCTGTGCCAAGCCGTTAACGACGGCATTCTCAACCACGGTTTGGATAACAAGGGTAAAATCTGCACCCCCTCTGTGCGTTACAAAGCCAGTGCTCCTTCTGCCGGGTGGATGAACGCCTGTGATGATTCCGGCATTCCTGCCGCTGTTACGGAAATTACCTATCTGAGCAACGCCAACCATGTTGCCTTCCTGACAGATGATGAAAACTCTCGCCGCTATGCCGAGTGTATCGGGCAGGGTATTGTCAATTTCCTGAATGGATACAACCCCGCCGTCCGCCACGTCCGCGCCGATGACAGCGTGCCGGATGAAGGCTCAAACGGCAAAACCATCAAGTACTGAATGCCTTTATAGAGACCTGCTCCCGCAAGGGGGCAGGTCTCTTCGTTCTGTCTGTTAGAAACGCTGATTAAATCCGCTTGATAACGCAGGATTTATCGCGTATAATACGGGTATGAAGATGCTGAATCTCACGCTGTTGTCCGTTGTGGCACTTTGCACCCCCGCTATGGCACAGGACCCGCAGCCCGCCCCTGCCGCCGCCGAACAACAGACCGATACCCTGCTGCCGCCCGCCGTGACCGAGGCGCTGGCTGCCATGGTGCGGGAGAATCACGATGATTTTTACGCCGTTGCCGGCGCTGTGTTGGATAACGGCGGCTTGCCCAAGCTGCAACCCTACATGGAACAGGCAGCGGCGGAAGGCTCACCTGTGGCGCAGCTGTGGCTGGCACGCTTGGCTTTGGATAAACTGACCGCCGCCAAGGCCGACATGGTGAATGCCCCCACGGCAAAAGAAGCGCGCGAGCTGGTGAAACAGGCGGCGGACAAGGGGTATCAGCCCGCGGTGATTGAGATGTCCCGCTTGGCGGGCAGCGGTATCGGTGCCCCTGCGGATGAGCAGGAGGGGTTACGCTTGCTGATGGAAGCCTGCAAGGCGGGCAACGCCCGCGCCCGCGCGGCATACCTGTTGGTGACGGGGCGTTTGGACGGCGGCAAACTCGATGCCCCCGAAATCGTCTCTGAACTCAAGAAGAACAATTTTTATTTAGAGGAGATTATCGCCTCGATGCAGCGCGATGAAGCGGAATCGCTGAAGTGGATGAAGCGCGCCGCCGAGCACGGCAGCCCCCGCGCCGCTTACACGCTTTTCAATGTGGGGAACGGCATGGTGAACGATGCCGAAGCGCGCGATTATCTGCAACTGGCGGTGTCTCGCCATCTGCCTGATGCTATCGCCACGCTGGGCGTGTTGCAGACGGTGGGTGACGGCACCGTCTGCCCCATTGATACGGTGGCAGGGCTTCGCCGATTGGAGGAATCCGTGGCTCTCGGCTACACTCCTGCGGCGGTTACGCTGGCTTCCGTGTACCAGACAGAACCGCAGAAATACAGCGCAGAGACGGTCTTTGGTCTCTACAAGAACGCTACCGAGCTGGGTGAGCTGCGCGCCGCCGTGGGCTACGGTTATTGCTTGGTGACAGGGCGCGGTTGCACGGCGGATGTGTCGCAGGGGTTGGAGCTGCTGAACAAACTGGCGGATGCGGGGATGCCTTACGCCCGCATTGCCTTGGCTGATATTTATTTCAACGGCACGGGGGTGGAACCCGACCTGCGCCGCGCGGTGGATGAACTGGGTGCCGCTGCGGGCGAGGGGCTGCCCGGCACCTACTCGCTGATGGCGGCACTCACCGCCTTGGGTAACGCCGCCGCGCCTGCGGATGAACGCCGCGCCGCCATCTATCTGAAAATGGCGGAAGAGCAGGGCGACAGCGAGGCCAAAGACGCCTACGAGTCCGTGCTGACCGACAAGGCTTGGCATTTCCTGCCGCTGCCCTGATGTTTTTCTCGTGTCGCCCGCCATGCGCATTTACACCTGCACGCCTGTCTCTTTTGCTGCCGACCGCGGGTTCTTCATCCGCGATACGGGGCTTATCTGCCGCCATTTGCGGGAGATGGGGGCGGAAAGTCGCGCGGTGATGCCCCTGCCGACTCATGCGGAGGATGCCCCCGACGGACCCCAACTGCGGGTACCCTACGAACAGCTGGAGTCTGCCGACTGGTGGCGCGTGCAGCGGTTGGACGGCGTGGTGCTCTATTCTTGGGCGGCTCCGCGTTATACACCTGTGGCACGCGCGATTCATGAGGCGGGTATCCGCTTGGTGGTGCATTTGGATGCAACGGAGGATTTTCGCCCCGTGCTGCCGAACCGCCAAACGCCGCTGCACCGCTTGATTGACACGCTTAAAGAGCTGGTGCAAATGCCGCGCCGCCGCCGCCATCTCGCCTATGCAGATGCCGTCACCATGTCCGCCGCCGTGGCGGAAAAACTGCGTCAAAGCGGTAAGCTGGGGCAACGTATCATGCAGAAGGTAGTGGTGGCACCGTGTCCTGTTTCCAAGGATAAAACTTACGACGGTACGCCCAAGGAGAATCTGTTGGTGGCGGTGGGGCGTTGGCAGGATGCATGGCAGAAACGCCCCGAAATGCTGATGCAGACGCTCGAAACGTTTTTTGCCTGCCCCGATGCCCCCGCCGATGCCTGTGCGGAAATCTACGGCACGCTGACGGACGAGCTGCGCCGTTGGCACGCCGCCTTGCCCGCCGCCGTGCAGAACCGCGTGCGCCTGTGCGGGTATGTTGATAACGATGAGCTGACGACGGCTTTCCGCCGCGCCCGCATTTGCCTGTGTACCTCGCGTTATGAGGGTACCCATATTGTTTCCGCAGAGGCCGTTTGTTGCGGCTGTGCCGTGGTGACCCCGCCGCGTGCGGGGCAGCTGACGGTGGTGCAGGGGTATACCGTGCATGATTCCGGCACCGTGGCAGCAGCGGACACCCCGCAAGCTCTTGCCGATGCCTTGGCTGCGGAGCTGACCGCATGGCGCGAAGCCCGCCGCGACCCTGCCGCCATTGCCGCCGCATGGCAACCTGTGCTGCATGCCGACCGCGTGATGCGTACCCTTTTCTCTTTGCCGGAGTAAATGCGCCTCTCTCCTGCGGCGAACGATGATATTTTTTCGCCGCCCGCGCTTTTTTTCTCGCCACGCTGCGTTCTGCATGGTAGATTAAGGGTTAATCTGACATGAGCGAGACGTCATATATTTACAACAATGTGGATGAGTACCTGAGCTTGGGGAAAACCGTAAACAGCCCGACCATGTATCTGGGCGCAGGCTTACAGCCTTATTGGATGCGCGCCGCCGCCTACGAGCCTGTGGCCGAGGATGCCGCCGCGCTGACCGCCGAGGACACGCAGCGTCTGGTAGAAAGCTGCACCACGGAGGAACAGCGCGCTACGCTGCATGAAACGGGCGTGGTGGATTTCATTAAGGAAAGCCCCACGGGTTTCTACCATGCCTACATTTATGTGCAGGAAGCGGGCTACCTGTTAGTGCTGCTGGTGCTGCATGTGGATGCCTACCTGCAACAGGGCATTGACTGCAAGTGCTCCGATATCCATCTGCCCGCTGCCTGCCCGCCCTCTTGGCGCCGCCACGGCATTCTGCAACCCATTTGGGAGGGGGCCCCCACCCTCACGCGTGAAGACTCCAAGCATCTGGTGGATTCCTTCATCGGTGAGAAAGAATGGGCGCGTATCAAAGAACTGGGTGACGTTGACTTCGCTTACCAGAACGAGCAGGGCCGTTACCGCGCTTCCGTGGTGTCTCAGCGTCTCGGCTACGATATCTGCTACCGTATCATCAACAGCAACATCCTGACGATGGAGCAGATTAACCTGCCCGCCGAATACGTGGTGCCGCTGACCCGCTTCACCAACGGTATCATCCTTGTCACGGGTTCCGTGGGTTCGGGTAAATCCACCACCCTTGCCGCCATCATCGACTTCATTAACGGCGACCGCAAGGACCACATCATCACGCTGGAAGACCCCATTGAATCCGTCTTCCCCTGCAAGAACTGCCAAGTCAACCAGCGCGAGGTACACAAGCACACCGAATCCTTCGGTCGCGCCCTGCGTGCCGCCCTCCGTGAAGACCCGGATGTCATCATGGTGGGTGAAATGCGTAACTTGGAGACGATTTCCCTCGCTCTCTCCGCCGCAGAAACGGGTCACTTGGTGCTCGGTACGCTGCACACGGGTTCCGCCGCCCGCACGATTGACCGTATTCTCGACGCTTTCCCTGTGGAGGAACGCGACCACATCCGCGTGATGGTGTCCGAATCGCTGCGCGGCGTCTTCTCGCAGCAGCTGGTGCCCAAGAAAGACGGCTCCGGCCGCGTGATGGCGCTGGAGCTGCTGGTGAACACCGCCGCTATCGCCAACTGTATCCGCGAGGGTAAGACCTTCATGATTCCCGGTCTCATTCAGACGGGTAAGAACCAGGGTATGCGCCTGATGGATGACTCCCTGCAGGAGCTGTACCTGAACGGCACCATTTCCGCTGAGGAATGCACCATCCGCGCCACCGACAAGGTGATGATGGAGAAGTTCCTGAAAGAGCACCCCGAAACCAACTGATTGAACCGCTAACCTTTTCTGACGATGTCCAACAAAATCGATAAATATTTCCGTATTCTGGTAGAGCAGGGCGGTTCCGACCTTCACCTTTCCGAAGGTCAGCCCGCCAAAATCCGTGTGCACGGCGAAATTACCGCTGTAGAGGACCACGAGCTGACGCACGAGGACATGGTGGAGCTGATGCAGCCCATCTGCCCCGAACGCCTGTGGAAAGAGTACACCGAGGGCGGTGACGCCGACTTCGCGTATGAGATGGATGAAACCTCGCGTTTCCGCTGCAACTACATGAAGCAGCAGCGCGGCTACTGCTGCGTGTTCCGTCTCATTCCCACCAAGATTCTGACGATGGAACAGCTGAACGTGCCCGAGCAGATTAAGAAGTTTGCCGAGATGCGTTCCGGTCTGGTGCTGGTGACAGGCCCCACGGGTTCGGGTAAATCCACGACGCTGGCGGCGTTGATTGACTACATCAACACCAATTACTCCCGCCACATCATCACGGTGGAAGAGCCTATCGAATTCGTGCACCCCTCTAAGAAGAGCATCATCACCCAGCGCGAGGTGCCCAACAACTGCGCTTCGTTCGCCGATGGTCTGCGCGCCTCTCTGCGTGAAGATACCGACATTGTGCTGGTGGGCGAAATGCGCGACTTGGAAACCATCTCCCTTGCGCTGACCGCCGCTGAAACAGGTCTGCTTGTGTTCGGCACGCTGCACACCAACAACGCCCGCAAGACGGTTGACCGTATCATCGACGTGTTCCCCGCCGAACAACAGGCACAGGCCCGCACCATGTTGGCCGGTTCCCTTCGCGGCGTGGTGGCTCAGCTGCTCATGAAGCGTTGCGACAAGCCCGGTCGTGTGGCGGTGAACGAAATCCTGTTCGCCACCCCCGCCGTGGGTGCCATCATCCGCGAGGGTGCCACGCAGAAGTTGGCCGACGTCATCATCGGCGGTAAGTCCATGGGCATGCAGTTCATGGATGACGCCATCTGGCAGAAACTGCAACAGGGCATGGTCTCCCCCGAAGAAGCCTACATGAAAGCCATCGACAAGGCTCGCTTCAAGAACTTCCTGCCGCCCGAATCGGCGGCCATTGCCAACGCAGGCGGCGCATAACGCCCTGCGTTTCCCCCGAAAAGCCCCGCTCGGTATCCCCGCGCGGGGCTTTTTGCTTTTTGTCGAGCTGCGGGGGGAGGACCCAAGCGGGCGCGCTTCCGTCCGGGCTTGCCTCAAGGCTTGCCATGGCATGTTCTTTGTGTTAAAATATCCCGCGCATGATGATGCAAAAGCAGGGAGAGCGCACCAATCGCGCTTTGGAGCTGCCGGAAATTATTTCCGGTATGCTGGTGCTTTTTGTGTTGTTGTGGCAGGCCGGTTTTGAACAGCTGGCCACCACGGGTGAAGAGAAGTTGAGCTTCCTCCGCTCCTCATACTACCTGTTGTGCGGCTTGGTGTGGTTCAATAGCGCCGTGGTGTTGGTGCATGTCCTTTCCGAAGCCTGCCGCCGCCGCATGCCGAGGCGCTTTCTGTGGCTGCAACTGGGGGTGGGGGCTGCCGCATCCTTCCTCTTTGCCGGGGTGGGGCGTTTTCTGCCGCTAGAATGGTTTTGGCCGGGCGTGGGGCTTTGCATCGTTATCGGTGTTTTCTCTTTCATCAATATCGCGGCCTACCGCAGCGCACGGCGACACAGCCCCATCCGCAACGGCAACCGTTGGGCGCCGTCCGTTACCTTCTTCACCTACATGATGGCCATGGTGCTGGTGAGCACGCTGTTGCTGCTGACCCCCGGTGCAGCCTACACGCCCATCAGTTTTGTGGATGCGTTCTTCACCTGTGCGTCTGCCACGTCCATTACGGGGTTGACGGTCATCAACATTGCCGAATCGCTGACACCCTTCGGCAAGTTGGTGGTGCTCTTTGATATTCAGGTGGGTGCCGTGGGCGTGATGACCTTCTCCTACCTCGTGTTGCTGATGGTGGGTAAGCGCTTGGATGTACGCGACTCCATGTCTCTTTCCGGCGTGCTGGACCAAGAGGGCGTGAACATCATCCCCGCGCTGTTGCGAGCCGTGTTCGGCGTCACCTTTGTGGCGGAAGCCACGGGGGCGGTCTGCCTCTACTTCCTGTGGCAGGGCAACCCCTGCGTGCCGCAGGATGCCCTGTTCAGCTATGCCGTTTTCCACGCCGTCTCCTCGTTCTGCAATGCGGGTATCACGCTGTTCCCCGAGGGCTTGGCGGAAACCGCGCTCTCGCACAGCTTCGGGGTGCAGGGCGTGATGATGTGCATGATGCTGGCGGGTACGCTGGGCTTCGGCGTGTATCTGGAAGCCTTGGTGCATTTGAAAAACCGCCTGTCGGGTAAGCAGACCTCCCGCCGCTGGAGCACGAACTCTTGGCTGGTGGTGCGCGTCACGTTGTTGATGTTGTTGGTCGGCACCGTCGGCATGACCTTGCTCGGCACCTTGGAACCAAGCCACCAAGGCGCGGCCTCGGCCTTCAATGCGTGGGAGGCTCTGTGGAACTCCATCAGCCGTTCGGCGGGCTTCAACCTGTCCGATATTTCGGAATACGGACCCGTGTATAAACTTTTCCTCTGTCTCATGATGTTTGTGGGCGGCAACCCTGCGGGTACGGGCGGCGGCGTGTATGCCCCCGTGTTCGCCCTCTGCGTGTTGGAGGTGTTGCGCGTGCTGCGCGGTGCTGCCGATGTGGAGCTTCACAACCGCCGCATTGCCCGCAACACGGTGGAGCGCGCCATGGCCACCGTGGTACTGTCTATCTTCTGGATTGTGTTTACCACCATGCTCCTGCTGCTGCTGGAGCCGCAGATTGCCGCCGAAAGCGACGGCATCCTGAAAACCCTGTTCATGGAGGTGAGCGCCTACACCACCACGGGCTATGACTTGGGTGCCGTGCAGCAGATTTCCGATGTCTCCAAAATCGTGGTGTCCGCCAACATGCTGTTCGGGCGTGTGGGCATGTTCACCTTCATGCTCATCTTCATTCGTCAGAAAGCCCCGTCTCCCCTTCGTTATCCCGAAACACGACTCCCCCTCAGTTAACCCCCTCCTGTCATTATGAAATTCGTCATCATCGGTATCGGTCAATTCGGTCGCGCCTTGGCGCTGTACCTCTCCGACCTCGGCTACGAGGTCACGGTCATGGATGAAAAGGAAGCCCCCATCGCCGCCATCAAGGACCGCGTGGCCTACTCTCTGTTGGGGGATGCCACCGATGCCCGCGTGCTGCGCCAGATGGAGCTGACGGGGGATGATACCTACGTCATCGTCTCCGTGGGTGAGCAGTTTGAACGCAACATGCTGATTACCGCCCAGTTGAAGGACATGGGCGTGAAGAATCTCTTTGTCCGCAGCGTGAACGAGCTGCACGGCAAGGTGCTGAAACTCATCGGTGTGAACGATGTGTTCCGTGTGGAGGACGTGGCCGCCCGCCAGCTTGCCCAGCTGTTCACCAACGCGGGGCTGATGCGTCTGCGTAAGATGGATGAGACGCACTCGCTGGCCGATGTCAATCTGCCGAAGGAATGGGTGGGGCGCAAGTTGTCCGAGGTGGGGCTGCGTGCGGATTTCCGCCTGAACCTCCTCACCGTGCGCCGCGGTCAGCCCAAGGAGGTCGGCGCGGACGACGTGTTGGCACAGCCCGAACAGCCTGTGATTGACAGCCCCGATGCTTCTTTTGAGTTCCAAGAGGGCGACGTGCTGGTGCTCTTCGGTAAGGATGCCGATTTGGAGAAGTTTGTGGCTAAGTTCAATCTGTGATGAGCACTCCCCGCGTCACCCTGCCGCAGCAGACCTACGGCGGCTACATCTTTGATTTGGACGGCACGCTGGTGGACAGCATGGCCACCCACTACCGCGCGTGGCGTTGGGCGTTGCAAAAGCACGGCGCCCCGCACGACTGCTTTCTGTGGGATGAGTTCAACGCTCACGGCGGCATGGCAGCCCCCGACATTGTGGCGGATTTGAACGCCAAGTACGGGCTGGATATGGACCCCGAACCCACGGCGGATGAAAAGCGCGAGCGCTACGCTTGGCTGCTGGAGAACGAGACGCTGCCCTGCATTGAAGAGACGGTGGCACTGGTGCGCCGCCTGAAAGAGCAGGGCATCCCCTACGCCATCGGCACGGGCAGTATGCCGAGCGGGGCGTTGGAAACCCTGCGTTCGGCGGGGCTTGCGGGGCTGTTCCCCATCATTGTCACCCCTGGTGATGTGCCGCCCGGTCGCGGCAAGCCCAATCCCGATATCTTTCTGTTGGCGGCGGAGCGCATGGGCGTCAACCCCGCCGACTGCGTGGTGTTCGAGGACGCGCAACCCGGTATCCGCGCCGCCGAAGCGGGCGGCATGGCTTGGGTGCGTGTGCAGCCAGCCCCGCGCCCCGCAACGGATGATTGAGATGCAGCTGCATGTTCAGCGTCTGACGGCAGAGCAGGGGGTGCCGGAGGCATGGACAGCCCTCTACGAGAGTGCTTTCCCTGTCGAGGAACGCCGCGACCTTGTTTGGCAACGCCGCGCCTTGAGCGATGCCGACTTTCACAGCGCGGAGCTGCGCAGGGAAGGGCTTTTTGTCGGGTTGCTCACCTACTGGCTACCCGAAAACGGCGCGTTTCTGTATGTGGAGCATTTGGCTGTGCAGCCCGAATGTCGCGGGCAGGGGGTCGGCTCGGCGGTGCTGTCATGGCTGGCGGCGCAGGCATCTGCCACCCCGATTTTACTGGAAATTGAACCGCCCGAAGATACCCGCACACGCCGTAGACAGGCTTTTTATGAGCGCAACGGTTACACCCTGCTGCCCCATCCGCATGAGCAATGGCCGTACCACCCGCAAAGCCCCGCTGTGCCGCTGAAGCTCATGGCCCGCGGCGCGGTGAACGATGCGCTTGTGTCTGCGTTTGAGGAGTACCTCCACACCCGCGTGATGGCGTGGCGGCCGCAGGGTTGCCGCTGTTAGGGGGGGCTTTGAGCCATCACCGCTTGCCGTAGGGCTTGTCGCGGTGGTTGCTGTTGTACTCTTTAATCATGGCTTTCAGCTCGGCATTCTCGCGCTCATACGCCTGTTTCAGCGGGGCAACGCGCTGTTTGTCGATGATGTTGGCGTGGTTCAGCTTGTTGCGTGCCTTGCGGTGTTCGTTTTGGCGCGTCTTTTCGTTGCCGCTCGTCAGCCCGCCTAAATCGTGGCTTACGGAATCCCAAGAAGAGGCTTCTTCGGCATGGAATTTACCCGAATGTTCCAGCGCACGGCGGTGTTTTTCCGCCTTGCGCCACACCTCTTTGCAGCGGGCTACCTTGGCTTCCTGTCGGCGGATGGTGTCGAGCGTCACTTCTCCTTCCTCGGCGTAAAGGGGGGAAACAACGGCAGACAGAACGGCTGTATACAGTAATAATGATGTTAATTTCATAGGGGTAATGAAAAATAAGGTAGAGGGCGTATTCTAATCGTTTTTTAGTCTTTGGCAAGCCTTTTCGTGTTTCAATCCCTGAATTTCCGCGCCGTTGCGGCGGTTTTGGCTTTACAGACACAGAAAATAAGCGTATAGTCGCCCGCCTATGCACGCACCCAGTATTGTCAAATGTCTCCGTTCGTATGACCGCAGCACCTTTTTCAAGGACTTGGCAGCCGGTCTGACCGTGGGTGTGGTAGCTTTGCCCTTGGCCATGGCCTTTGCCATTGCCGTGGGGTGTCAGGAGATTACCCCCTCCGTCGGTTTGGTGACGGCTGTTGTGGCGGGGTTCATGATTTCGCTCTTCGGCGGCAGCAAGTTCCAAATCGGCGGTCCCACGGGTGCCTTTGTGGTGCTGATTGCAGGGGTGGTCGGCAGTTTCGGCGTGAGCGGCTTGGTGCTCTGCACCCTCATGGCGGGCTTCTTCCTCGTTTTGTTCGGTATCTTCCGCATGGGTACGCTCATCAAGTTCATTCCGTACCCTGTCACCACGGGCTTTACCAGTGGTATCGCCGTCACGATTTTCTGCACACAGGTCAAGGATATTCTGGGCTTGCAGATTGCGGAGTCCGTGCCCGCCAACTTCCTGCCCAAGTGGCAGTGCTATTTTGCCCATCTTGATACCATCAACCCTTGGGCTTTGGGGATTACCCTGCTCACCATTGTCTTGATTCTGGTGACGCACCGCCTCTTCCCCCGCGCCCCGCACATGCTGGTGGGTATGCTCATCAGCACGGTGATTTGTCAGGCCTTCCATCTGCCTGTGGAGACCATCGGCTCCCGCTTCGGTGAACTGCCCCACGGTCTGCCTCTGCCCGAAGTCCCCCACATCGAATGGACGGAGCTGCCCCAGCTGGTGAAGCCCGCGTTCATCATTGCCCTGTTGGCGGCCATTGAATCGCTGCTCAGTGCCAGCGTGGCGGACGGTATGACGGGTTCCCGCCACCACCCGAACACAGAACTCATCGGGCAGGGTATCGGCAATATCTGTTCGGCGCTCTTCGGCGGTCTGCCCGCTACGGGTGCCATTGCCCGCACGGCCACCAACATCCGCAGCGGTGCCAAGACCCCTGTGTCGGGGCTGATTCACGCTGTGACCCTGTTGCTGATTTTGCTGCTGGCGGGCAACTACGCCACCATGGTGCCGTTGTCGGCGCTGGCGGGTATTCTGTGCATCGTCTGCTACAACATGGCGGAAATCGGCACGTTCTCCCATTTGCTGAAAGGTCCGCGTCAGGATGCGCTGGTGCTGTGCACGACCTTCGCCCTCACGGTGTTCATCGACCTTGTGGTGGCGGTGGAAGTGGGCGTGCTGATGGCGGCTCTGCTCTTCATCAGCCGCATGGCGCAGATTTCCAACGTGTCGGACATCACGCGCGAGTTGGAGGGTGAAGACCCCGAAGAAAACCCCGCGCGTTCCCGCTATCTGCGCGAAGTGCCTGACAACGTGGAAATTTTCGATGTGCAGGGACCGTTCTTCTTCGGTGCCGTAGAGCAGTTTAAGGACATGGTGTTCAAGACGCTGGAGCATGATATCGAGTATGTTCTGCTGCGTCTGCGTCTGGTACCCGCGCTGGATGCCACGGGCCTGCATGTGCTGGAGGACTTTTTGGATTACTGCCACCACAACGGCATTACCCTGCTGCTCTGCGGTGTGCAGGAACAGCCGCTACAGGTCATTAACAAGGACACTCCTTTCCTGAGCGAGCTGCACCAAGAGAACATCTGCGAGAACATTGATGCCGCTTTGGCGCGCATTGCCAAGTTGGAGGCAGCCAAGGAGATGAAGCGCACCGAGCACACCAGCATCTGGAAACGCAGCCATTGATTGACATTCGGCAATTGGATAGTTGCCGAAGGTTACGGACAAAGCTCTCTTGTTACCGCTATCCTTTTTTGTGACCCGCTTTCGGCGGGTCACAGGGTTCCCTTGCTGCTGGGGAGGACGAGGTGGCGCACGTCGCGTTGGACGGCTACTTTCAGGGCGCGGGCGAAGCTCTTAAAGATGCCCTCAATCTTGTGGTGGGCGTTGCGACCGCGGGCGGAGACGGACAGGTTCATGAGCGCGGCATCGGACAGGCTCTTGAAGAAATGCTCCCACATTTCGGTGGGCACATCGCCTGTCATGGGCGTGCGGAAGTCGGCATCCCACTGCAACCACGGACGACCGCCGAAATCCAACGCCACGCGGCACAGGCAGTCATCCATCGGCAGACAATAGCCGTAGCGGCTGATACCCAGCTTGTCGCCCAGCGCGCGGCGCAGACAGTCGCCCAGGGCAAGGGCGGTGTCCTCTACCGTGTGGTGGGCGTCCACCTCCAAATCTCCCTTCACGCGGATGGTCAGCCCCATGCCGCCGTGGTGGGCGAGCTGCGCCAGCATGTGGTCAAAGAAGGGCAGCCCCGTGTGGATGTCGCAGTAACCGGGGCGGTCCAGCTCGACACGGATGTCGATGTCCGTCTCGCGCGTGGTGCGGCGGGTTGCGGCGGCGCGTTCGCCCGCCACGACAATCTCCGTGATTTTTGCCCACGTCATTTCGCCGTGTTCGTCAATTTGCAGGGCTTTGCAGCCGAGGTTGCGCGCCAGCTGCACGTCCGTCTCGCGGTCGCCGATGACGTAGCAGTTCGCCAAGTCGTAGCTGCCGTCCATGTAGGCGGTCAGCATGCCTGTGCCGGGTTTGCGGGTGGGGGCGTTGTCCTGCGGGAAATGGCGGTCGATGAGAATGTTGTCGAACTCCACCCCCTCGCCTTTCAGCGTGTCGAGAATAAAGTTGTGGACAGGCCAAAAGGTGTCTTCGGGGAAGGACGCCGTACCCAGACCGTCCTGATTGCTCACCATCACCAGCTCGTAGCCTGTCAGGTCGCGGATGGCGGTCAGCGCACGGAACACGCCCGGCACAAATTGCAGTTTTTCAAAGGCATCAATCTGCTCATCCGCAGGTTCGCGGATGATGGTGCCGTCGCGGTCAATGAATAACGCTTTTTTCATGAAGCAAGCGGGGAAGAAGTTTGATGTTTGAAGTTTGATGTTTGAGGTATTGAGTTAGGCACGCTGCGCGTGCGGGGATAGAATTTGCGGAGCTAAGAGCCGCCTGCCAATTCAATATCATGTCATGTTTTGTCCGAAACGCGGATATTGCACTGTAGATGAATATAAGGGGGTGGAACTTGTCAGAACCCGTTGCGGGCGCTTTGCGTTTGTTATGCTCGCACGCGTCAGCGTGCCTGATTTTATACATCCAACTTCAAACTTCCAACTTTCGGAGCGCAGCGACCAGTTCATCGTTCTCCGCAGGGGTGCCGATGGTGATGCGCAGACAATCGTTGCACAGGGTGATGCGGCTGCGGTTGCGGACGATGATGCCCTTGTCCACCAGCGCATTGTACACCGCCGTGGCGTTCGTGATGCGGGCGAGCAGGAAGTTCGCATCCGTCGGGAACACGTTTTGCGTGGTCGGCAGCGCAGCGATGGCGGCGGCCATGCGGCTGCGTTCAACCAGCGTGGCTTCCACCCATTGCTGCACTTCATCCGCACGCTCCAGCATCTCCAACGCTTTTTGCTGGGTCAGCACGTTCACGTTGTAGGGGTATTTCACCTTGTTGAAATAGCCGATGACGGAGGGGTGCGCCAGCGCCATGCCCAAGCGGATACCCGCCGAAGCCCATGCCTTAGAGAACGTGTTGAGAATCACCAAGCGCGGGTACTGCGGCAGCAGCGGGCGCAGACTTGCCTGCGGGGCAAAGTCGCCGTAGGCTTCATCCACCACCACAATGCCGTTGAAGGTGTCCAACACGGTGCGGATTTCGGCGGCATTCAGCAGATTGCCCGTGGGGTTGTTGGGGCTGCACAGGAAAATCACCTTGGTGTTGGCATCCGCAGCAGCAAGGAGCTTTTGCGCGGAGAGCGAGAAATCCGCCTCCAGCGGCACGCTGCGGTATTCCACGGCGTTGATGTCGGCGCAGACCTCGTACATGCCGTAGGTGGGGGCG
>JAZLFB010000055.1:0-5831 GCA_045615585.1 Akkermansia sp.
CAAGTCGGCGGGGTTTTCGTAACGCGGAGCGCGTAGCAACGTACAAAGCCGCCGACGGCCCCGTTAAGGGCGCACCGCGAAGCGGGGCGGTAAGGCGGATTGGACAAACACAAAGTGTTTGCCCCGCAAGGGGCGAGGTGCCGTGGGGCGGCACCGAGTCAAGAAAAGATTCACCGTCGCTCCGTAACCAGCCCACTACGGCTACGCCGAGCGGGCTTCCCGTGGGTGTTAAGCAACGCGCCGTAACCCCCACGTTGCCTCGGGCGCGCCTCACGCGCCCTCGCCCTGCGGGCAAATGCTACCGCATTTGGCTAATCCGCCTTACAGCCGTCGGCGGCTTTGACACGTGGGGCCATCCATCTTGCACCATTGGTATGGTGCTCAACTCGTGCGGCGTTGCCGCAGGAAAATGAAAAACAGGTCTGACGCTTGCGTCAGACCTGTTTCCGAAAGTTCCACGCGGGCTGTGCCCGCGCCTAAATTTATACTTCCAACTTCCAACTTCCAACCTCCAACTTCCAACTTTTACCTTGTCTGCTGCTTGGAGGAGAGGTAGTCGAGGGCTACGGCTTCATCCGGGTCTACGCCTGTGGTGCGGGGTTTGAAGGTGATGTTGAACAGGCGCATCACCAACACATAGGAACAGGGGATGAGGAACACACCCACGAGAGTGGCCATACCCATGCCCGCCACCACCACGGTGCCGATGGCATTGCGCGCCAAGGCTCCCGAACCCGTAGAAATCATCAACGGCACGCTGCCGAGAATGAACGCGAACGAGGTCATGAGAATGGGGCGCAGACGCAGGCGGGCGGCGGAGAGGGTCGCCTCCATCAGCTCCTTGCCGCGCTCCATCTCCAAGTTGGCGAACTCCACAATCAGAATGGCGTTCTTGGCAGCCAAGCCCACCAGCATCACCAGCCCCACCTGAGCGTACAGATTCATCTCCAGCCCCATGAGGTGCAGCCCGCCGTAGGCACCCACCACGGCAATCGGCACCGTGAGGAACACCGAAAGCGGCAGCGTCCACTTCTCATACAAAGCCGCCAGAATGAGGTAAGCGAACACGGCGGACATGGCAAAGATAGTCGCCAGCCCCGTGCTGTGGCGCACCTTGTTCTCTTGGAAACTCATATCCTGATAATCCATGCCGATTTTGGCGGGGTCCATCGTCTGCGCGTACACCTCCTCCATCGCATCCATGAGCTGTTGGGTGGAGTACCCGGGCTTGGGCATCACCATCAGCTTGGCGGAGTTGCGGATATTGTGGTGCATCACGAACTCGGTATCAGCGATACGGCTCACCTCCACCAGCTCCGCCAGCGGCACACGCGCCCCGCGGGCGTTGGTGACAAAGAAGCCCTCCATCTTGGTCACATCCGTTCGGTCTTCGCCCTTGGCCTGTAAATACACCGCCCACTGCTGGCCGAACGCATTGAAGAAGTTCACGAACGACGAACCGTTATACGCCGCCAAAATGCTGTATGCATCGGCAATATCCACTTGGTGGTAGCGGCATTTCTCTTTGTCCAGCTTCAGGAACATCTGGGGGCTGTCCGCCATCATCATATCCATGCAGACGGCCACCTCCGGGCAGCGGCGGGCGGTCATTTCAAACTCCTGCACCGCTTCATGCAGGAAGCCCACGCCCTGCCCCTCCAAGTCCGACAGCACGAGAGACACGCCGTTGGCCGTACCCACACCGGGGATGGCGGGCGGCATAATCGCCATGGCATCACCGTCCAGCACGGCGGCATCGAGACGGCTCTTAATGCGGGCCAGCACCTGCTCCGCCGTGTCGCTGCGGTCCTTCCACTCCTTCAGCTCAATGAACGCCACACAGGAGCCGGGGGTCTGCACCGAGTTCAGAATGTTGATACCCACCACGGTCGTCACATGGTGAATGGCGGGGTCCGTTCCCGCAGGACCGCCCCAAATGGCTTCCTCCAGCTTCTTGGATTGCTCCATCGTCATCTGGGCGGAGGAATCAGACTTACCGATGAGACAGGCCATGAGGAAGCATTGGTCTTCATCCGGCAGGAAAGCGGGCGGCACCATCTGCGACAGCGGCTTCACCGCCGCCCCCATGCAGATGAGCAGCGGCACCGCAATCAGCAGGCGGCGCGCCAGCATGCCGCAAACGCGCGTGTAGCCGTTGGCGGCGGCATCGTAACCTCGGTTGAACACACGGAAGAACGCACCGAGGGTGTGGTGGTAAAGCCGTTGAGCCGTGCTCATCTCCGCCGTATTCTTGGGGGTGGGCTTCAACAGCAGGGCGCAGAGCGCGGGGGAAAGCGTAAGCGCGTTGAACGCCGAAATGAGCATGGACACGGCAATGGTGATGGCAAACTGCTTGAACAGCGTGCCTGTGATACCCTCCAGCATGAGCGACGGCAGGAACACCGCCGCCAGCACCAAGGCAATGGCAATCACGGGGCCGGATACCTCGTGCATAGCGGCAAAGGCGGCGGCGCGCGGCTCCATGCCCTCGTCAATATGGTGCTGCACGGCCTCCACCACCACAATGGCATCATCCACCACCAGACCGATGGCCAACACCATACCCAGCAGCGAGATGGTGTTGAGGGTGAACCCCAGCAGCGGGAACACACAGAACGTAGACACCAGCGACACGGGCACGGCAATGAGCGGAATGAGCGTGGCACGCCAGTTTTGCAGGAAGAGGAACACCACCAACGCCACCAGAATGACCGCCTCGATAAAGGTCGTCTTAATTTCCGCAATGGAGTAGCGCACGGATTTTGTTGTATCCAGCGACAGCTCACCGCGAATGCCCACAGGCATGATTTTCGCCTGTTTCTCCAGCTGCACCAACAGGCGGTCCACCGTCTCAATGGCGTTGGAACCGGGCGTTTGGAAAATCACAATGGTAGAGGACACCTCGCCGTTGATGCGCCCTGTTGCCGAGTAGTTTTCGGAGCCAAGCTCCACCTCGGCAATATCGCGCAGGTACACAATTTCATCCCCGCGCTGGCGCACGATGATGTCTTCAAAGTCCTCGGGCTGCGACAGGCGCCCCTGCGTGCGGACCACAACGGTCTTTTCCTGACCGTCCGGCACAGGCTCGGCACCGATTTTACCGCCGGGGTTGGTGGCATTCTGCTGCGCGATGGCCGCGCGCACCTCACCCACCGAAATGTTGAAGTGCGACATTTTGACGGAATCCAGCCACACGCGGATGGCGTAGCGCCCCGCGCCGTACACGGCCACCTCGCCCACGCCTTTCACGCGTTTCAGCTCATCCACCATCTTAATCTGCGCGTAGTTGGCAAGGTCCACGGCGTTGTACGCACCGTTCGGCGAGAACAGGGAATACATCATCAACGGCAGACCGGGGCGCTGGCGAATCGTCACGCCCGCGTTCAGCACCTCCGTCGGCACCTGAGACTGCGCCTGACCGTAGCGCATGTTGGAAAGAACCTGATCCAAATCAGGCTCCGTTTCGGGGCTGAACACAATTTCCAAGTCATACACGCCGTTGTTGGAGGACACGGAAGTCATGTAATCCATGCCCTGCACGCCCGATACCTCGCGCTCCAGCGGCGTACCCACGGAATCCGCCACGGCCTGTGCATCCGCACCGGGGAACATGGCCTCCACATGGATGGTGCGCGGCGTAATTTCGGGGTATTGGGAAATGGGCAGCTTTTGCAGACAGACCAAGCCGAGCAGCGTTGTCACCACCGCAATCACGGTGGCAATGACAGGGTGTTTGATAAAAAAGGAGCTCATGGCGGCTTAATGGTGTTGGGCGGTGACAGAGGGGGTGATGGTATGAACGGGGGTAAAGACAAAGGGATGCGGCACCAGCGTCAACCCCGCGGGGTGCCCCTGCTCGCGCGCCATCTCGTTCATCTTGGCGTAGCGGTCGGCACCCTTGCCGCCCTCCACCACCACCTGTGCCTCGGTGGGCGTGGCAATGCCGGCCTCCTGCAACTGTTCGGCAATGGGCTTCACGGTGCCGGTCACCACCTGCATCAGCATAGGGGCGGTGCCGCCGTCGGCGGTGGGCATCTCCTGCACCACCGTTTCACCCAACTGAACATCAATCCCCAGCGGGGTGTTGTCGGGCGCTACAACATAGATGTAATGGTGATTCATGGATGCCACCAAGGCGCGCACAGGCACCAGCAGCGCATCCTTGTGAACCCCTGTCTTGGCAGAGACGCGCACAGGCGCACCGCTCAACAGTTTCAGGTCGGGGTTGGCAACCTGACCAATGAAGTTCACGGTGCCTGTGGAGCTGCTCACCTCGCTGTCCACGGCAACCACCTTGCCGATGTGTTCGTAGGTGCTGCCGTCCTCCTGCAACAGCTCAAAACTCTCTACGGCGTTGCGGCGGTGCAGGTGCATGGCGTGCTTGGCGGGCACGGAGAAATTGACGCGGATGGGGTCTACGGAAGACATTGTGGTGAGCGGCTGCTCGTTTGCGGGGGAGATAAAATCGCCCACGGAAACCGTTGCCGCCGAGGCCAGCCCCGTGAAGGGCGCACGGATGGTGCAGCGTTCAAGATTGATTTGCGCGGCTTCCAACGCAGCCTTGGCCTGTTTCACCTGTGCCTTGGCGGCGGCAAGGGCAGCGGCGGCGCGGCGCTTGTTCTGTTGGGCATCCGTCAGGGCTTTTTGAGACACGGAGCCGGTCTCCACCAGCGCGGTATAGCGGGCGACATCCTGCGCGGTGCGGTCATCCTCCGCCGCAGCCTGCAACACGGCGGCTTCTGCCACGGCTTCCGCCGCTTCGGCCTGCCCCACGGCTGCCCGATAAGAGGCGGGGTCAATTTCAAAGAGCACATCACCCTGCTGCACCATTGCGCCGTCCTCATACACACGGCGCAGCAGCTTGCCGCTCACTTCGGGGCGAATGTCGGCTTCCTCCACCCCGCGCAGATACCCGAACCACACGGATTTCATGTCCACATCCCGCTGTTGCAGCGGGGTGACGGAGACATTCAGCGGCGGCATGGGCGGCGCACCCGCCGCTTCGGCAGCAGACGCACCGCCGCTGAACAGCCCGGCGTTGCCGGCAAAGTAGACCGCAGCGGCACCCGATGCACAGCCGATGATAAAGCAGAGAAGTTTAAGCGTTTTCATGACAGGTAAGAAAGAGAGAGGAGAAATGTCTGAGAGGGGAAATGTCTTTAACTGTTATTTTACCCGAGACTCACCCCGATACAAGGGAAAAAAGTTTAGCCGAGCCAAAACCTCACCATCTTTTTCACCATTCATGATAGAGAGAAAACGGAGCGATATCGAAAAGGCGTTCAATATCAAGCATTTTCGAGACATTTGCGAAACAATATCGAAAGAAGGTAACGGTGAACAAATTTTTGGTAGAAAAAAGTGCCGCAGAGCGCGAAACACGTACAAGAACAGAATCAGCGTCGCTCCGTAATCCGTCTTCGCGTCTCGCTGCGCTCGCTTGCTACGCCGTGACAGGCCACCCCGCCCTTCCTCCTTCGCCTACGGCTACGGCGTGACAAGTCGGCGGGGTTGATTCGGGCGCGCCCCACGCGCCCTCACCCCTTCGGGGCAAACTTGCTTTGCAAGTTTGTCCAAACGCCCTTACAGCCGTCGGGCGTTTTGGGGGCGGTTTAATGACACCCGCGACAATCCACGGGTTGCCACCCGAGGCTATACGGCGGACGTGCTAAAGCACTCCCCAAAATGTACGCCCTGCGGGCGCAGAGTAAATCAAGCCAACATTTGACGTATCGTCAAATGTTGGCGGAAGTTTGAATCAAAGAGATAATCGGAGGAGCGCACCTTTTCCTTATCCCCCGCTGCCCCGATTCAAAAAAAATCTGACGATA
>JAZLFB010000056.1:0-22070 GCA_045615585.1 Akkermansia sp.
AGATATCGACAAACTCCCCATTTCTCGCGCATAAACCAAAAAGCGCCGACAAGCTCTATGGCTGTCGGCGCGGGGAAAGTTGATTTTCGGCTCAATCAGGCCTTTTTCTTGGCGGTGCGGCGGCGGTCACTTGCCTTCTTCTTGCGATAGCGGGCAAAGAGCGTGGCGGGCTTGGCGTTGGGGGCGGCAAGAGCCTCCAGCATCTCAGCACGCATGGTCACGGCAGCCTGTAAAGCGGCTTCCTCGCCGCCGTATTCGCGGTCGGTGAAGTAACGAACAAACACCTCTTTGCGGCGCGTGAGACACAGACGCCAACCATTGAAACCCTTGCGCGGGGTCTTCGTTCCGTCATAGCGTGTAATGTTCTTCATATCCATAGCACAGGGACATCGTAGCCCCCGCGATACGGCAAGTCAAGCAGAATTGTTGACCTTTTCAAGTTTAACATTATTTTTTCTGATAATAAGTATGTTATAGTTGAAGAATGTACAACAAAAGGAATATTCTACAGAAAAATTCTTTTCATTTTTTCAATAAAATCTGTTGACGATTGGTAATCATTCTGCTATATTGCGCCGCGCATGCCAGAGACACACGAAATCAACACGCCGAATCTCTCTCTCATTGAGCAGCTGCACACCATTTCCTCTTATGTACAGGGGGAAGGGTTTTCGCGTTTGGACAAAGTGGAAACCCGACAGATGCAGCGTCTCACCCAACGCCAGAGCCACGCCATCGGCGTGATTTTCCGCTACACCCACACATGGGGTCACGGCATGACCATGAGCGCTTTGGCCGAGGCTCTGCACATGAGTGCCTCTGCCGTGAGCCACATGGTAGACGCGCTGGAAGAGCAGGAACTGGTGGAGCGCGAACCCTCCGCCGCCGACCATCGCTCCATCCTGGTGAAGGTTCACCCCAAGCGCATCCCGCACGCCGAAGCCATTGAACAGGGCATGCGGGATGCTATCGACAGCCTGAGCGAAGCCCTTTCTCAGGAAGAACGCGCCACATTCGCCCGCTGCATCGACCTGATGTACACCCGCGCCGTCAAGCGCAAGAAAAAGTAAAATTTCCCCGTGCGGGCTTGCCCCGCCGATTTTGAGAAACAGGTCTGAGGCTCCGCGTCAGACCTGTTCTTGTTTGGGGTACAGCTCGCAGCGCCCTCGTTTCCGCCGGACAAATGGCAAGGGACGGTGTACAGCATTTAGAATGCTGTAGTCTGTTTCAATAACGTTTAAATACTCTAAAAAGCAAGGTTACAAAGAATTTGAGAAAAGCCCCTGCGGCTTAAGATTTTTCCAAATTTCAGAAAACCTTGTTTTGTAATACTTTAGGCTTGCTACAGCATTCTAAATGCTGTATACTCCCCACAGGAAAATAGCGTGTACTGTAGTTACACGTTCTCAATATTTTACGTAACTTTCTGACGCTTAAGGCTTATGAAACTCCGACTTCCGAACAAACTTGTGGCAGCCATCATGGCGGCTGCCTCGCCTGTTATGTTCCAAACTCTCTCCACTGCCACGGTGGGTGCTGCGGCTGTGGCTGCGGTTAGTTCCGCGAGCGCCACAACGTATGAATCAGGAACTGTCAGCGTTTCTGATTTGCAATCAGGTGATGTGCTTGCCGGTACGGTAACGTTAGATTTAGGTACGACGGTTCCTCGGATTCCCTCCGGCGTTACGTTTGCTGATGGGTGGCATGGCGTAGTTGATGCGGACAGTATTAATGTGGGGGACAGCAACGGCAATCACGCATGGGCTGATGCCACAACTCCTTATTTCCGTGATTTGCTCACTTCTACAGCGTTCTCCGGTGGTACTTTGCAATTGAAAACGGTGACGGGAGCAACCTCTGCGGAGGGTAGCTTCCTGTCTCTTCAGTTGGGGGGTAGCAGCGAAGCCGCAACAACATATACCTTCACAAAGAATACTATCACAACCGGAACGGGTGGTAATCTGCGCATTTCTGACTACAGTCACGATAATGTGTGGCAAGTAGCCAACGGTACCACGCTGGATGTGGGTGGAATGTTGTGGATAGACCATCGTCAAAAATTGTCTATCGAAGGCGGCAGTGTGGTTGCTACCGGTGGACTCAAGTTGGGCTATGGTGCGAATAATCTTTCTAAGGGGCTTACAATGAGTGGTGCCGACTCTTCTTTGAAGACGGCTTCCATACTGATGTACGGCAATGCCGGTTCTCCTATTTCTCTGACTGGCGGTACCTTGGAATTTACGGGTATCAAGGCGGATGGCTCTGCTTTGGATAATGTGCTGGATTTGAAAAATGACGCTATTCTCGTTACGCTTGGCGGCAGTGGGGAGAATACGCTTCACTTGAAAGCTGGCAGCACGGCATGGAAACTGTCTGCTGCCAATGACAAGTTGACTCTCGGCAATGTGACGGTTGATGCGGCTGAGGGTGGTACACAGAGCAACATGATTACATTGGGTGCCGCCGGCATTACCACAAAGCTGACAGGTACGATTACTAACAAGGGTGCACTGACCTTGGCTGGTACGATGCTGGTAGCGAATGGGCAATCTGCCACTATTGCCGGTACTCAGGAAACCGTCATTGACGGCTGCCTTGCCGTAAACGGCACTCTTGCTTTGGGTGCCGACTCTCAAAACGCTACTGTTACCGCGAATCGTATTTTGCTTTCTGCTGTAGCAGCAAGTAACGCAACCTTAACGATTAACGCGGATACAAAACTACAGATTACAGGCACCACGCAGAGCGTAGTGGGCAATGAGGGCTCTATGATGCTTTCCAATTGGTCTGCTACAAACACTGTAAACGTGTATGGTACGTTGGAATCGGCAGCGGCAATTTCCGCCCGTGACGGTAGGTTTGCTCTGAACGTTAAGAATGGCGGTGAATTGGTGATGAAAGCCGGTATCAGTGCAGTGGGGCAAAACGGCGCTGGTGGGTCAACCTTGACGGTTGAATCCGGCGGTGTGCTGAAAAGCGCCACCACGGTGCTTCCTACAAGCAACCGATTAAATTACACTCTTACCCTGAATGATGGAGCAACATTTGAGGGTTATTATGGGGAGGATGTTGGTGCTGTCAGCATTGCCAAAGATATGACCCTCGGCGAAAAGGGTGAAAGCGGTACCGGGGTTAATTTTAATGTCGCGGACGATAAAACATTTACCTTGACCGGAACCGTTAGCGGCGACGCTGCTCAATTGAACAAGGTCGGCAGCGGTATCTTGCAGCTTAACGGCACTACAACTGTCGGCAACTTAAATGTAACCGCAGGTAGCGTACAGGTTGTGGGTAGCAGCGCAGCGTTGACGGTAAATGATGCCTATACGGTAGGAAACGGTACTACCGTAACTGTTGATGCCGGTACCCTGATACTGGGAAAAACAACAACGGGTACTACTGCTGCAGATTGGCGTGGAGTTTATAACAGCTACAAAGAAGCTTTGGAAGGTCGCACTTCATTTACCAATGAGGCCGTTCTTGATTTGACGGCTTTGAACGCCAACAAAGCGTTTGGTAATGATGATAAAGACAGTGCCAAATTGTTCTGGTCGCTTAACGACTCTTTGGAAGGTGATTCTGTGACCGTTAAGCTGAAGAGCACGGAAGGGTATGCTAATCCCGGCGTTGGCATTTTAACTCAGTTTGGCGATAGCAATTATACGGGGAGTTATAACTTAAACGCCAGTTATGACATTAACGGTGGTATAGCCTTCACCAACTATTCCATAGGCTCGGGTAATTACCAGCGATGGACGCTTGGGACTGGTAAGACGCTGACAACTTATTCCAATGCGAACAACAATGGTAAGTTGGCTCTGCTTTCCCGTACGGAACTCTACGTGGATGGCGGCAAAGTAGACGCGCGGGCCGGTATTGCAATTGGGCACCAGGATACTGCGGAGTACGCGAGTAAGCTGACCTTGCATAACGGTGAGGTAAAGACAACTAATGTATTGTTCCGTACCGAAAGTAACGGTAAGTTCGTGATGGACGGTGGCACGCTGGAGTTTACCCAAAACACGGGGAGTGCTTTTACTGTCAGCGGAGATATCACCCCCTCCGTAAGTCTGGGCGGCGGCACGCTGAAAGCGGCTACATCTTCATGGAATGTTGACTGGGCGGCGGATAATAAGAATAACTTTACCGTCGGCAATGTTGCCTTTGACATAGCGGACGGAAAGACGATTACGCTGAACAATGTGACCGTGAACGGCAACCTTAGTGCTGCGGCAACGAACGCAGGTACGCTGGTGCTGAAAAATACCACGGTTAACACCGGTCAGAATGCGATAACAGCCGGGGTGACAATGGAACTTTTGAGTGCATTGCGGCTTTCCGGTGCCAACAATCTGGCCCTTTCCGGTAATCTGATTGTCTCGGCTGATACGTTGGCGCGCTTGGAAAATCGTGGCTCATACGTTGATGCGCAAGGAGAGGATGCCGAGAATGGTTTCCTGACCGGTGGTAAGGTTATTGTTAATGCTGCCGAAGTAGCCGGTAGCGTCATTTTGGCTGACGGGTTTACCTTTAATTCTGTCTCGCCTACGGATGTGGTTTCGGTTGCGACGGACGGCAGTCTGCTTTATACGGCTGATAATGGCAACGAGTGGTATCTGAATGTATCTGATTCCTACACCGGTGCAGAAAGTGTAGGCAATGCCGAAACGGTAGTGTTCCAAGGCGAAAATGTAACGCTCACTGCCTCTGCGGATATAACACAGGTGCTGGTTCTTAAGCAGAACGCCGTTTTGGCTAACGCCCAAGAAACGCCCCGTTCATTCAGCGGCGCGTTGAGCGTTGAGGCAGACAGTGCCCGCACTCTCACCTTTACCGGTGCGTGGAAGAGCGGTGACAACCTGAACTCTGATGCGGCTATTGCCGTGGGTACGGCAGATGCAGCAGGAAATCTGACTGTCACTCTCGATTCGGAAAGTGCAAGCACAGGCGGAGCTGTGAGTATTGCGAACGGCAGTGAGCTTTCCCTTGCTAAGGGTGAGGGGAATACCAACGACACGCTGGTGTTGAGTCGTGCCGTTTCGGGCAGTGGTGCCCTTGTCTTTGAATCCGGTAATTGGAAGGTTGCCGGCAGCGCAAATAATAACAGCTATCTGGATGGCTATGCCGGCAATATTACCATTGCGCAAGGTGCCAAGCTGACACTGCAAAACAAAAATGACTCTCTGGGTGTTTCATACAGTCCGGACTCATCCCGCGAATTGATTATCGGTGGCGAACTCGATTTGAATGGTAAAGAGGCCTATTACGCCGTCTGTTTGCAGGATGGTGCAGTTATCTCCAATTCCGGAAGCGCGGTGGGCGTTACCAGCCGAAATCTTCCCAAGGTTGAAATTGAAGGGGAAAATGCAACGGTAAAATTCAATACTGTTAGTAATATTTCTGTCCTCGGTAGCGCGTATGCTCAATCTGCTGTCAACTTGGGGGTGGGTAAAAACAACACCTTGGTAAAGACCGGTAATAACAGCTTGTTCCTTGTGAATACAAAGGTCACGGGCGATGGCTCGCTGGAGGTGCAAAAAGGTACGTTGGAGTTCAGACACGATAATCATGCTGTCGCTAGCGTTGGTACGGATGCTGATACTACTATTAAATTGAATGGTGAGACTGAAACTGCTGCTGCAAAGTTGAAGATAACGGCCAATAATAATGCCGACACAACTAACATTTCTGTTGGCAAAGTTACAGTAGATAATGGCAAATATGCGGAGTTGTTGCGTGATAACAATCAGAACGTAACCCTGAAAACGACCGCTGTTGAAGCAACAGGGCAGCTGAAAGCCAATGTCGGATTTGCCGTGGGTGATAACCTGAACGTGGCAAAGAAGGGAAGCTCTAATATTATCCTGAACGGCGTAGGTATCAGCGATAGCGGCATTACCAAGACGAAAGGTGCTTCTGCCGCCACTATAAGTCATGCTGATATTACCGTAGGCGACACCTCTGGGGCTGAAACTCTGCTTGCCCTTGCCGATGCTGTTTCCTACAATATCTCCGATGTGGCTTTGGTGGATACCAACATAACCTCTCAGGAACAGCTGACGGTCAGCCACGTTTCGCTGGATGCTGCGTCTTCCATCTCTGCTGCAGCGGGTTCCACCCTTTCCGGTGCCAACCATCTGACACTGAGCGGTACTGAAAACGTTGAACGCGATGGCACCGTTATCACCAGTGTGCAAATGAGCGGGTTAACCCTGCAAACAGGCAGCAGCTTGACCCTAGGCATGGGCAACCACGAGTATGCCGAAGGCGTGAAGATTGGCGATACCTTCTCCATCAAGCTGAGTGATTTCAGCTGGCAGGATTTGGTGGACGCTTCCGTAGAAAGCTATACGGCAGAAAGTTATGCTGACGCCCATGGCGGTGCTTCTCTGGATGATGTGTTCAAGGTGCTGGCCATTGGTTCCTCGGATACGCATCAGTCCTACTACAGTGTGTTGAACGTCGCAAAATATGAGACAGGCATTGTGATTGAGGTGCAGGTCCCCGAACCGACCACCGCCACGCTCAGCCTGTTGGCTCTGGCAGGGCTTGCCGCCCGCCGCCGCCGCAAGTAAGCAGCACAACAACAGATTTTGGCATGAGAGGATCAGAGCTCTCATGTCAAAACAGGATTCTTCCACAAAGAGTCCTGCTAAGCCGGGGGGAAGCGGGTTCCCGACGAAGTTTCACGCTTCTCCCCGGTGTTTTTTGCTTTTTTAACACTAGGGGTAAGCGGCAAAAATTCCTTTTATAATGAAATCAGGGCCATCCCCCGGAGCAAATCAACAAATGGGGGATTTGTAGGGAAGTTGGAAGTTTGAAGTTGGAGGTTGGAAGTTTTTAAATTCGTGCGGCTTCCGTCTTCGCCAAGGCTACGCCGAGACTAGCCGCCGCAGGGTAACTTCGCAACGCAAAGCGCATGCAATAGCTTAGAATAGAAGCTGTAGTATTCGCTTTGCGTTACGCTTATATCACGCGAGCGTAGCGAGCCTAACTTGATACTTCCAACTTCCAACTTCCAACTTTTTTCATCTCGACAAATCCCCATTTGTCGATTCACTCTGTCAATTGCCGCCCTATTTCAATTCGGGCAGCTCCTGCCAGTCGCCGGTGTAGTTGCGGGTGGCGTGGTCGTGGTGCCACGGGGCGGCTCCTGTGTGGTTGGCAAAATGGACGTTGTGCCCCGCGCGGTGTAATTTATCCAGCAGCCCCATCAGCGGAGAGGGTGCGGTGTCGGGGTGGTCGAAGGTGGGTTGCACGGCATCCGCTGCTGTTAAGTCCGCCAACAGAACCCCCACCTTGCGGTATTGGAAGCCGGGGCGGTACAGTTTTTCCAGCAGGGCGGTGGCTTCACGGGTGAAGAGGCGCGTGTCATCGCTGGGGGCGGGCAGTTGTACGCCCTCGCTGTTGATGTAGAGGTTATCGCCTGTCTCATAGCGCGAGGTGCGCAGAATCACATACAGGCTGCCCGCCATCATGCCCTCCTGCCGCAGACTGCGCCCCGCTTTCTCTACAAAGCGGCACAGGGCATCGCGCAGCGGGGGCAGCTCGGTCATGCCTTCTTTGAGGGTGCGGGTCACCATCACCTGTGTGCGGTCGGGCGGGGTGTCCTCATCCAAACATGAGGTGCCGCGCAGCTCCAGCGCTAAGCGTTCGCCGTGCACGCCGAAATGGCGGCGCAGCAGGCTCAAATCCGTCTCGGCAAGGGCGGCTGCGGTGCGAATGCCCAGCGCTTTCAAGCGCGGTGCCAAGCGGCGCCCCACGCCCCAAATCTCCTCCACAGGGGTGCGCTCCAGCAGTTCCTGCCGCACGGCGGGGTCGGTCAGCACCATCACGCCGCGGGTTTCGGGGTGGTGCTTGGCATGCTCGTTGGCCAGCTTGGCCAGCGTGCGGGTAGGGGCAATGCCCACGCTCACGGTGATACCCGTCCAGCGGCGGATGCGCTTGCGAATCTCGCGCCCGTCGGGTTCCCAGTCGCGGGTGTCGCTCACACAGGAAAAGGCTTCGTCAATGCTGTACTGCTGCACGTTCGGCAGCGCGGCTTCCAGAATCCCCATCACGCGTTCCGACAAATTGGTGTAGAGGGGAAAATTGCCTGAACAGACCACGGCGTGCATGCGCTCCAGCCTGTCACGGCACTTGAAATACGGCTCGCCCATGGCAATGCCCGCTGCCTTGGCCTCTGCACTGCGGGCAATGACGCAACCGTCGTTGTTGGACAGCACCACCAGCGGGCGTTGCCGCCAATCGGGGCGAAACACCTGCTCACAGGTGGCAAAGAAATTATTGCAGTCAAACAACAGGTACATAGCGGGGCAGGGGCATTATAGCCGCGGCGGCGGGCAAAGACAAGAAAAGTTTAACCGCTCCCCGAATGGGAAAAAAGATTGAACGCGCGGCGGCGGCGTGCTATAGTGCGGGTGGAAAGTTCATGTCTTTGCCCATGGAATCATCACCCACCGTTCTTTACATCATTGCCGCCATTCTGACCGCCATTCTGCTGTTTACGCTGCTGAAAGGTGCTCTCAAAATGTTGGTGCTGGCGGTGGCTGTCAGTTCGGCTGTGGCGGTGTGGATGTTTCTGCAAAAAAACGGCTTTACTTATTTGGAGTTCGTAACGGATGCCCCCCGCCCGTGGATGGTGCAGGCCGTGTCGTGGGGTGCGGCGGGCGGCATTTTGCTGCTCTTTTTCCACGGCATGGTGTGGGCTTCGCAGTTGTTTTCGTTCAATAAAAAAGTGGGCGCGGGCGGTATTATCACAACGGTGCTCATGTGCTTGTTGATGCTGTGGGTGGCCATGTTGGGGGTGTCGTATTACGGCGATATCTGCCGTATCCGTTTTTACCACGAGCTTGCTCTTGCTCAGCAGCAGGGGGCGGAACTGCCCGAAAAGGCGTGGGCAACCACTGCCAAAGAGACGCTGCGGCAGCAGAATTACACCGCTTGGTTGGAGAAAATAGACCCCATGGAGAATGCCGCGCAGGTGAATTTGGCCTGTTTGGTGGCTTTCGGCTGCGCCATGGAGGAACCGCAGTACCGCGCTTTTTACGAAAATCAGCTCAAACCCCGCGGTATACCGCAATGTTCGCGTTTTATCGATTTGTTCAGCGACCCCGGTTTGCGTAATTTAGTGAAAGAGGGGCGCTATGTCACGTTGTTGGAGAACAGCCGCCTGACCACCTTCCTTCAGTTTAAGGATACCGAAGAAAAATTGCGGAATATTCTCTGAAGCTCTTAGCCTGCTTTTTGTGACATAGTGCCGCTAAATGCAAGAATTGGCTTGCCTTGCGGGCTTTTAGCCTGTAAACTGCACGCGACTGCGTGTAGAGCGGGTGTATTGTACCCTGCCGAAACGCGCATCCCGCCGCCTCCTCTCAGGCGGTAGGCCGAAGCAGGGAACCGTCGGTGCCGCCCTGCGGAGGAGATGAAGGCCTGACATTTCGAAGAAAAAAAGAAAAAATGAGTACACATTCCGTTACCTGCGCCGTCGGCGCAAGCCCCATCACCATTGAAACCGGTAAGGTTGCACGCCTTGCCGACGGCGCCGTTACCGTCCGCTGTGGTGATACCGTTGTTCTGGTCACCGTGGTGAGCGCCACCAAGATCAAGGAAGGCCAGACCTTCTTCCCCCTGTCCGTTGAATACAAGGAAAAAGCCGCTGCTGCGGGTATGTTCCCCGGCGGTTACTTCAAGCGTGAGGGTCGCCCCACCGAGAAGGAAATCCTTACCTGCCGCATGACGGACCGCCCCCTGCGTCCCATGTTCCCCAAGGGCTACTTCTACGACACGCAGGTGATTACCCTGCTGCTTGCCGCTGATGGCGAGAACGAGCCCGATATCCTTTCCATCAACGGTGCTTCCGCCGCTTGTGTGATTTCCGACCTTCCCTTTGCCGAGCCCGTGGGTGCCGTGCGCGTGGGTCGTATCAACGGCGAGTTCGTGATTAACCCCACCAACAGCCAGCGTCTGGAATCCGACCTCGACCTCGTGTACGCCGGTTCCAAGGATCAGGTTATCATGATTGAAGGTTCCGCCAAGGAACTGCCCGAAGAGGACTTCATTGCCGCTCTGCACTGCGCTCAGGAGAACGTGGCCAAGATTTGCGCCGCTCAGGAAGAGCTGCGCGGTATCTGCGGTAAGCCCAAGCGTGAGTACGAGCTGACGCTCGCCAAGCCCGAACTGCTGGAAATCGGCTATCAGATTGCCGGTGACCGCATCGAGGAAGCCATCTACGCCCCCAACAAGATTCAGCGTCAGAAGCAGGTGGGCGCCCTGCGCGACGAGGTGGAAGCCGCCATTAAGGCCGCTCACCCCGAAGCCACCGATTTTGACGTGGAACAGGTCTTCGAGTACATTCAGAAGAAGGCTTTCCGTATCTCCATCATGGAGCACGACAAGCGCGCCGACGGTCGCGCCATCAAGCAGCTGCGTCCCCTCTCCGCCGAGGTGAATGTGCTGCCCTCCGTGGTGCACGGCTCCGCCCTGTTCTCCCGCGGTGAGACGATGTCCATGTGCCTTGCCACGCTCGCCCCTGTGGAAGAGAAGCAGTATCTGGACAACTACACCGGTTCCGTGGATGAGAAGCGCTTCATCCTGCACTACAACTTCCCCCCCTTCACCGTGGGTGAAACGGGTCGTTTCGGTGGTCAGAACCGCCGCGAAATCGGTCACGGTGCCCTTGCCGAGCGTTCCATTGCTCCCGTGGTGCCCTCCGAGGACGAGTTCCCCTACGCCATCCGTGTCTCCTCTGAGATTATGGAATCCAATGGCTCCACTTCCATGGCTTCCGTCTGCGCCGGCACGCTTTCCCTTCTGGCTGCGGGTGTGCCGCTGAAGCGCCCCGTCTCCGGTATCTCCGTGGGTCTGGTGACCGAGTTCGAGAACGCGGGCGACCGCGAGCCCAAGCGCTACAAGACGCTGCTCGATATCATCGGTTCCGAAGACTTCTACGGCGATATGGACTTCAAGCTGTGCGGCTCCACCGAGGGTGTGACGGGCTACCAGCTCGACCTCAAGCTGCCCGGCATTCCCCTGTACATTCTGGAGGACGCTATCCACCTGGCCCGCAAGGGGCGTCTGGAAGTGCTGGACACCATGAATGCCTGCATCTCTGCCCCGCAGAAGATGAGCCCCAACGCTCCCCGCATCGAATCCACCAGCATCCCGCAGGATCGCATCGGCGAACTCATCGGGCCCGGCGGTAAGAACATCAAGGCTCTGCAGGCCGAGACGGGTACCGACATCAACATCGAAGAGGACGGCACCGTGCGCATCTACGGCAGCCGTCAGGAGGGTGTGGAACGCGCTCTCTACCTCATCGACCGCATGTTCAAGGAGATTGAAGTGGGCGAAACCTACGAAGGTAAGATTGTCTCCACCAAGGAGTTCGGTGCCTTCATGGAAGTGCTGCCCGGCAAGGACGGCCTCATCCACATCTCTGAGCTGGCCGAAGGCCGCACGCAGAAGACCGAGGACGTTGTCAAGGTCGGTGATATCGTGACCGCCAAGTGCATCGGTATTGATGACAAGGGTCGCGTCAAGATGTCCATGCGCGCTGCCGCCCGCGACAAGAAGGCCGCCGAAGCTGCCGCCAAGGAAGGTGCCGAGGGCTGATAAGTCCCGCCATCTCTGAAAAACTTCAGCCCCGCGCCGAGCCATCGGCGCGGGGTTTTTTCTTGGGAAAAATCGCGCGTGTCGGGACGAAAAGGTCGCAATTTCTCACTCCGTTACGCGCACGCGCGTGGATGTGAGTAATAGGGGCGCGGAAAAGGTGTGAAATGACTGTTTTGAACGTGAAAAGTGCCTTGAAAACGGAAAAAGGGTAAACTTTGACCCGCGGCAGCAAAAAAAATGCTCGATTTTTTCTTTTTTTGATTGCCAAGGGCGGCAATCTGGTATAGATATATTAAAGAACATCTGCAAACCTTTACTTACCGCCATGTGGAAATACATCATCTCCGGTGCCGTCGTGCTCCTTCTGGGGTCCTCTTTCTTCTTCTATAAGAACCATTCAGCCATGACTGCTGCAAGCGGTGAAGTGGCGACCGTGCAGAATCGCTTTGCCGATGCGGTGAAGAAGAGCCACGATATTGAGCTTGATAAGTCCATCAAGCAGTACGCTGACCTGCGTACCGCCTACTTCAAGCGCGAGTTGGAGCGTTTTGACGAAGAAAAGGCTGCCCTTGATGCCGAAGATGCTCCCATCGTGACCGAAATCTCTCAGGCTAACGCCGATTTGGAGGCCGCCAAGGCCGACTTCAACAAGTTTAAGGAAGAGTTTGCCGCTTTCAAGCGCAGCGCCGCCGAGGTTGTTGAGCTGGAAGATGAAGATGATGATGTTCTGCAGACTGTCGGCCAGAAGATTGCAGAGCTGGTCGAAAAGAATAACGGCGTAGAGGCTCAGATTGCTCAGGAACAGGCTCAGATTGCTGAACTGGGTGCCGAAAGCGAGCGCACGCTGGCCAAGATTGCCGCCGCCCGTAAGCTTAACTCCGACCGCATGGCCCGCCTCTCTCCCCCCGAGCTTTCCTGCACGGTTATCACGGCCGACCCCAACTGGGATTATGTGACGCTTGACGGCGGTATCAACAAGGGTATCGTCATTGGCTCCCGCCTCGCGGTGATGCGCGGCGATGTGAAGGTTTGTGAACTGAATGTGACGCTGGTGGAAGGCTCTCGCTCTATCTGCGATGTTGTTTATCAAACCATTCGCCCCGGCGACCGCGTCCGCGTGGGTGATCGTGTCATCTCCGTCCGCAACAAGTAATCGAAATCTTATCTCCTTTCAAACGATATGAAAATCTCTCAACTTCTCGTTTCTATCATCGTGGTGCTGGCCGGTGGTGCCATTGCCATGTTCTCTGCCGACCAGAAGAAGGTCATGGATATCGTGACAACGACTCACGGCGGCGGTTCTCAGGTGGCCGATGCCGAGGCGTCCGGTCTCCGCAAGCTCAATTCTGAATTGGATACCGAGGTTGCCCGCATCTCCGGCGAGCGTGTCGAAGCCATCAAGGCTTCCGAAAACGCCCGTAATGAAATGCGCGACCACCGCGATAAGCGCAATGACTCCGAAGCCAAGCTCGAAGCCGACAAGAAGACCCTTGCCGATACCAAGGCCAAGGTGAAGGCCGTGACCGACAGCGTGGAGCAGATTCGTGCTTCCTACAATGCCGCTCTTGAAACCCTGCAGGCTACGGGTAACATTGATGTCCCCTCTGCCTCCGGCTTTGCCGAGGTGATGGAAGCCATCAAGAGCGTGGTGGACCGCGAAGCCGAACGCGCCAAGACCCTTGCCGCCCAGTTGGAGGAAGAGACCACCGTGCGCGAGGCTGCTATGCAGAAGCTCGCCAAAGAGAAGGTGGAACTGGCCCGCCTCGACAACATCAACGACCGCTTCTTCAAGAATTATGTGCACAATGCCGATGAGTTCATGATTCTGGCTGCCGATACGCATTGGAAGTTTGTCGTCTTCCAAGCCGGTGCTGACAGCGGTCTGGTGGCCGGTGACTCCACCCCCCTGCTCGTGAAGCGCGGTGATACCGTTATCACGCCCGTCCGCATTATCAGCATCAAGGACGGTCAGGTGTTGGCTGAGTTCGACCCCGAGCAGCTTCCTGCCGGTCTGCGTCCCGAAGTGGGCGACCGTGCTTTCCGCATGAAGCCCCTCGGCAACTGATGTTCGCCGCACAGGTGTGACACAACCTTTCGCCGCCTGTCCGATGCTCGGTCAGGCGGCTTTTTTTGAACGATTCTTTCTTCAGATTATCCAATATACAGACTTCAATTTAGCCCCCATTGAGACAATGAAAAAAATGCTTCTTCTGCTGCTGCCCGCCGCTTTGTTTGCCTCCTGCCAGCGCCCCATGCCCGAAGTGCCCGACAGCGGTCGCACGGTGGTGGCGCCCAAAGGCTCTTCCGAAGGTTCTAAGTCTTGGAACCGCATGACCCGAGAGGAAGGCGAAGCCACCCTCGGCCCGCTGGGCAGCATGAGCAAGCGCCGCTGATGCACGGCAACGGCTGTTTTATGGAGAGCCTGACATGAGACGCGCCGAAAAAGCCGCCGTGGTGGCAGAGGAGTTGGAACGCGGCATCCCGAATCCCGAGGTGCCGCTGCACCACCGCGACCCTTTCACGCTGCTGGTCGCGGTCATGCTGTCGGCTCAATGCACCGATGCGCGCGTCAATTTGGTGACGCCCGCCCTCTTTGCGGCAGCACCCGATGCCGCAACGATGGCGGCGATGGACTGGCAGGAAGTCAGTCCCTACATTCACTCCTGCGGCTTTTACGAAAGCAAAGCCAAGCGCTTGGTGGAAATGGCGCGGCAGTTGACGGAGCAGCACGGCGGGCAGGTACCCGATACGTTTGAGGCTTTGGAAGCCCTGCCGGGGGTAGGGCACAAAACTGCGTCAGTGGTCATGAATCAGGCGTTCGGCTACCCCGCATTCCCTGTTGATACGCATATTTTCCGCCTTGCCCGCCGTTGGGGATTAAGCCGCGGCACCACGGTAGAAAAGGTGGAGACTGATTTGAAAAAACTCTTTCCCCGAGAAACATGGGGGCAATTGCACTTGCGCATGGTGCTGTGGGGGCGTCAGTTCTGCCCCGCCCGCGGTTGTAAGCCCACCTGCGCTGTCTGCGCTCGTTTGGGATAAAACGCGCTGTCTGTCACATTGAGCACACCGCCTTACTTGCCGCGCAACAGGGCAATTTTGTCGCGCAGCACGGCGGCTACCTCGAAATCAAGGCGGGCGGCGGCTTCTTTCATCTCCTTTTCAAGCTGTCGGATGGTCTTATCGACGTCCTCTTCATCCAACTCGCCCGCCGCCAGCATCGGCTCTTCCAACTCCTCATCGGGTGTGTAAAGGCGCAGCGTGCTCTGGTCGGCGCGGGCTACGGTGTGCGGGGTGATGCCGTGTTGCTTGTTGTAGGCATCCTGCACGGCGCGGCGGCGGTCGCTTTCCTCCACCAAGCGGGCAATGGAATCCGTCACGACATCGCAGAACAGCACACATTCGCCGTGGACGTGGCGGGCGGCGCGACCCGCCGTCTGCACCAAGCTGGTTTCGTTGCGTAAAAAACCCTCTTTATCCGCATCGAGAATGCAGACGAGGGATACTTCGGGCAAATCAAGCCCCTCTCGCAACAGGTTGATACCCACCAGAATATCCACCTTGCCGCTGCGGAGCTTGCGCAGAATCTCCACACGCTCAATGGCATCCACATCGGCGTGGATGTATTCCACATTCAGCCCCACGTTGCGCAGGTAGTCCGTCAAATCCTCCGCCGTGCGCTTGGTGAGGGTGGTGACCAGCACGCGCTCGCGCACGGAGACACGTTGGCGGCACAGCTCAATGGTCTTATCAATCTGACCGTCCAGCGGCAGCAGGGTGATTTTCGGCTCCAACAGCCCTGTGGGGCGAATCAGCTGCTCCACAATGAGCGGCTGCCCCAGCCCGCGCGGGTTAAAGGATTCCACCGACGCGGCGGAGGAATGTGGCGGCACGCGCAGCTCGGAAAGGTGGTGGAAGAACACGCCGCGGAAGTCATCGGGCGCGTGGGTGATGGCTTGGCTCGCCTTTTCGCTGCGGGCGTGGGTGTTGCCGCGCTTGGCTTTCAGCACAGGGATATAGGATTTGTTGCCCGGCACGCAGTTCACATACTCAAAGGGGCCGGGGGTGGCACTCAGGTACAGGATTTGTGCCTGTCGGTTCATGAACTCATCGAAGCGCAGCGGGCGGTTGTCCAGCGCGCTGGGTAAACGGAAACCGTGGTCAATAAGTACCTGCTTGCGCGAGCGGTCGCCCTCGTACATGCCGCCCAGCTGGGGGACGGTGGCGTGCGATTCATCAATGATGGTCAGGTGGTCGGCAGGGAAATAATCCTGCAAGGTGGAGGGGGTGGAACCCGGCGCGCGCCCCGCAAGGTGGCGGGAGTAGTTTTCGATGCCCTTGCAAAAGCCGATTTCGTTAATCAGCTCCAAATCGTAGTCCGTACGCATTTTCAGGCGTTGGGCTTCGATGAGCTTGTTTTGGCTTTCGAGCCTCGCCACGCGCTCCTCCAGCTCCTTGCGGATGGATTGGATGGCGGGCAGTCGCTTTTCGGGCGAGGAGACGTATTGCTTGACAGGGAAGAAGAGGTAGCTGTGCAGCTTTTCACGCACGCGCCCCGTGGCGGCATCCGTCAGCGAGATGGCGTCAATTTCATCCCCGAAGAATTCAATGCGGATGGCCTCGCCGTCGCTCTGGGCGGGGTAGATGTCCACCACGTCGCCGCGCACACGGAAACGCCCGCGTTGAAAATCAAAATCGTTGCGCTCGAACAGCAGCTCCGCCAGACAGGCGAGCAGGGCATCGCGGTCCATCTCCTGCCCCACCTCGACGGAGAGGGTCAGGTTGCGGTAATCTTCGGGCGAGCCAAGGCCGTAGATGCAGGAGACGGAGGCCACCACAATCACATCCTTCCGCAGCAGCAGAGAGCGCATGGCGTTCAGGCACAGGCGGGCAATTTCCTCGTTAATGGCGCTGTCTTTTTCAATGTAGGTGTCGGTGCTGGCAATGTAGGCTTCGGGCTGGTAGTAGTCGAAGTATGAAACAAAATATTCCACCGCATTGTGCGGGAAAAAGCTCTTCAACTCCGAATACAGCTGGGCGGCCAGCGTCTTGTTGTGCGACAGCACCAGCACGGGGCGGTTCTGCGCGGCAATGACATTGGCCATCGTAAAGGTTTTGCCGCTGCCCGTGACACCCAACAGACACTGGTGGCGGTTGCCCGCATCCAGCGATTTGAGCAGCTTTTGAATGGCTTGCTCTTGGTCGCCGGAGGGCTTGTAGTCGGTTTCCAGTTGAAAGATGGACATGGGGAAGTTGGAAGTTGGAGGTTGGAAGTTGGAAGTATTAAGTTCGTGCGGCTGCGCCGCAGGGATGTCGAATTTAATTTCCTGTGTTCTCCTGTTGGAGGGTGTTAGGAGTTCTGCGCGAGGCGTTTTTTCAGCTCCGCCGCCAAGTTGCGGGCGGCTTTGCCTAACAGGCGCACCACGTCATCGAAACCGTCGCTGCCGCCGTAGTAGGGGTCGGGCACTTCGGTGCGGCGTTCCTCTGCGGCAAACCATTTGCGCATGGGAACGATGCGGGCGGCTTCCTCGTTGTTGCGGGCCAGCCGCACTAAATCATGGCGGTTGCTTTCATCCTGCGGGATGATGAGGTCAAAACGCTCGAAATCCGCCCGCGAAAATTGCCGCGCGCGGTGACCGCCGTAGGTGTAGCCTGCGCGTTCCAACGCCGCCAGCATGCGGCGGTCGGGCTTCTGCCCTGTGTGGTAGTTGGCGGTGCCGCAGGAATCGACCGTCACCGCCCCCTCCAGCCCCGCTTCTTGCAGCGCGGCATTAAAAATGACCTCCGCTGCAGGCGAGCGGCAGATGTTGCCCAGACAGACGAAAAGAACCTTGTACATGTAAAGTTGAAAGTTGAAGGTTGAAAGTTGAAATGGGGAAGCTAGGCACGCCTGACGGCGTGCGGGATGACGATGACCGCAGAGCGTTGGTGACGTGTTTTCGACTGCCCCATTTTACAAAAGTGTGGCTATAAGCTCAATTTCAAATTTCAAAACTCAAAAACTTTTCTCGCCGGAAATGATTACTCATACAGAGCAAATACATGCTCAACAAGCCATTTGTAGTTTTTCCGCCATGCGGCTCTCATGCCTTCTTTATCTTTCCAAATAGACTCCGGTCCGGTGGTGCGTTCAATGTCAATTCCGAACGCACCACCTTCTGCACGAACAACCTGAGCAGTACGATTCTTCCCGCACTGATAGCACTTGTTGATATTGTCTGACTCCAGAATGACCGCGCAATAATTCTCCATTGCACGGACTTTCAGAACGACAGAAAGCTTTTCTTTGAAAAATTGCTCCTCCACATGTCCGTGGCGGTTTACGATAACATATTTCCTGTTGGGATACTTTTTGATTTCCTTGGCGTAAAGAAGCGGCTGCACGAACTCCGGTTTCAGAATATCCAACCCATCCACAAGCAAAAAGAAAACATGATAGCTGCCGACTTGCTTTCGATAGATTGAATCGGTTACTTTTTCCGCTTCGGCAAGAACGCTTTGGCTTCCCATAACAGGCCAGGAAAGCTGCCAGTTCTTGTTAACGGTTTCGAACTGATTGCTATTATCGGGTTCGGCTTCGCCGGGTTCTTTGCTTATTGTATAGACATATAAGCCACCGGGTTCGTTGTGCTTTTCCGAACTCCCGCACAGATTTTTCGGGGGTAACTGTCCGCCGTTTCTATTGAAACCAAAGACATAGTTATGCCCGTTTTTTGCCGTTCCGTCACCACCCATGGTAACAAGAGTGGCACAGTCATTCTCGATGGCGCGAACTTTGTTGTACTTAAACCACTTATTGTAAACAACGTTCCCTCCGGTACTGTTGATGATGAGGTCTATGCCGGACAGTCCGTAGATTCTGCTGAAAAGAGCATGATTGCAGTCATAACATATTGTCATTCCTATTTTGAATCCTTTGTATCGGATAGGTGCAAAATATCGCTTCGCTCGCTTCGGATAGTCCTCCGTTTCTAAAGCCGATTTCCCGCACATGGTATGTTTGACGTATAGAGCGGTATTCGTGTCCTCTCCGTAGGCGAAAGCGTTTGCAAAGATGCTGTAAATCATTTTGCGACCATCTTCAAGTTGTGAAGATGTGCTTACGATGACCGCCTTTCCCAGTTCCTTGCTGAATTCGAGACACAATCCCATCACTTCCTGCTCTACAGCCGCAGAAGATATGTCTTTTTGCTTGATTTGAGCGTCAAACGGCACATAACAATGCTCAGGGAATACGATGATATCGGCATCGGCGGTCTTTAATATCGGTAGAACTGCGTCAAAACTGCTGCGATTTTTCAGCTCCTCCGTCTGCAAATACATGCCGACTTTGATGAATTCATCCTTGGGGTTCAGGATAGGCTCCAGCATTTTTGCAAGTTCTTCAGCAGCACCTTCCTTTTCGAAATCTATCTGACCGTGCATGATGCGAACCAATCGGTAGCCGTTCTCCCAACACGCGATATCTCTGGTGCTGTCGTAGTAAGCCCTGACTTCATCTCGATTAGCCGGGGCATTGTCTTTTGCCCTGACATCACGGCAAGCCTTAATCCATTTCATTCTGTCAAACGAAACCCGAACATCCGCATAGGCTTCAAGGGATATTCGTCTTGCCTCGGAAAAGTGTTGACGTTCGTCATATTCAATAATGAGCCTTTGGCTTTCACAAACGAAGTCACATCTCAGCGCGACATTTTTCTTGGCAAAGGCGGTGTCTCCCCGATACGCTGAAAGAGCCTTATGGAGAGCAGCATAAGGTCCTGTGAGTTCAGCGGGCGTTTTCAGCCACGGATATGTTTTTTCACAAACAATATCCCCGTCGAACATTTTATTCAAAATCAACTGGAGCGCATTCTTCTGTTCGATAACCCGCTTTGACGGAATGATAATCTTACCATCGGCAGGTTTTATAGGCTTCTCCGCTTCCTTAGCAGGTTCAGGATTCGTGAATTCAGCTTTTTGGGAGGGTTGATAATCCATCTTAAAGCCAAGACGTTCAAAGAAACGGACGGTTTCCAAACCTCCGCTAAAATCCGCCTTACTGATATCTACCCCATAATGTTCACGATAGGCCATGCCGCGAATATGTTTTGCCGGCAGCTTTTTGCCGTCAAAAACCAAATAAGTGGAGCGCGGCTGCGGGCAATCGGGATGATGTGCAAGAAATTTCTCTATAGCATGAATCACATCATCGCGTGTGATTTCAAGCCAATGAGATTTTGTCATAACAGGCATCCTTTCTTTCGCCATTTTGCAGAAGTTTTAGTCAGAAGTTTGTCAGAAACCATGATAGACGCTTTGCGTTTCGTTGTTTTTTTGCGCCAAAGGCGCACGAACTCAATACTTCCAACTTCCAACCTCCAACTTCCAACTTCATTTAGGCATTCCGTATTCCAGCACCAGTGCGGCTTCGCTTTCTACGGCTTTTTCTTCCTGCGAAAGCATTTCCTGTTGCATGGATTGGATGGCTTTGTTCTGCTCGATGAATTCGGCGGCGGTGGCGGGCGGGGTGGTGCGCAGGTAGTCCAGCCGCTTGGTCATGTAGCTGTTCCAGTCCTGATACTCGCCGTAGCTGCGGCGCAGCATCAGAATCTTGTCCTTGTGCTCCATCAGGGCGGCGGCTACTTCCTGTTGGGTGCGCTTGTATTCCGCCTTGCTGTCCATGTACTGATTCCACTGCATGAGACGCGTGTCCAGATTGTACGCCACGTTCATGTTCAGGCGCGTGTCTTTCGAGGACAGGAAGGTGCCGGTGTAATGACCGCCCGTGGAGGAGAACAGGGAGGGACTGTACAGACCGAGGTTGATGGTGGGCAGGTACTGCATGGCAATGCCGTATTGCAGCATGCGCGCCTGCTCCAGTTGCAGGGCGAACTTGCAGACCAGCAGCGGGTCAAGGCGGTCAAGGCGCGGCTCGTAATCCGCCCAGCGCAGGTGCGGCATGCTTTCGGGTAAAATGTTCCAGCGCGCGGAGTAGTCACCCAGAAGAGTGCCTACGGCTTTCCAATACTCCTTGTCCTTGCCCGCGTTGGTTAGTTCATCGGCGGGTTGGTCGGGGTTCTGCTGCTCCAAGGCACGGCGGCGCAGTTCAATCTCATGCAGACGCACGGCTTGGTAGAGCTTGGAGGTCAGCTCGCGCTCCTTGCCCTCGCGGGCTTTTACGGCGGCGTAAGCCTGTGCCTTGGAGGAATAGACGCGGTAGGGCAGCTGCGTGAGGGTGGGAACGTTGAAATTGACGTTGATTTCGGAGTGGTAGTCGTCTCTGCTCCAAGAGCGGGTCAGCTCGTCAATGCTCTTGTTGAAGGTGCTGTAGTACGACACCATGGGGATGAGGTCGGTGTACACGCGCAGACAGTTGCGCTCCGCCTTTTCAATATGGCTTTGTGCCGACTGCAACTCCAAGTTGTTGCGGTTCATCATGGCCAGCGCCTGATTCCACGAGATGGTGCGCACGGGCAGCTTATCCCACTCCTGCGTGGCGGCGTAGTCACGTTCCACCCGACCGGAAACGCGCGCCAAATGCTCGCTGAGACTGCAACTGCACAGCCCCAACGCAACACACAAAAGCAAGCCTAACCTTTTCACGCTGTCATGATACCAGAGTGGTTGCGCGCACGCAAGTCAATTCCCCGCCATGGGGTAAACTTGCCGCCTCGGTTTGCAGACTCGGGCGGGGTTGCGCTGTCCGGTGCATGCAGAGTGCCGAAAAAACATTTTTTGCGTGCCGAAGCCCGAGGGACAGCCCCGAAAAAGGTACCGATGCGGGCGCGATACGGCGGCAAAAGACAAAACCTTTCAAAAAATTTTCGGCAAAGAGAAGATTCTTCTCGCCAAGCGGGCGGGGATTGTGTATAAGTATAGCACACAACTGAATTTTTTCACTATGAAGAAGTATCTCCTTCCCCTTGCTGTTGCCGCTCTCTGCGGCTTCCCGACCGCTTCCGCTCTGGATGCCGAGTCCGTACAGGTAACATTCAAGGCCAAGCCCGGCGATTTGAAGGTGGAGCGCCTGAATCTGCCCACCCCCGGTGCCGATGTGTTCAACGGCAAGGATATGGGCAAGCGCGTGGATGACGGCCAGATTTGGCACTTTGTGCGCATCCCCCTGACGGTGGAAGGTAAGGCCAAGGGCGGCAAGAGTCCCAACTTCATCCCCGAACTCAAGGTGCACGTCTACACTGTGTTTGTGGCTGCCAAGGGTGAAGCGCCCATCATGCTCGATAAGGAGATTACCTACGTTGACATCCCCCTTACCCCCCAGAACGGCAACAACCCCTCCAAGAACGACATCAACGTGGGCGTGTTCATCTCCCCCTCCAACGCTGTGAAGATTCTTGACGAGCCGAACAAGGTGGACTTCAGCAACAAGCTCGCCGCCGTGGCTGTGGAAGCCTCTTTCCACGACGCCTCCTGCATCAACAAGGAAGTGGAGCCCGCCGTAGTCATCAGCCACGACC
>JAZLFB010000057.1:0-9575 GCA_045615585.1 Akkermansia sp.
TTGGCAGCCAGGGTGAACTTGTCGGGCGTGTGCGAATCCGAGTACGCCTTGGAAACAAGTTCAGTGGTGCCAGCGGTGTTCACATAGAAATGGGAGTAATCTGTTTCTCCCTGTACGGAGTATACGCCATTGTTCAAAGAATCCTTCACATCCGTGCCGCCATAAGTGATATGGGCGCTATCAGCGATGGTGACGGTGCCATCATTCGTTGCGTTGTACACTTGAATCTCGCCTGTGGTGGTCTTATAGCCATTGCCTGCGTCCGCAGCACCGCTCCAGTTAATCTGCATATCACTGGGAATGCCGTCAATCGCAAAGGTTCCAGTGAGATTGAGCCTGGCGGCATCCACCTGAACTGTAGAGCTGATGGTGTTATTGGCACCACCAATATTCACCACAGTACCCGTGCCGCTGATACGCAGCGTGCCATCACTGGTCAAACTAAGAGCATCCACCGTGGAGGTGCCACCGGTAAAGGCAACGGTGCCCTTATTCACATTCAAGCCGTTCATCAGAGAATCTCCCGTGAAGCTGAGGGTGCCCACACCGGTCTTGGTGATAACCTTGGCTCCGTCGCCATTCTTTGTCACCTTGGCAATCTCCAGGGAGCCTGATTCTGCCACATCAATGGTGACATTGCTGCGGAGGTCCATAAGAGCGATGGTGTTCTGCACACCTTCCGCAGAAATGGAGCAGCCAAAAGTGTTAAATCCCTTGGTGTTTTCCTTGCTGACAATGGAGGAATAGCCGCCCATGTGGAGGTTGGTCTGCATGGTTACACTGTTCTGCGTAGTCTGCTCCAAGGACAAGATGGCCAGATGATCGGCACCGCTACCCTGCATGTAGATGTTGTCGGTCTGACCGCCGTTGTAGCCGAAGGCATCGTGCCCGCCGATTACTTTGAAAGTGCCACCACCGAGAATGTGTATGTCGCCGGAGACGCAGCCCTCACCAGCGTTGTGAGTGGTGGTAACCACGCCACCCTCGCCAACCGTGAGGTTGCCGATGGTGTGCTTGGCATCGCCAAGCTCCAACGTGCTTCCATTCACCACCAGCTTGCCGGTGGAACCAAAGTCACCGATGTTGAAAGAACCGGAGGCCAGAAGCAGGTCACCCTCACCGGTTACCGTGCCAACCGCATAGGCAGTTTGGGTCTTGTTGTCGATTGTAAGCGTGCTGCCTGCAGCAATAGAAATCTCATCAGAAGTAAAGCTGCCACCGTTCAAAACAACCTTCTGGTCGTCACTGCCTACAGTAAACTTGCCTGTCGTCGTCAAGGAAGCGCCATCATTGATAGTAAAGGTGTAGTCCTGACCGCTCACATCTACATTGGCTGCCTCAACTTCAGTGGTAACAGTTACTTCACTGTACCCTCCGCCGGAGAATTCTGCATCGGCTCCTTGCGTGAATTCCGCTGCATCGTTCCACACCGCATTGCTCCAATCGTGTTGCTCCACTGTTCCCTTCCAAACATATGCGGGGGTAACAGTGAATGTCAGCCACAACTTATTGTCGCTTGTAGAGAGGGCTGCGCTATACCCCTTTTGCACGCCGACAATTTTCGCGCCCTCGTAAGAGGCGCTGCTGGTATAAGCAAGTGCCACCGGGGCATCATAGTCACTGATAAGCGAAACATCCAAGATAGATCCCGACCGCATGGTCAAGCTGCCGGAGACGGTAAGCAAGTTCGCATCCGCAAACTTCAGGGTGGATCCTGAGTCCACAGTCACCTCGTTTGCAGACAAGTTGCCACCGAGGGTAAGGGTTGCCCCGGAATAATTGTGGATAGTCCCGGATGTGCTGATGGTGCTCCCCGTTGAGCCAAGGGTCAATACTCCATAGTTGTTCACGCCAGACAGCGTGCCAGTCACAGAGTTCACCGTGACGGTGGTGTTGGCCGCAGGCTTACCGCTATTGTTCGGCTCGGTGCTCAGTAGGATGCTGCCAGGGGAGCCCACCGTAGTGATGTTTTCAATGGTCAGCGCTCTAAACGAACGGTCCGCCCCCCAAGGGTTGCTGCCTGAGATGCGCACAGTGGCCCCATTCTTCACAGTCACCCTGGAAATCTCGGCAGTCACGGGAGCGTCGCCTTCTGCAGTGATGTTCACCTGATTGTGCTCATCATCCATCAAGATCGAGCCAGTTCCGTTGTTGTTTGTATAGAACCAGTCTCCAAGGGGCTTGCCGCCCGTCCATTCGACTGTTGCATACGCTTGCGGCAGTGTGAAACCCACGGCTGTGATGGCGGCGATAAGGGCCGCTCTGAGTGTTGTATTGAGTCTAAGTCTCATGACTGTTTGATTGTTTGGATTGGAATTGTTTTTGTTGTTCGCGTGCTTGACGAAATTCTGTGCATGGTGCGTAGTCCACCCACGCACAGGAGCATTCTACAGTATTCGGAATACTGTAGGCGCCAATTTTCTCACAATGCCATAAAATCCAACTGCTAACGAATCAGCAAGGAAGGGATTTTCACACGCGTGCGTTTAGCACGCAAGGGCTTTCATCCTTGAATTTTCAACTTTTTTTCATTTTTTGCTTGCCTACAGTATTCCGAATCCTGTAGGCAAAGCGGTACCCACCGGAACGTGCGTGGGGAACGCAAAGCGCATCTTGGGGAGGTTCCGAACCCGTCTTTGCGTTCCGCTGAGCCGAGACAGGCATCCCAAATTCAATGGCGGCACATATGCAAGAAGCACATGTGCCGCCGAAAATTTTGGGTCTGCAAGCGGGGATATGGCTGCCGCGCTATCGGCGCAGGACGTAGCGGGATGAGGTCATGGACATGGCCTCTGCGGCGGGCATGGATTTTTTCTCATGGCCTGCGCCCCAGGAATCTGTGTAGATGATGGTCTTCTCCGCCTTGTTGTACCCGATGATGAGGCGCATGTGGCCGCCGCGGCCCTGGGGCAGGGGGACGGATTCCTTGTAGATGCCGAGGGTGACGCACCAGAGCACGGGGATGCCGGTGTTGATCTGCTTGCTGATATCACCCATCCACTTGCTGACATCCGCGCCCCTGCCGGCACGGGCCTTGAGCAGCACATCTGGGTCTGCCAGGTCAAAGAAGTTGGAGCCCTGCTGCTCGGAGATGGCCTCCTTGCCCATGGACTTGGCGGCCTTGTTGTACTTGGCGATGAGATCGAGGATGAAGGTGGTGTAGTCCTTGTTCTTCTTGGACTCCAGGTTGACGATGCGGATGGGGAATTTCTTGCAGATCTGCTTCATGGATTCCTCCATGTTGTCTGTGCGGGTACCCTGGTCACCGGAACTGCCGCAGATGGCTGCGAGGGCGTGCTGGTCCACGCCGTCCATGCCGTAGTAGGCGAAGACGCGGGAGATGGAGGCGGGCACGCAGTAGCCTTTGTCACCCTGGTCCACCATGGGCACATTCTCAATCCACACATCACCGTTCTCCTCATGATGCACGTTTTTGCGGATTTCGCTGTGGGTGACGGCGTCACGCGCGCCGCCGGTCTCGATTGCGGAGGCATCCGGGCCCAGGTTCATGCGGATGAATTCCGCAGTGAAGGGAGCGCCGGGCTTCTTCTTGTTCTTGGAGGAGCCGCCGGTGGAGCCGCTGTCCAGGTGAATGGCGCCGCCTTCCCACTCCCAGTCCCAGGCGCGGGTCTTGATACCTGTTTCCTTCTCTGAAACCTTGGCGGGCTTGCCGGGCACGCCCACCACCTGCTCCACGGAATCCACGGAGCTCTGCACGCGGGAATCGAAAGCCTTCTGGTCAATGGCGCCGTCGTCCCCCTTGTTATAGATGATGATGTGGATGCTGCCGAGGTGGTCACCATTCCATTTGAAGACCATTTCAGCGGGAGCGATTTTGCCGATGGTGAGCGCGCCGCGCGCTTGCACGCGCACGGTGTTGTCATCCACAGGGGAATACCGCACGCCCTGCAGGTACTTTTGGTTGAGCTCCTGCTTGTCCAGCGTCCAGAGCTCACCGCTCTTCACAGGCTCCGCCAAATCTGTGGCCGCCATGCACACCATGGCGGAGGCTGCGGCCATTCCAATACCGTATACCCAGTTCATCATGCTCAGAGAATACCCCACATCCACCCGCCATGGCAAGAAAATAAGGCGCCCCCGCACCTGAAAAAAGGTGCGGGGGCGGAATGTTCCAGCCTTGCAGGCGGATTAGAACCTGTAGTTCACGCCGGCATGGCCGCCCACGAATGTGCGGTCTGCGGAGAACTCGAAGTTCACGCCCGCCGTGCCGGAGATGTGCTGGCCGAAGGGCACCACCACATCTGCGCCGAGCTCACCGTAGAACGGCGCACGCTTCATGCTGCGTGTCTTCCAGGTGTCCGCGTATCCCGCAAAGTGGTTCTTGGCGGTGGCGCGGTGCTCGCTGAACTCGCCGTGCGCGGCCAGGTTCACGGAGACCACGCCCGCCTGGCGGTTGAAGGACGTGAAGGTGTGAGAGTATGCCACACCCAGCGCGGCATCCGTCTGCACAAAGTCCTCGTAGTCCGTCACCACGCTGGCATCCCCCTGCCCCTTCTCGTTGAGCGTGTCGATGCGCTGCAGCGCCACGTCCACGGTCAGGTACGGGGTGATGGTGCTCACCTGGTTGATGGCGAAGTTGCGGCTGAGCTGGTAACCGAAGTTCCAGGACATGCCGTCCGCGCTGCCGGTGCTCTGGCCGTGGTAGGTGTGGCCGGCGGCGGCAATGCGCGTGCCGCGCTTCACATCCGTGCTGTAGGAGGTGAGGCCCATGCTGAAGCGGTGGGTGTACTTGCCGGTGCGGCCCACGGCGTACAGGTCACCGCTGATGGCGTCTGCATCCGCGCGGGTGCCGACCGTGTGGGCAATGGACTTTTGGTAGCCCAGGCTCAGGCCCACGGCCCAGTTGCAGTTCACGGCGTAGTCGCCGCCCACCAGGGCGCCCTGGTAGCTGTGGGAGTAGGCGTGCATGTTCTCATCACCGCCAATGTGGTCGTAACCGCCTGTGTAGGCAGCCCAGACGTTGCCCTTGGTCTTGCGGTCCTTGTTGCACACGGGCGCGCTCATGTGGTCGCGCAGGGCGCTGAGGTGGTGGCGGGAGGCATCCATCATCATGTTGGGCACAATGAGGTTGGCCGCGCCGGAGAGGCTCAGCAGGCCCTCGCGGGCATCTGCACCGCTGCGGGTGTAGTCCAGGGCGTCCAGCACATGGTCCAGCTGGCTTGCAGAGCCGGCCAGCTTACCGGGGCGGTGGTCCGCCGCCGCATCGAGCGGCAGGATAACGTCGCGCACGGCTGCCGCGTTTGTGTTGCGGTCGTCAATGGCCTTGTAGTTCTCGCTCACCACCAGGTCCACGCCGTGGGCGGTGTGCTCCAGGTGCATGTTGCGGGTCTGCAGGGCGCGTGCGGTCCTCTTGGAGCCGGCATCCGGCTGCACCATGTCGTAGAGTACATCCTCGTTGAAGCCGCTCACCACGCTGCCGCCCGCAATGGTGAAGCGGGAGCCGTCTGCAAGAGACTCAAGCGGTGTATCGGAGTGGGCGCGCACGCGTGCCCCGTTGGCGTTGATGCCGTTGGACACGGTGATGGTGTCTGCCAGCAGGGCACCGGTGGTGTCATCCGTGGTGGCAAACAGCTCGTAGGTGGTGCCCGCCGTCAGGTTGAGGCTGGTGGCGGTGGTGCGGTTGCCCTTGTCCACGGCGTTCATCTGGATGAAGGAACCATCCGTGGTCACCACGTTGCCCAGGTTGGCGTCCTGGCCGCCGATCCTCGTTGCCAGGGAGCTGCCCTTCTGCATGGAGAGGACAGCCTTGTCACCCACTCCCTTGCTGCCGATGTAGAGCGTCTGCTCGTTGTCGCGCACCATGTTGATCCTGCCGTTGAAGCCCGGGGAATCATGGCTGATCACCAGGTTCTCATCATTGGCGGTCACGGAGCCGGTGCCGGCGAGCGCACCGTTGAACACGTCCACCGTGCCCTGGTACAGCTGCACGTCCGCGCCCTCGGCCACGTTGATGACACCCTCTTTGCCTTCCTCTGTGGGAAGCACGTTGAGCATGGTGTCGGAGATTTCCACGCGGTTCTTGAGCACGATGTCGCCGCCCTTGGTGGCGATGTCGGTGTCGTGGTTGTTCGTGAGCTCGGCCCTGTCGAAGATGATGTCACCGGTGGCGTGCACCGTGACGTTGTCCACCTCGGCCAGCCTGGCGGCCAGGCCCTGGATGGTCACGTTGCCCGTGGCGCTCACCTTGGCGCCATCTGCAATGCGGATGGCATCGCCTTCCTCGGTTGCGACAATCTCGATATCACCGTTCGCCATCAGGTGGGCGTCCGCCCCGCTGATGTCGTGGGAGCCGGTCACCTTCCAGTCGGCGGCAATGTCGTTGGTCGGGTCCTCGTAGTCCTTCACGCCCGCTTCCACAATGCCGTGGATGGTCACATCTGCGGCATCCATCTTCACAGTGCCGGTGTGGAGCGTGTTGCCCTCGGCAACCGTCAGCTTGTCCACATCCAGCACCGTATCAAGCGGCTTGCCGTCGGCATCCAGGCTCTCCACGTTGATGGTCACGGCGGAGGGATTGTCAATCGTGCCGATATTGAGTTCCTTGGCCTGAAGGGAGATATCCACGTCATAGGAGGCGCCCGCCAAGGCCACAATACCGGTGCCATCGGTTCCGTCGCCCAAGGCAACTACCTTGCCCTGGACGTAAACTTGGGCATCGTTAATGGCAATGTTGCCCTCTTGGGCAATTTGATCCTCGCCCACCATCACAGTGGTCGGTTCTTCGTATTCCTTGGAGCCGAATATGCTTATGTTCTTCTTGGCCGTCTGGGTGCCTCCCACTATCACCAAGGAGAAATCATCCGATGTTTGCACATTGATGCTGCCTTCCTGGGAAGTCTGGTTTTCCATCACCATGAGAGTGGAGGAATCAATCTCGATATCCCGCTTGGCAAGCTGGTTGCCGGCTACCGCCTGACCATCCGTATCAATTGTGCCGACGGCAACAAGGCTCAGCTTGTCTATCTTGATGCCACCCTCCACAGCCGTCTGGTCGGCCAGCACTTCCACCGTGGAGTTGGAGATGACTATGTCGTCATTGAGTGCGGTCTGGTTGCCGCCGGTGAGCACAACATGCTTCTCGCCGGTTGTCTCGTCCGTCACGAGCTCTGCGGTGCCTACCGTCAGCTCGGAAGCTGTCACAAAGATGCCGTTCCCGGCCTTCTGATTACCCCCAACAGACGCCACGCTCGTGATGCCGGTTTCGGGGATGGAGGAGATGGCAATGGCACCGGTCTCGGCCGTCTGGTCGCCCAGAACGTTCACCTCGGAATCCGCAATGACGATGTTCTGCTTGGCGGTCTGGTTGCTCGCCTGAAGCACCACGCCGTTCGGGTCCACTGCGCCCACCGTGAGCGTGCTGTTGAATACGCTTATGGAAGCTTCCGTTGCCTTCTGGTGGCCCAGAATCTCAACCGTGGAGTTGGCGAGGCCGATGTCGCGTGTGTCTGCGGTCTGGTTGCCGCCCGCGAGCTTGTAGGTGATTTCGCCGGTTGCCTCATCCTCGATTGTCTCGATGGTGCCCACCGTGAGCGTGGAATCTGCAACGTAGATATTCATGTAGGCGGCCTGGTCGCCACCAATAACCACCTCGGACGGTGTGGTAACGTCCTCCCCGATGGATTGAATAGCTATGCGGCCCTGCTCGGCAATCTGGTCGCCCAGCACGGTCACCTCGGAATTCACAATCTCGATGTCCTGATGGGCCGTCTGATTGCTCGCCTGAATGACCTTGCCGTCCGCGTCCACCGCGCCCACTGTCAGCTCGCTGTTGAATACGCCTATGGAACCTGCCGTTGCCTCCTGGTGGCCCAGAATGTCAACCGTGGAGTTGGCGATGCTGATGTTGCCCGTGTCTGCGGTCTGGTTGCCGCCTTGGAGCTCGTAGGTGATTTCACCTGTCTCCTCGTCCTCGATTGTCTCGATGGTACCCACCGTCAGCGTGGAATCGGTCACGGAAATATCCGTGCCGGCCTCCTGATTGCCCCCAATGATTACCTCGGACAGTGTCATGTCTTCTGCCCCGGTAGAGCTGATGGCAATCGCGCCGGCTGTGGCGGTCTGATCACCTCCCACAGACATGATGGAATCGATTACAGTGATATCCTCAGCCGCCGTCTGGTCACCATTGACAAGCGTCATGGTATCGGTTGCGGCAATGCTTCCTCCGGCCGTCTGGTCGCCCTTGACTGCCGTCAAGGCCGTTGTCAGGGTGATATCGGTGCCGGCCTTCTGGTCACCGCCAACATACACCAAGGACGGCACCCCTTCCGGATCTGCAGAGATGACAATCTCTCCCTCCGTGGCTTCTTGGTTACCCAGCACGGCCACCTTGGAATCCAAAATCTTGATGTCCTGCTGGGCAGTCTGGTTGCTCGCCTGAACCACCTCGCCGTTCGGGTCCACTGCGCCCACCGTCAGATCGCTGCCACCGGTAACGGAGATGCTGCCGGCCGTTGCATCCTGGTGGCCCAGGATGTCAACCGTGGAGTTGTCGATGGTGATGTCTCCCGTCTCTGCGGTCTGGTTGCCGCCCGCGAGCTCGTAGGTGATTTCACCGGTCAGTTCATCCTCGATTTCCTCAATGATGCCGACTGTGAGCTCGGCGCCGGATGCAGTGATGCTTTCCTTGGCCTTCTGGTCGCCGTTCACCGTCACCTTGGTGGGGATCTTAGAGTCATCAAGATCGCGAATGACGATAGACTGCTCCGTGGAAGTTTGGTCGGCCAGCACCGTCACCTCGGAATCCTCAATGGTGATGTTCATCTTGGCCGTTTGGTTGCCTCCCACGAGCTCGCCTGTTTCCTCGTCCTCATGGCCCACGGTCACCTTGCTGCCGGAGTCGATGGCCATGGAGGTTCCAGCGGTCTGGTCTCCGCCCACGGTCAGCGTGCTGCCGTGCACACCCACGCGCGTGCCGGCTTTCTCGTCACCGGCAATGTCCACTGTGGAGCTGTTTACACCTATAGTTTTGGCAGCCTCCTGGTTGCCGCCCACGGTCAACGTAGTTCCAGCCACGCTTATGTCACCGTTCACAGACTTCTGATTTTCACCCACGGCTACGTTGCTATTGGTAATGTCAATAGCTCTTTCGGCCTGCTGGGTGCCATCCACGGTCACGCGCGGGTCTGCACCGTTGTAGTTCGTGATGATCATGGTGCCCTTCGTACTGGTCATGTCGCCCGTCAGGACAATGTCCGCCGTAGGGCTGGTACCGGCATGCAGATTAATGTAGCCGGCTTCCAGGTCGATGGCATGCACACTGGCGGCCTTGCCATTAAGGCCTACCGCAGTCACATTGCCGTTCTCTGCGGAAAGCGTGCCGTTTTCCATCACGAGAACCTGGTTGGCGGTGATATCGCCATCCTCGCTGGTCACATCTGTATTGATGAGATTGAGCTTGGCGTTAGACCCCTCAGCGTTGGCGGCAATCACCACATCTTCCGCAGCGGTGATGCTGGAGTCGAGGAGAGTGGCCTCGCTGGCCTCTTCAATGGTCAACTCACCGTTCATGGCATCAATGGTGAGTTTCTCGTTGTCGGAAAGCTGGTGGATGG
>JAZLFB010000058.1:0-5170 GCA_045615585.1 Akkermansia sp.
CCCCTTTCTGCGCTGCCTTGAAAGCACTGTATGATAACGGAAGTATCACCCGCGATTTTGCCGCGCGAATCATGATTACCTTCCGCCACCGTCGCCGTCTCCGTGCGTTGGCTGCCTACCGCAAAAAGTACCCCAAGCGCACCATCCTGTCACCCGGCAACGGCGCGGATGAGGAATGGTAACGCCGCATTTGCTGCCGCCTGTTATATTAGAAATCAGAAATCGCCCTTGGGTATTGAAATTTTGCAGTAATGCAAAAAAATTAGCATTGATAAACATTGTCATAAGCAGCGGAACATCAAGTTCTTATGTAGAAGTATGCTCAAAATTTGATTATTTTATAAGGATTTTGCGTTTTATTCATACTATCTCCGAAATCCGGCATTATCAAACACCCGGTGATACTCGGTTCGCTGAGCTTCTGTCAAGAAAGGGTATTCCCATATCGCTCTGATGAGTCTGTCAATGTCCTCTCCGATGCTTTCTGAATAGCTACAACCATGGGGCAATTTGCCCAAGTAGAGAGTAAAATTCTCCTCATTCGCAATCAGGATATCAGGGTGAGTATGGTAAATGTTTAGAATATATTCCAAAGCTTCTTTCTGAATAGCAGCTCCCCTCGATTGAGAAATATCCAGCCCATCTATCTTATACAAAATCCTAGTATATTTATCCAATACACTTCGAAAAACTATCATATTCTGATAATTCTCTGCAAAGTGCATCTTTTTCAGAATACGTACAAAATCCACTTCTTTTTGAAAGCAAGATTTGTCATCATCATGAAAAACATCCTCCTCCAGTGACCTCAACCCTCCATCCTCATCGCACAGGAAGATTCCCGATTCAGGCAGAACTACCTTATTCGGTTTGAAAATATTCAGGATGGGCGATACTGTAAGGACATAGGTTTCTGCCCCCTCCTTAAACGCACATACCGGGTATCCCATCATCGGCAGTCCTTTTCCTTTCTTTCCGTTTACCGTCACGCTTCCTTCATAGATGCAGCGGGTCGGCGAAAATTCAGAAAATCCATGACGGAGGATATAGTAGGCGAATTGCCTTTTGGGCCATATCACACTATACTTGCCGGACTGTTTTAATTCCACACGTCGATAGCCGTTTCCTTCAGCAAAACGCCATTCCGGCTGCGGATGAATGCACCCATGGAGAATACCTTCTCCCATGTTGGAAGTGAAGTTTATCCGCCCCTCAATGGGGGCGGTCGGAAAATCCACTGCCACAATACCGCTGCACCCCGTCATGATTGGGAGTATCAGCAACATTGCGTACATCCACTTATAGTTATTTAACGGTTTTTGCATGTGGCATTATTTCTTCTTCAATTAAACGCTTGAGTTCTTCCTCAGAAACCTTACAATCAAGAAGAGCAATCATAACTTGCTTGGTCGCGAGTTGCGCTCTGTTATACAACTTTCTCTGTCTTTCCATCTGTGCTATTTTATCAGGCATGTGCTCAAACGCCTCAGGCTGCATAGAATCATATGGTTTATGTTCAATATCAGCATCCTGTTCGCTGTAATTATTATACTGAATTATTTTATATTGTTCGTCTCTTACTGCGTGAGCGTGAGAATACGAATCTTCAATCATGTGTAAAACAAAACCAAGCTCAAGTGGATATATTATATTCTTCTCTTGTTTCTGTTTCTTTAATCGAAGCAATTCATCAATAATATTATTACGTATCTGAGCAGGAGACGTTAAACCTCCCGGATTCATCGCATGCCACCACTGCCTGTTACCGTAATGAGAAGAATACAAAAGATGTAGGCGATAAGCGAAATGCCAAGGCATAGCACACTTCCATGTATTAATCGGTATATCTGGAAGTGTAGAACCATGCTTTAGAGCATCTCTGTATGCATCCGGGTACTTCAGGTTTGAGAAAAAGCCTTGCTCGTTCAAATCGTCGAAAGATTCTGCTACCATCTGCCGATGAATCTCAACATCCCAACCTCCTAAATAATCATAAATAAACAGGGCGTTATCGCGAGCAAAATTATAACATTTACCATATCTTTCATTTTGCGCTTCTTTGGCAATATCCCTTCCAATCCATCTTCCGTCAACATGGTTATAATGGCGATAGTTATAGTACACCAAACCCAGCTCGGTGTCGTTGTACTCGCTGCTCCACTGGATGGGCTGGTCTGCGTAACCGTTGGCGGTGACGGAGCCGTAGGGGGTGTAGCTATAAGTAGTGGCGATGTAGCCATTGTTTGCGTAGACTTCACAGATATTCTTCGTGAGATCCCAGCCGTAGGTATACCATGTGCCGTCCTTTTGGATGGCCAGCGGGCGCGTGGCTACGGGTTGGGTCGGCTGACTCGCAGGCACCCCATTGCCTGCTCGCCCCTGCGGGGCAAACACGCTTCGCGGTTTGTCCAATCCCCCTACAAGCCTTCGGGGGCTTTCCCAGGTGATGAACCACATGGCGTTGAGCGTGGGGCGCGTCAGGTCGATGGCTGCGATTTGGAGATAGCCCCGGTACAGGTAGCGCTGGTGAAGGGTGACGGTGCCGTTGATGGTGACTTTCTTGGTGGCACGGCGACCCATGTAGTCGTAGTCGGCGGTAATGATGGTGGAGCCGTCCACACTCTCGAAACGTACGGGGCGGTTGAGGGCGTTATACGTTGCCAGCCAAATGCCTGTGCTTGTCTTGATGCGGGTTTGGTTGCCGTCTAGGTCGTAGGCGGGCTCGAAATCGTTCATCGCCGTGTACTGGTTCAGTGCGTTGGCGGTGTAGGTCGTTTCCTCTGCAAGTTCCTGTGCGGTCTTACGATTCCCTATGTTGTCGTAATCGTAGGCGTAGGAATCCGCACCGAGAGTGGCGGCGGTCAACTCTGAGCGGCTGTTGTGCGTGAAGGTATCATTCTGCGTGCTGCCTTGGCGGGCGGTGCTGCGCGTTGTGGGGCGGGCGGCGGCATCGTAGGCGTAGGTGCGTTGTGCTACGAGGGTATCGCCGCGGTGGTAGTCCATCTGCGTGAGGAGGTCTCGGTGTGACTCGTAGCTTTGCGTAAGGCTCATGTTGTTAGGCATGGTGAGCGTTTGCAGCAAGTCGGAGCCTTGCAGATAGCTGTAGCCGAATTGCTTTTGCTGCCCGCCGTGCAGGAAGCCTGCGCTGCTGATGCGACCATCCGCGCCGTAGCCGTAGCTGACGACCTGCATATCCGCAGCGTTGCGTTTCAGACTGTAGCCCGCGGAACGCCCGATGCTGTCGCGGCTATCCGCCACAGAGAAGGCGGTGGCGTTGACGCTCACGCTGTCCTCTGTCTGCTCGCAGTATTCGTTGTAGGCAAAGGTGCGCGTACCTGCGGCATCCGTCACCTGCGTGAGCTGGCCGAGGTGGTTGTACGCAAAGCTCTGCGGCGTGGTAGCATCCGAGAACGCGATGCCTGTCAGCAGCCCTGTGAGCGGCTGATAGGTGTTGGTTTGCACCGTGCCGCGCGCGTTGGTGAGGGTGGCAAGGCGGTTGTAGGCATCGTAGGTCTTGGCGGTGCCGTGTCCGTCCGCGTAGGTCTTGGCGGTTTCCAGCCCCGTGGCACCGTGGTAAGTCCAAGTGGTCACATCACCGTCCGTGCGTTCGGCGGGGTCAACGGAAATTGTTTCCTCTCCCGCGCGGAAGGTGGTGAGCGTGGTCATGCGGTCAGCATCATCGTAGGTAAAGAGAGCCGGCTGAATCCCTGTACCCCATTCCGCGACCTTGCGTCCTCGCTCGTCATAGCGGTAGCAGGTGGTATTGCCCAGCGCATCCGTGATGAGGGCGGGATTGTCGCAGCACGCGCCGTAGGCGGTGGTGGTGGTGTTCCCCGCTGCATCGGTAACGCTGATGGTGCGCCCTGCGATATCTGTGCGGGTGGTGGTTGTGTTGCCGCGTCCGTCTGTCTGCGTGTATTCGATACCGCTTTCTGTGTAGCGGCGGGCGGCAGAAGTGGTGATACCCGCATGGTCAACAGAGGAGACGGTGAAGCCGTCCACCGAGACAGCTTGGGCGGTCAGTGCCGAGCCGGGGATGGTGCTGTACTGTGTGCGGGCAGCCCCTGTGCCGTATTCCCCCCACGAGGTTGAGGTGTTGCCGCGCTCATCGACAGAGACGGTCTTGCTTTCCAAGGTGGCGGATTCGGAGATGAGCGTTTTCTCTGTACTGCCGAGCATGGTGCCCGCCGCATTGTTGCGGGCGGTGGTCACGACTTGGTACACGCCGTCTGCCTCCTGCACGGCGGACACAGCGCGGGTGAGGATGCGGTTTTTGGTGGCATCCTCGGGCGCGGCGGCATCCAACAATACGGTCTGTCGGCAGACATTCCCCATGACATCGTAAGCATACACGACTGGGGCTTGTCCGTCAACGCTTTGTTGTGTAAGTTGACCTAACTCATTATACTCACTGCGGGTGTAGATAAAGCCGCCGAGGGTGTTCGGCTGCGCCTGAACGACGGCCTGTCCGAAGCCGTTGGTGATGCTTTGTTCCAAAATGCTTCCGTTGGGCAGTTGGGTGGTAGCGCTCGTTGCGGCAAAGCCTTGCACTTGCTGTCGAAAAACAGTACAATCGCGGTGGTTTTTATCTTTTCTGTCCGTTATGAGCCGTCTGATTCCCGATGCTGCCGACTTACGCCGACCTTATGCTTTTTCTGAATGCGAAAGGGAGTATCTGCTCCGCAATCCCGATTTGATGCCCCTGCTGCGCCGTGCCGATGAGGCGGATGTAACCCCTTTCCGCGCCGCCTTGAAAGCGCTGCATGATAACGGGAGCATCACCCGCGATTTTGCCGCGCGAATCATGATTACCTTCCGCCACCGCCGTCGTCTCCGTGCGTTGGCAGCCTACCGCAAAAAGTACCCTAAGCGCACCATCCTGTCGCCCGGCAACGGCGCGGAAGAGGAATTGTAACGCCGCTGCTCGATCTGCTGACGCCTGCATGGTGAGTAGTTGAGGCTATCGTTAAGCGTAACACTCTCCCCCATCCACCCGACCAAGCGGGTGGAGCGGAGAATCGTGTTCGTGATTTTCATGGTACAGAGCAGCATCCTACCCCGATGGTTTAGAGGAGGAAAACTTACTTTTTATGTGAAGACATTTGCGCTATTTAGATCATCAAAATATATTTTAGAGCCTATCTCTCCCACCTGCCGACAAAAAAGCGGT
>JAZLFB010000059.1:0-3023 GCA_045615585.1 Akkermansia sp.
ATTCTGACGGAACGTCAGAATGGCATCGTGTGCCTTGTGCGCCAACGGCGCACACACTTTGAGGAGTGCTCTAAGCACGTCCGACGTATAGCCTCGGGTGGAAACCCGTGGGGCAAGGCGGGTGGCATTACGCCCCCCATAACCCCGCCGAATGGCGGGGTGGTTACGAAGCGACGGGGAATCTGTTCTTGACTCGGTGCCGCCCCACGGCACCTCGCCCCTTGCGGGGCAAACACTTCGTGTTTGTCCAATCCGCCTTACCGCCCCGCTTCGCGGTGCGCCCTTAACGGGGCCGTCGGCGGCTTTGTACGTGTTTTTCGCTCCGCGTAGAGGTGATGTCCGATGCAGAAATTTTACGCAAAGCGCGTAGCAATGACATGTGGTATGCAACAGGCGCGTGCAACCACCCCGCCATGCGGCGGGGTTATGTACGGTTTAATGCCACCCGCGTCAATCCACGGGCTTTCGCCCGAGGCTAGAGTCGGACGAGTTTAGAACTCTTCCCATAGTGCGCGCCCGTTGGGCGCGAAGAACACACATCAACTTTTGACATCCTGTCAAAAGTTGGCCTGAAATTCGGCGCGGTTGCGCCGCGCAAGATATCGACAAACTCCCCATTTGTCGGGCGGATGTCGGCAATCATGAAAAAAATTTTATCCCCCGCAGCGCATCTCTTTCGTATTCAGCTATACTCCCGCGCGGAGGCGTGCGGCGACTTCAATGCGCAAGAGGTAAGAACACGGCTCCTCTTAACAACATAACTAACATACACTAAACAAACAACATGAAGAAAACACTATTCCTCAGCGCGATTCTCGGTGCGGCCCTGTGCAGCAGCGCGTTTGCGAAGACGGTGACTGTAACAACCAGCGACGCAAACCTGCAGAATATCGCAGGGGCGGGGGATACCATCGACATCAACCTGACGGGTACCAATAATTACCTGTCAGGTAGTAGTACTGGCGTTTCCTACAACATTCTTGCAGATGTGAACATTACGTCTGCAGCGTTGAACAACGGTTATTCCAACACTGAATACCACTTCAAGGGCGCGTTGACCGGCAGCGGCACCCTGTCGTTTACGGGTCAAAATCCCAGAGGTAACGCTATTACCGGCGATGTTTTTGCTTTCCATAACGATGCTTCCGCATTCTCCGGCACCCTGTCCATCAATGGTTCCAATAAGCTGCACTTCATCAACGATACGGAAGGGCTGAAAACGCTTATCGTGGGTGCTTCTTCCGTTGTATCTACGGGTACTGCGGCTGACGCGTTCAAATCGTCCGGCAACGTTCTCTTCCGTGGTGCTGCTACGGAAACGGAAGGCGAGTACAGCGGCACTGTCTCCGCTGCCCATACCACCATCGCTTCCGGCACCACCACCATCGGTTCCGGCGTGACCGCTTCGCTCGGTTCTTTGTCGATGGGTGACGGTGCTGTATTGAGCGTTGCCTCCGGCGCCACACTGGGTCTGACCACGGATTCCTCATGGACCATGGTCGGCGAAGAAACGCCTCGCACCAGCGGCAACGGGTTCGGCACGGCCACATACACCCGCAACTTCGGCACGTCCATCGTGAATAATGGCACGATTACCGTGAACGGCGGCGCGGCTACGATGACTGACGGCGTGGTGACCGGCACGGGTAACTCCACCACGTACTATGTGAATGAAGCGGCTACCGCCGCTACTGCTACATTGGCCGATGCTACGGCTCTGATTGTAAACGGAACGGGCGAGGGTGTGTTTGCTCTACAAAATAATGCCACCTACGGCAATTTGAATATCACCATTAACGGCGGCAAGGTTACTACGATTAAGACCGGCAACGGCACAGGCTTCACCTCTGGTGATGTCGTCATCAATGGCGGCGGCACGCTGTCTGTGGTAGGGTCCGGTCAGGACGCTCTGGGTTGGGATGATGGCGTGAAAACCCGATCCCTCACGCTGGAAGGCACGGCAGAGAATAACAAGGCCACCTTCGAGCTGAGCTACACTTCGGATGCATCTCTGACGCTGGCAACGAATCTGAACATGAACGGCCATTCTCAGGTTACGGGTACGCGTGCTTTCAATACCTACGGCGGTGTCATTACGGCTACGGGTACGGATAACGTCATTTCCGCAGGCGTGCAGCTGCGCAAGGCTGCCAGCTTTGTCGTGAATGAGGATTCCACGCTGCTTATCAGTGGCAACGTGACTTATGGTGCCAGTAATGATCGCTCCATGACCAAGACGGGTGACGGTGTGCTGACCATCAGCGGTAATATCAGCGGCAACTCTGCCACTGAGCTGGTTGCCATCACGGGTGACGGTGCCAACACCGTCATCAGCAGCGGCACCATCAGCAACGCCACACTCAACAACGTGAAGCTGGCGAAGGGCAGCACCCAGACCATCAACGGCACGGTGACGCTGAACAACGCCACGCTGACCAACCAACTGGATGTTAAGGAGGGCGGCAGCCTCACCCTGACGGGCGGCGTGACGGATAACGGCACGTCCCAGTTCGGTATCATTGTCGGCAACTCGACCACCAGTACCGGCACGCTTACCTTTGAAACCGGCACTTACGACATGAGCGGCCACGATCACGGCATCGCCGTCTTCTCCGGCAGCACCATGAAGCTGAACAGCGGCGCTACGGTGACGCTGACAAGCATTGGTTACTCCTCCACCTCGCCTTACGGCAACAACGGCACGGTGACCGTGGAAAGCGGTGCTACGCTGAACATCACAGGTTCCACCGCATGGAACACCTATGTCGGCACGATGACGGCCAATGGTACGGTTACGGTCGCGGATGACCTCTTCACCAACGCTCAGTTGGCTGTCGGCGGCTCCTACACCCAGACGGCTGGCAAGGCCACGGTGAAGACCGACCTCGACATCGCCGCTGGCGCCGTTGTCACCCTCGGCAATGGTAGCATGGAAGTGGAGGGTGGCCTCTGGTTCCACAAATACTCTCATATTGACTTCACCGGCACGGGTACGCTGACGGCAGCCGGCATGGTGATTAGCA
>JAZLFB010000060.1:0-6151 GCA_045615585.1 Akkermansia sp.
ACGTTGACACGTGGGGCCATCCATCTTGCACCATTGGTATGGTGCTCAACTCGTGCGGCTTTGCCGCAAGGAAGAAAAAGCCATTCTGACGTACCGTCAGAATGCCGCCTATAATGCGGCGCAGGCATAGCCCGCGCGGGAATTTGACACATCAAACATCCCTACAAATCCCCCTTTGTCGAATGATGCCGCCTTTTACTTTGCAAAAGTGTGTATTTCTACGCTTTTGTAAAGCAGAACTGCCTAAAAGTGCCTCGATTGGGTCATATTTCTGCTTTTTCTGTAGAAAACGGTAGTGGTTTGACGTACTATCTCTTATAAGAGTGGCGCGTTGTGCGCTTGACTTTTTCATTAAAAACAGTAAATTTTTCTCATGGCTTCAACCATCAAATGGACAATCGGCTGTGTGGTCTGCGCGGGTGCGGCGGCTGCATGGTACATGTCGGACAGCAAAGAGGAGCAGGCGGTCGTGCTGAGCACGGTGCACGCCGTGCGCGGTGATTTTGTGAACAAGGTGCAGGCGACCGGCACGCTGGAACCGCAGGAGCTGGTGGATGTCGGCGCGCAGGTGACGGGCGAGATTAAAGAGTTCGGCATCGATGTGAACGGCAAGCGCGTGGACTACGGCAGCGAGGTGAAGGCGGGGCAGCTGCTCGCCCGCATTGATGATACGATTGTGGAGCTGGATATTCAGCGAGCCGAGGCCAGCGTGGCACAGGCGCGCGCCCAGATTGCCCAGGCACAGGCCAATATCACGCAGTCTCAGGCCAACAAAAACAAGGCCGACCGCGATTTGGAACGCGCTAAGAAGCTGGGCGTGGGTGATGCCCTGTCGCAGATGGCTTACGACCAGTATGTGACCGCCGCCGAAACCGCCGCCGCCAATTTGGAGCAGACACAGGCGCAGTTGCAGTCCGCCCAAGCGCAGTTGCAATCCGCCCAGGCGCAGCTGGCCAGCCAGCTTCGCAACCGCGATTATACGCACATCAAATCCCCCGTGGACGGCACCATTGTGGTGCGCCAAGTGAACGTGGGGCAGACCGTGGTGAGCAGCATGAATGCGTCCACCCTCTTCTTGGTGGCGCGCGACCTCTCCAAAATGCAGATTTGGGCGAGTGTGAATGAAGCAGATATCGCCAAAGTCACCCCCGGGCAGGAGGTGCGCTACACCGTGGATGCCCGCCCCAACGAGACGTTCACGGGCACGGTGAACAAGATTCGCCCCAACGCCACCATGTCCTCTAACGTGGTGACGTACATCGTGGAAATCGACATCGAGAACCCCGACCGCAAGTTGCTGCCCTACATGAGCGCCAACGCCAATTTCATTGTCAAGGAATACAAGGATGTGCTGATGGTGCCGGACTCTGCTTTCTCCTTCCGCCCCGCGAAAGAGATGATTGACCCCGCCGCCCCCAAGCCTGAGCGTGCCACGGAAGAAAACGCCGCCCTGCTGTGGGTGAAGAGCGGGGAGAAGACCGTGCGCCCCGTGCGCGTGCTCAAGGGCGAGGGCGACGGCACCCGCTCCATCGTGACCGTGGCGGAGGGCGACACGCTGAATCCTGAAAGCGAAATCGTGACAGGGGTGCAGAAGCTCACCTCTGCCCCCGCTGCCGCTGCTGCGGGCGAAAAGACCAACCCCTTCGGCCCCAAGATGCCGCAGCGCCGCCAGCCCTCCACGGGCGGGGTGCCCGCTAAGGCAGGGCAGAACACCAAGGGGATGGGCGGTCCGCCTCCCCACGGCTTCATTCTGCTGCGTTCGTTTGTTAAGTAACCCTGTCTCTTACGACCGTGATTGAGCTGAAAAACATCACCAAGGTCTACCATCTGGGCGAGATTGACCTGCCTGTGCTCAAGGGGATTTCCCTGAAGATTGAGGATGGCGAGTTCGTCTCGCTGACAGGGGCGTCGGGCAGCGGTAAATCCACCCTCATGAACCTGTTGGGCTGTCTCGACCACCCCAGCGGCGGCGAGTACTGGATTGACGGCAAAAACGTGGCGGGTCTGAACGCCAACCAGCGTGCCAAGCTGCGGAACGAGCGCATCGGCTTCGTCTTTCAGAACTTCAATCTGCTGCCCCGCACCAGCGCGTTGGAAAACGTGATGATGCCCGCCTACTACCGCCACCCCGCGCTGCCGACCTCCAAAATCCGTGAGCGCGCGTTGGAGCTGATTAAGATGGTGGGGCTGGAGGAGCGCATGCACCACACGCCCGCCCAGCTGTCGGGCGGTCAGCAGCAGCGCGTGGCCATTGCCCGCTCTCTCATCAATAACCCCGGCATTTTGCTGGCGGATGAACCCACGGGCAACCTTGATTCCACCACCTCGGTGGAGGTGATGAACATGTTCCGCGACCTGAACCGCAAGCATGGTCTTACCGTCATTATCGTGACGCACGACCCCAAGACCGCCGCCTTCACCGACCGCGCCATCAACATGGCAGACGGCCTTATCTGCGAGGGCGTTTCCGATGAACTTTCCGCCACGCTCAAAAAATGAAAATAGGCAATCTTCTTTTCACCTGTCTGCGGGCGCTCATTCGCAACCCCATGCGAGCCGCGCTCACCATTCTGGGTATCGTGGTGGGTATTGCCGCCGTGGTGGCCATCCGTGAAATCGGCGAGGGTGCTTCGCAGGACATGCAGGACCGCATTGCGGGCATGGGTGCCAACACCGTGACGGTGAGCGGCGCCAGCATGCGCACCAACGGCGTGAACACGGGCATGGGCGGTCGCGCCTCGCTGCTGGCATCGGATGCCGATGCACTGGCAGAGGAGTGTGCGGAGTATGTGGTGGCGGCTTCCCCTGTTGTCAGCACCAGCGGTCAGATTATTGTGGGCAACACCAACTGGAACCCCAACCGTATCACGGGCGGTAACGAGCATTACCTGAAAATCGAAAACTGGAAAATCGACAAAGGCGCGGCGTTCACCAAGACACAGGTAGACAATGCCGAGCGCGTCTGTCTCATCGGTCAGACCATTGCTAAGGAGCTGTACCCCGCCGTGGACCCCATCGGACAGGACATCCGCATTAAAGACGTGGTGTTCACCGTCATCGGCGTGCTGGAGGGCAAGGGCTCGGATATGTTCGGCGATAAGGACGACTGCCTCATCCTGCCGTGGACGAGCGTGCGCACGCGTTTGGCGGGTGCATCGGGCATGGCAACCGTCACCAAGGCGGGCGCGGCGAACGGCAGCAAGCCCTCCGCCACGGCCACGTTCTCTACGTCGTCCGTGAGTTTCTATCCCGGTTGCGATGTGCAGCCCTACACCAACGCCCCGCACCCCCTGCGCACGCGCACGGTGGATTCCATTGCCGTGTTGATTAAGGACAGCGGGCGCGTGAATGCCGCGATGGATGCCATGACCCCCGTGCTGCGCCGCCAGCACCGCTTGGAGCCCGGCGTGGTGGATGATTTCACGCTGCGCTCCCGCAACGAGTTTGCCAAGATGGTGACCAGCACCAGCGAAACCATGAGCGCCCTGCTGCTGGCGGTGGCTCTCATCTCGCTGATTGTGGGCGGCGTGGGTATCATGAACATCATGATGGTGTCCGTCACCGAGCGCACGCGCGAAATCGGTCTGCGCATGGCTGTGGGCGCGCGCCCGCGCGACATCATGTTCCAATTCCTGTTGGAAGCGGTGATGCTCTGCGTCATCGGCGGCTTCATCGGCATTGCCATCGGTCGCGCGGCCTCTCAGGTGGTGAGCGCCAACCTCGGTTGGCCCGTTATCTCCAGCCCCGCCGCTATGGTCGTGGCAGTCTCCATCTCCGGTGCCATCGGCATGGTGTTTGGCTGGTACCCCGCCTACAAAGCCTCCAAGCTCGACCCCATCGACGCCCTCCACCACGAATAAAGTTTCTTTCCCCTTTTCTGCATGAACAAAATCTCCTTTCTTCCGCTGACAGCTCTGCTGTTCACGTCCTGCCTTGTCGGTCCCGACTTCCTCGGCGCGCCCGATACAGGTCTGCCCGCCACATGGGTCAACGCCACACCCCCTGCATCGGATGAGCAGAACCTGCAAGTGTGGTGGCGCAACTTCAACGACCCCCAGCTGGATGCGCTGATCGGCACGGGCTTCTCGAACAACCCCGATATGGTGCAGGCGGCACTCAACATTGCCGCGTCACTCTCCTCGCTGCGTACTTCGTACAGCACGCTCTTCCCCACCGCCTCCGTCAGCGCGGGCGGGGCGAACAGGGGTGATTTCACCACCTCTACCTCCCACGGTTCGTGGAACGGTGCGCTCTCCGCCTCGTGGACACCCGATATCTGGGGCGGCAGCATCCGCTCCGTCGAAGCCGCATACGCCAACGTCGGCTCCCGCACCGCTGCCGCTATGGCCACGCGTGCCGCCTTGGCAAGCAACATTGCAACCGCCTATTTCACATGGATTGGCAACAACGAGAGCCTGCGTATCGCCAAAGAGCAGCTGACCTACCAAGAGCGCGTGTACGGTGTCACAAAGCAGAAGCACGATGCCGGGCTTGCCAGCGCCCTCGACTTGGCGGAAGCCAACGCCTCCATCGCCTCCACCCGCGCCCGCATCCCGCAGTTGGAAGCGGGTATCCGCAGCAGCGAGAACGCCCTCGCCGTGCTCATGGGTACCACGGCGGACAACGTGCATCTCCGCATGCCCTCGGCTGCCACCTACAGCCGCATCCCCCGCGTGCCTGTGGGGTTGCCCTCCGACCTGTTGCGCCGCCGCCCCGATATTGTGCGGGCGGAATGTGAGCTGCACGCCGCCACCGCCAACGTGGGCGTGCGCGTGGCCGACCTCTTCCCGCGCCTGAGCCTGACGGGCAATGTCGGCTCCTCGGCGGGGACGGATTTCTCGCACTTCTGGAAAAACAGCTCGTGGAGCTTGGCCGCCTCGGCGGGTACCACCCTGTTGAACCGCACCGCCCTCAATGAAAATGTGCGACAGGCGGAAATCGCCAACATGGCCGCCACGGAAGTCTACCGCAAGACGGTGCTCGCCGCCTTTGCCGAGGTAGAGGACTGCCTTATCACCTACGCCCAGCTCACCAACCAGCTGCCGGAGTACGAAGCCTCCCGCGCTGCCAATAAACAGGCGGCGGAACTCTCTCTCCGCCGCTACGAAGCGGGCGAGAGCGACTTCATCAACGTGGCTTCCGCCCAAAATCAATGGCTGTCGGCCGAGCTGAACATCATCAGCACGCGCCAAAACATCCGTGCCACCCTCGCCCGCCTGTGCACCGCCTTAGGCGGCGGCTGGTGATGAGGGCAGGGCGAACGCTTCGACACCCCTCCACAGCGGTCTGACGCAAGCGTCAGACCGCTGTTTCCTTCCCTGCGCCCTATGGGCGCACAAATTTCAAAACATCAAACATCAAACATCAAACATCAAACATCAAACATCAAACATCAAACATCAAACATTCAATCCCCCTCTCCCTGTTTCTTTTCTCTGTTGACAACGTGCAAAACATGCGATTATAATGCCCGCGTTTTCCTGGCGCGCAGATGCTTTACCTTCAGGCTTTATTGATGCTGCTGCTGAAAGCGGTCGGCAACGTAATCGGGTGCAAAATATTCTCGATGGCGGACTTTTCGCGGCTGCCTGATACGGGGTTTATCTGCATGTACCATCCGAATGACGATGCGCGAATCCCCTTTGTTTCGTACTGGGATGTGATGTCGACGGAGGAGGTGGATGCGGGGCTTGCCGACGGCACCCGCGCCATTTACCTGAAACCTGTCTCGTTGGAGTATTTTCGGCAGCTGCCGACCGCCCCGCCCGCGCGGCGGCAGCTGGAAGCACTTTGCGACTACTTTGACCAAAGCATGACCGCCGCGTTCCGTGCCGCCGAACAGGCGACCCACACCTCCGTGTTGACCGCTGCCCCCGCGCGCGGCGTGTTGACCTTGGAGTTCGCCCTGCTGGATGCCAAGCCCGCACGGCGTTTCAAAAACATCATGCTGCGTTCCGCCCGTTGGACGATACCGGTGCTGGGCATGTTGGTCGGTTTAGCTCTTACCCGCAAGGCGGATTTGGGCTATGTTGCCATGGGGGTTCGCATTGTGGATGATGAGGGCAATCTGGTGGGTGAAATCGCTGATTTTGAGTACGGGTTGGAATCCGTTGTCGGCAAGCTGTTGTTTGATAGCAAAAGTGCCGGGGTG
>JAZLFB010000061.1:0-8295 GCA_045615585.1 Akkermansia sp.
CGGCTTCCCGCCGTGCGGGAGCTTCGTAGCGGGGCTGGGGGGTATCATCGTCCTCTTCCTCCCAGCGGGGCAGCCGCGCTGTGCGGCGGCGGGCGGGTTGGCGGGTCAGGCGCGGCTCGCCGTAGTCAGGCTCCTGCGGGCGGGTGGGGGAGACATATTCCTCCTCCTCGGTGTAGTCGTAATCCGACCGCGTGGGTTGCACGCGCGGTCGCGGGGCGGCCTGACCGTGCATGCGCCCCCGCGAACCGCCGGCGGCGGATGCAGGTGCATCGGGCGAGGCTTTGTAGCGGGCGCACACGGAGCGACAGAGAAAATGATTTACAGGGCGGCGAGAATGGCGTTCACAATCGTATCTTCATCCACCAAACGCCCCTTGCCCACGGCACCGCAGGCCAGCATGCCCTCTTCTTCGGGTCCGATGATGCGGTGATGGGGGCGGGCGGCGAGCGTGCGGGCGTTCTCCTGCGTGGCGGGGTGGTCCCACATCTGACCGTTCATGGCGGGGAAGATGAGGACGGGCGCGCGGTTGGCGAGATACAGGCTTGTCAGCGCGTTGGGAGCCATGCCGTGTGCCATGCACGCCATCGTGTTGGCGGTGGCGGGTACAATGGCCAGCACATCCGCCCGCTGCGCCAAGTCGATATGCACGGGCACCCAGCTGTTCGTCTCGTCCTCGAACGTCGTCACAACAGGGTTGCGGGAAAGCGTCATGAGGGTGAGCGGGGTCACAAAGTTCAGTGCCGCAGGGGTGCAGACGCAGTGAACCTCATGCCCCAGCTTGACCAGACGCCCCGCCACCCCCGCAGCCTTGTAAGCCGCGATGGAACCGGTAATCCCTAAAACAATGCAAGCCATAATGCCCTCATTTGTTTTCAATCCCGCGCGGGCATAGCCCGCGCCGAATTCAAAACTTTATAAATTATAAATTAAAAATTATAAATTGAAATGCGTCAGCATTTCGTCGGGTCAAACTCAACAATCATGTTGATTTCCACAGCCACACCCAGCGGCAGACTGGGCACACCCACGGCGGAACGCGTGTGGGCGGCGGCGGGCCCGAACAGCTCCACCAACAGGTCGGAGGCACCGTTCAGCACCTTGGCCTGATCGGTGAAATCGGGCGTGCAGTTCACAAAGCCGTTCACGGCCACAATCTTGGTGACAGGGGCAAAGCTGCCCAGCTCGGCCTGAATGACCGCCAAGCGGTTCAGAATGGCGGCTTGGGCGGCACGCTGACCTTCCTCCACACTCACCTCGGCACCCAGCTTGCCGTAAATGGCGGTGTCGCCGTTCACGGAGATACCACCCGACAGGTGCAGGTAGTTACCCGTGCGAATGCACTGGACGTAAGAGCCGACAGGCTTGGGGGCGGGGAAAAGTTTCAGACCTTTCTGTTCGAGAACGGATGCATTGAATTCCATGGTAATCAAAGTGGGTTATACGCATGCAGTATACGCCTTTCGCGCTCGCAACGCAAGGCAAACACCGCACGACTGACGTATTTTACGCACTGCTACGCCGAGGCAGCATTATCAACAGCCGCCTAATGTCTCGTCGAAAATCTTCAATACGGCTTTATCGGCGTGAAAGTTCTGGTTGAATGTTTCGGCAATGCGTTGAGGCTGGCGTTCTCCCCGACGCCAGCAGTTCAGCTCGTCTTCAATGGCCTGAGCAAAGGATGCAGGTTGATTCTCTTTCGCAATGGTACCGCCGCCCATGCTGATATACCAATGTAGCACCCCCAGTTGGGGCTGAGGACCTACCACGATAGAAGCCCCGCAGTTTAGGGCTTCGGCAGAGGCTATGTGTGTTCCTTCACTGCGTGAGGGGCAAATGCAGACCATGCCGGTTTGATAAGTGCGTACTAATTGCTCGTTGGGTACGGCTCCCATCAATTTAATGCGTTCTTTTTTGTGCGGGGGGAGTTGTTCGTACCAGCGTTTCATGGTTTCGCCGCAGCGACCATAGATTTCAAAAGGGACGGAATTGTCAATTTCAACAAAATGTTCGGCAACGGCACGCAGAAACTCGGGGCGTTTAATAGCGTCTATAGCATCATCGCTCCAGCGGCCCACGCAGACCACGCGTTCTTCTTTCGGTGAACCATCATAAACAAAATGAGAGGCAACCGGGCAGGCAAATGAGCGGTAGCGGGGAAAGAGCTTTTTGGAATACATCCAACTTGCCTTCAGTTTCCTGATGAGTGGTTCGGACGCCGAAATATAATCCGCATAAAGCAGGTGTCTGTTGCAAAGGAGATTAAAAACAACCATTTTCAGTGTTCGCAACCAATGCCTCAAGAGAGAGTGTTGCGGATCGCGTTCGGGCAGCAAACATAAGCCGCGATCCATGTGTAACAAAATCGTGATACCTGCCTGATGGATGGCTCGGGCCACTTTGGTATACTTAGGCAATGCCCAAGAGTACAGCACCACACCGTCCAAGTGCAGAGAACGCCACCATTCGGCAGATTCCAGCTGCTGTTTCGAGGCGCGTATAAGGTGTTCCTTATCCTCATCTCCCTCCTGCCAAGGCAGGGGCATAATACATTTGCTATCTACACCCGCACGGCGAAGATTGCGGTTGATAAGCCCGGTGTCGCGAATCCAGAAACCGCTGTTGGCAGTAAAAGCGACAGGCGTGCAGGTGTAAATTTTTTTCATGATATGGACAGTTTTTTGACTCTGTGACCCCCGGACGTTCAGTATAGCATTCTAAATGCTGTATGCAAGTTTAATTTATGTCAGAGCAGTATTTTGAACACTTAAGATGATTTTCTTTTAAATGGGGGTTTTTCTTTCAGAATGGATGGGTTTTATGTAACAGTATTAATATTAATGCCTTATTGAGTATACAGCATTTAGAATGCTGTATACATTTTCTATAGACATAAATGTTTAATTCTCGCCTTTATGAAGAAAATATATACATGCACCCCGATTTCATTTCATGCCAATGAAGGATTCTGGATTCGCGACACCGGGCTTATCAACCGCAATCTTCGCCGTGCGGGTGTAGATAGCAAGTGCATTCTGAGAAAACCAACACATGAGGATGATGAGTCCTCAGAATATGTGATACGAGCTTCTTTATGGAATCTCATGAGTGCAACATGGTGGAAAAAACTGAATCTTGACGGAGTGATTCTCTATTCATGGGGATTGCCGCAGTATTTGCCTATAGCTCGCGCTCTACGGAAAGCCGATATACCTTTTTCCATTCATTGGGACGGAGGTAGTGATATGCTGCCGCCTCACCATTTGCCGTTTCCGAAAAGGCTTTTTATTTGGGGAAAATTTTTGATGATGGATTATTTGCGAGCCAAGCATCTTTCTTATGCCAACGCAGTTACAATGGCGCCGCCGGTGCGCGATGCTTTCATGTTGCGTAATGTATACCGCCTAACACATTTGGCGGAAAAGTGCATTGAATCACCTTGTCCTGTTTCAGGTGACTGTCGGTACGATGGCAGGGAAAAGGAAAATCTCATTATTGCTGTCGGACGCTGGAATGACGAAAAACAGAAGCGACAGCAATTTTTGATGAAAACGTTGAATGCCTACTATACCGATGGCGGTAATGCAGCAACGGAAATATACGGAATTATAACTGCCGAACTACAGGATTGGTACGCTTCCTTACCGGAGCCTACCCGTAAACATATTATCTTGAAAGGGTATTTAAATAATGATAGATTAAAGGATGTGTACAGGCGCGCGCGGTGCATTCTCTGCACTTCTTCTCATGAAGGGTCGCACAATGTTTCTGCGGAAGCCCTTTGCTGCGGTTGTTCTGTAGTAACCACTAATCGCCCGAAAGAACTTGCCGTTGTTCATTGGTATACTTCTCGCCAATCAGGAAGTATAGCAAAAAATGATAGTCCGGAAGCCTTGGCTGAAGCCTTGCATAGCGAACTTCGCGCATGGGAAGAAAGAAAGCGCAACCCGGCTGAGATAGCGGCATATTGGTATGCCCATTTCCATGTTGAGAAAACCTATGCAGAAATTTTCAAACTGCATTAAGCTGCTGTGTTGTTGGCGTAGATTGTTTGGGGGCGATTACACGAACTAAAGAAAAAGCCCTGCTCGACAAAATGTCGGACAGGGCTTTCAATTGACCGCGCCGTCAGGCGCGGGACCTTAACGGATTCAGCCGTTGTACTTGCCGTAGATGGGGGCGAAGTTCTTGCAGGCGCGGAAGGCGGGGCCTTCGGGGTCGGGGGGGCCGAAGAGATTCCACGCAGCGGGGCGGGAAATCTTGTCTTCAGGCACGTTGTGGGCGTACACGGGAATGCGGAGCATGGAAGCCAGCGTGATGATGTCGGCACCGATGTGACCGTAGGTCCAGGCACCGTGGTTGGCACCCATGTTGGCCATCACGGAGTACACGTCCGTGAAAGCGCCCTTGCCCGTCAGGCGGGGGGCAAACCAAGTGGTCGGCCAACCGGGGTCGGTGCGCTCATCGAGCACCTTGTTCACGTCCTCAGGCAGAGAGCAGGTGTAACCCTCGGCAATCACCAGCACGGGACCCTGACCCTTCACGAGGTTCATGCGAATCATCGTGACAGGCACATCACCCTTGGAGACGAAGTGCAGGGAGTAGCCGCCGCCGCGGAAGTATTCGCGGTTGGCGGGGCACCAGCAGGAGTTGTCCATCATGGCGTCGATGTCGGCCTGCGTCACTTCACCCGTCTTCTTCATGCAGGGCTTGCCGTCGGCACCCGTGGAGAACATGTTGCCGTCCAGAGCCGTGGAGCCGGAGTTGATGAGGTGCATGATACCGTTGGCGGCATGACCCTCCATGGTGTGACCCGTCACGCGCTTCACGGATTCGGGAGACCAGTAGGTGCGGATATCGGAGAAGCAGGCGGCCTGACCCGTCAGCTGGTGCAGCAGCAGCATGCACACGCCGTTCATGGCATCGTTCTCCGTAGCGAAGGGAATAGCCTCACGCGGACCGTTCCAGTCGAAGGTGGAGTTGATGAGGGATTCCGCCATATCGCCGTTGGGGTAGAAGTCCGTCCAATGACGCTGACCCTGGAAACCGCCGCAGATGGCGTTGAAGCCCAGACCTTCTTCCTCACGGTCGATGGTCTTGAGGTAGGGGTTGCCGTGCATCATGTCGCGGAAGATAATCATCATCAGGATGCTCTCACGCAGCGTGCGCTCCTTCTCCTCGGGGGAGAGGATGAGGTCGGGGCGGTTGCGGTCCGGACCGATGTGGACGTAACGCTTGGCCCATTCCATAGCCAGCTCGAACTCCTTCTCGTCGTAAATCTTCAGCTCCATGCGGCGCTTCACTTCCGTCATATCGACGGGCTGCACGCGCATGCCCAGGTAGTCCTCCCAGAACGGCTGGTCAACAATGGAACCGCCGATGCCCATGGAGCAACCGCCGATGGACAGGTAGCCCTTGCCCTTGAGGGTGGCAACGGCGATACCGGCGCGGGCGAAGCGAAGAATCTTCTCCGCCACATCCTCGGGGATGGAGGTGTCATCGGCATCCTGCACTTCGTGACCGTAGATGGAGAACGCGGGAACACCCTTCTGCGCATAGGCGGCAAGGGCGGCGGCAAGGTACACGGCGCCGGGGCGCTCCGTGCCGTTGAAGCCCCAAATGGCCTTGGGCGTGCGGTTGTCCGTCTCAAACGTCTCGGTGATGTAGCACCAGCAGGGGGTCACAATGAGGGAGCAGCCCACGTTGTTCTCCGCAAACTTCTGGTTGGCGGCGGCGGCTTCGGCAGGACCGCCGATGCAGGTGTCGGCAATGATGCACTTCACGGGCTGACCGTTGGCGTGCTTCACGTTGGCCTCAATGAGGGCGGCGGCAGCCTTGGCCATGTTCATGGTCTGATCCTCCAGAGACTCACGAACGCCGAGGCGGCGGCCGTCAATCGTCGGGCGAATCCCGATGGTGGGTAATGTATCGTATTTCATAATATGATAGAATTTTTTAGGTTGGAAGCGTTATTTTCGGTATCGGCAGCTTATCTTATTTCCCCGTGTTGCGGAAACGGAAACCGTAGGCGAGCACAATCAGCATGCAGGCGGCAAGAATGTAGTAGCAGCCGCGCAGCGAGGACTCATAAATCAGCACCTGATTGCCCGCGTCATCCAAGCGGGTGTACACGCCGTTGTACAGGCCGAACACCAGGTCGGAAAGCACGTTGTTCTCCAAGCAGTAGGCGAACACGGGGGGCACGGCGGCACCGCCCAGAATGCTCATCACCAAGCCCGCGGCACCCAGTTTGGAATCGGGACCGAGGTCACGCAGGGCAATGCCGTAAATCGTGGGGAACATCAGCGACAGACAGGCAGAAATAGCCACCACGCACAGCAGCCCGGGCAGAGCGGGCAGGTAGACCGCGCCCATGCTCAGCGCAATACCCACAAGGGCGAGCAGGCACATCATGTGGGCGGGGTTATACTTCTTCATGAGCGCGGTGCAGATGAAGCGGAACACGATGAAGCACACCATGGCGGCAATGTAGAAGTACATGGCATCGGCCTCAGAGCAGCCGTAGATGTAGTTGGCGTAGTGCAGCACATACACCCACGCAATCGTCTGCAAGCCCACATAGAAGAACTGCGTGAACACACCCCAGCGGTAGCGGGGCAGCTTAATCAGATTGCAGAGCGAGGTCAGGAAGGAATGTTCCGCCTCATCCTCACCCTTGGCAGCGGCAACAGGAATATCCTTCACCTTAAACGCCATCCACAGGCAGGCCACAACCACCGCCAGGCAGATGTAGGGGGAGACGAGCCAGATAATCTTGGTATCGGCGGGGGCATTTTCGATGTTGTCGAAAATCACGAACTTGGCCACCAGCAGACCGATAAGGCAGCCCACGGGGTTGAACTGCTGGGCAAAGTTCAGGCGGCGCACGGCCGTTTCTTCAGGTCCCATCGCCAGCACAAAGGGGTTGCAGGTCGTCTCCAGAATAGAGCAGCCGCTGGCATACACAAAGATGGAGCACAGGCAGATTTCGTAGCTGTTGAACGCCGCAGCGGGCACATAGCCCAGCACACCGATGAAGAACACGCCCAAACCCAGCAGCACGCCCGCCTTGTAACCGAACTTCTTGATGATGATGGAAGCGGGAATAGCCAGCACGGCGTAGGCACCGTAGTGAGAGGACACGGACATCACCGTACCCATCTGCCCCAGCGCGGGGAAAATGCTTTCAAAAGCCTTCACCAGCACCTCTGCCATAGCATTCACCAAGCCCCACAGGGCAAAGCAGCTCACCAGCATGAAGAACGCCGCACGGTACTTGCGCGGCACAACAGGAGTTAAATCACGGGTTGTGTCCTTACTCATACTTCCCCCAGCTTATCAGATATCGCGCGTGAGTCAATCAGAAAAAGGTTGGAAGTTGGAGGTTGGAGGTTGGAAGTATCAAATTTGCGCGGCGTTCGCCGCGTTCTGTAGGAACGCAAAGCGTTGGCAGCGGGTTCTGACAAGTTCTTTCCCTATTTTTTTATCAACGGTTCTGCCCGCATTTCGGTCGCAACAGACCCTTATCCCCGAAACGGCAGGCGGTATTTAGCCCCGCGTGCGGAAATTCCGCGCGGCTCTGCCGCGCCTAATTAAACACTTCCAACCTCCAACCTCCAACTTCAAACATCCAACTTTCTTACCCCCAAACCTTCCTTGACTCTTTGGTAAAAATTTGATAGACACAATGCTATGAAAAGCCTGCGTGGTAACTGTTACAGCCTGTTCGTTCTTTTAGGTGCCCTTTTTGTTGCACCCTGCACCTTTGCCGACTCGTTGGGCGAAACCGTTGCGCGCCTCGAAAATGCAGGCAAGCCGTCTCCCCTCGTCCTGTGCAGCGCCAAAGCGGGCAACATGCATTTCAAGGTCACCAATCTGGTGCTTACCAAATCCCTATACCTGCCCGATGCCTTGCGGGCGCGCACCATTCGCCCCGATGACGGTCGCCTCATCATCGTGCTGGAGGGGCGCGCCGTCAATGAAGGGCATGAAAAAGCCTCCTACGAGCAACCGCAGCTTCTGGCTGTCGACGGCGGAAAGCACGAGGTCTTTGATCATTTGTACTACAAGCGCAGCGGCGGCACATCGCTCAACCCCGCAGAATATTACCCCTTTGTCGTCTGTTATATGATAGCCCCCAAGCTGATAGAGGGCAGCAAGCTGCTTTGCAGCGATGATTCATGGATTGCCGCGAAAACCGGCAGCGTTATTCTACCCATCGACAGCAGCGCACAAATTGAAGAGCGCTACACTCTGACCGGCGTGACCGACAACATGTTTGACCGCGAGCAGGTGCAG
>JAZLFB010000062.1:0-12988 GCA_045615585.1 Akkermansia sp.
CGCTCGGTCAATGTGGCTCCCTTGGACATCCCCGCCCCGAAACAGGAGAACATCTTTATCACCACCATCACCCCGCTTTATGTCACGGCGGTGTTGGCGGCAGCCTTTGTGGCAGGGTTGACGCTGCGTTACTGGCTTATCAGCGGGTCGTTTTTCCCCTCTGACTTTCTGAAATAATTTTTCTCGACCCCGCCGAGTATCACCAAAAAAGGCTGCCCATTGGCAGCCTTTTTGATGTGATTCTATCGGCAGAAAACGTTTTTATTCTTCTTCGTCCTCTTCGTAGGGGTCTTCCGATTCCTCGCTCTCCGTATCAACGGCGCTGATGTATTCGCGCAGGGCTTCCGAGCCGAAGTAATCATTGTCCGCCAAGCGTTGTTCCGCATCGGAAAGCTGCGTCAACAGCACCAACATGCGGAGTGACACGGCTTTCGCTTCCTCTTCGCTCATCTGTTCGCGGGCGGCATCCAGCTCTTTTTCCGCTTCCAGAATTTCGTTGTAGTTGGCTTCCATCTCGGCCACGGAAGCATCGGCGGATTCTTTATCGTGAACCTTGTTGAGAATGTCCAGCAACTCGTTCGTCAGTTCCTTCATGCGGCGCACACATTCCAGATGATCGGCATCATCCAGCGAAATCCCTTTGCTGACACCCATGATGGCTTTGATTTCCTCGACACCGTAACATTGCTCCCCCACCAAGCGGTCGCATTCATCGGCCAAAGCTGACATGGCTGCCGATAAGTGTTCCTGCATCTCTTCATCGGGTGTCGAGTTGCCGTCCGACATGCGGTGACCCAGTTCATCCATCTCTTCCTTGCAGGCGCGCAGTTCCGCCAGATGGGCGGCGGCGGAATCGGCATCGGTCATCGCCTTCAGCACATCGGTCATGCGTTCCGTCTGAGCGCACATTTCCGCCCACAAATCAACGCTTTGCACAGCGGCGGGCGTTTCTTCCGCTTCCTGTGCCATTGTCTGAACGCCGACCAGCGCCCACGCGCCGACCGCCCCGATAAGGAAATGTTTCATCATGTTCATGAAGTGAGAGAGATGCCCTGTTATACACGCCAAGTGCCGCGCCGTCAAGCGTTTAATGGTTTTCCGAACTTCCTTGTCTTCGGGAACAGTCTCTCTTGCGCATGCCCCTCTTTGTCCTTGCCAAGGGGGTGATTTGCGCGTATTCTGGGGGCGTGAAGTTTTTTTCCTTTTGTGCTGCTTTGGTGACGGCCCTGTGCGCCCTGCCCTGCTGGGCATGGCAGCAGGTGAATGAAAATGCCCCCGAACCGCCGCGTGAATTCCGTGCGGCGTGGGTGGCCACCGTGTTCAATTTAGACTGGCCCAGCCGTGCAGGGCTTTCCGCCGCCCAACAGAAGGCGGAGCTGCTGTCCATTATTGAGCAAGCGCACAAGCTGCATCTCAATGCCATCATCCTGCAGGTGCGTCCCAACGGCGATGCTCTCTATAAATCATCTCTTGAGCCGTGGAGCGGCTGGCTGACAGGTCCCGGCACCCACCCGGGGTATGACCCGCTCGCCTATGCTATCCAAGAGGCGCACCGCCGCGGCATAGAAGTACATGCATGGTTCAACCCCTTCCGTGCCACCATCAGCGGCAAACCTGTGGGTAGCGGACATGTGTCGCAAACAAAGTCGTCTCTCATTCTGAAAGCGGGCAACACCACGATGCTGAATCCGAGCCACAGCTCCTCGCAATCGCATGTACTGTCGGTCATCATGGATGTAGTGAAGCGTTACGATATTGACGGCGTTCACTTAGACGACTATTTCTACCCCTACCCGCCGCATCACCGCGTGGCGGACGGCAAGACCCCCGCCCAGCGCCGCGCCGCCATTGATTCCTTTGTCCGCACGCTCTACAGCCGCGTGAAAGCAGCAAAGCCTTATGTGCGCGTGGGTATCAGCCCCTTCGGCATCTGGCAGCCGGGTTACCCCGCCGGGGTGAAGGGCGGTGTGAACGCCTACGAAGATTTGGCCTGTGACGCCCGCAAGTGGATAGCCAACGGCTGGGTGGATTACTTGGCCCCGCAGCTCTACTGGCGTTGTGAGGGCGACCAGAGTTTCCCCGCACTGATGCAGTGGTGGAGCAGCATCAACCCCAAGCGACCCATCTGGCCGGGCATTGCCAGTGTGCGTATCAACAGCAGCGAAGACCGCGGGCGACCCGCCTCTGAAATCGGGCGACAGATTGATTACTCCCGTAAGCTTGCCCGCCAAAGCTCGGGGCAACTGTACTGGAGCTGGAAATCTCTCGGCACCGACCGCGGCGGGGTACAGAAAGAGTTGGCCGCCCGCTACACGGGATTGGCGGTGACCCCCGCTATGCCTTGGTGCGCGGGTACCCGCCCCAACCGCCCGACCGTTCAGGCGAGCGATACCACGGCGGGCACCCAAATTTCGTGGACCAATGACGGCACCGCCCGCAAGTTTGTGGTGCAGGTCAGCAACAAAGGTCGCTGGTTCACCATGTACATTGTGCCGGGCAATTGCACACGCATCACGATTCCCGCCCGCGTGGCGGCTTCCTGTGACCGCATTGCCATCCGCCCCATCGGCGGCACGGGGCTTAGCGGCACAGCGGCGGTGCTTCGCAAGTAACCGCTTTTACGCGCGGGAGAAAACACCTTTTAAAATGACATTGCCCGCCACGGGGGTGATGCTCTCGATGGTGAGTTGCTGTTCCTGCGGCAGGTAGTCGCCGGGCAGCACTTCTTCCGTTCCGCCGGAGAGGACGGGCGCCATTTCCTGCACCCATGCATTCACCAGCCCCGCCTCTAAGAAGCGGCGCAACAGTCGGCCGCCGCACTCCAGCATCAGGTTCACAATACCGTAGTCGCGGTACAGGGTTTCAAGCAGGGTTTCCAAGTCAGCCACGTTTTCAAACACGAGCGTTCGGGCGGCGTGGGCATCGGTGAACAGCGCGGCATCGGCAGGAAGAGTCTTTTTGTCCTGCGTCAACACGATACGCCACGGCTGTTCTTTGGCGGCGGGAATCTCCTTGGTCAGCGGCGTGCGGATGGTGAGCGCGGGGTTGTCTGTCCGCACGGTGTTGCCGCCCACCAAGACGGCATCGCTCCGCAGCCGCAATTCATGCGCATGGCAAATGCTTTGTTCGTTGCTCAGCCAGCGGGTCGCGCGGCGTTTCAGGCGGCCGTCGAGGGTTGTAGCCACTTTGGCGGTGACCCACGGCCGTTTCCTCTGCACGGAATAGGCCCATGAACGCAGCAGAAGCTCGCAGGCGGCCTTGCAGATGCCGCTCCGCGTACTCACTCCCGCCGCGCCTAAAACGGCGTCTGCGCGGCCTCTGTGGCGTTCGTCGGGGTCAACGGCACCGTAGACAACCCGCGCAATACCCGCTTCGATGATGCCTTCGGTACAGGGCGGTGTGCGTCCGTAGCTGGAACAGGGTTCAAGGGTGACGTAGATGGTGGCTCCTTTCAGTTCCTCTCCCCTGCCCTGTCGGCGGACATCGGCTAAGGCTTCACGCTCGGCATGGGGTTGCCCGGCTTTGACGTGGTGTCCTTTCCCCAGCAGTTCGCCGTTGCGAACGATGACGGCTCCGACGGGTGGGTTGGGGCTGGTTGTACCAAAACCTTTGTAGGCTTCTTCCAAGGCCAGCTGCATCCATGTTTCATCGGTGGGTGCGTTATCTGTGGGAAGGGTGTTCATGGGAAGGTAAGGACGGCAGGTTTGTCAAACGTCTGTTGAAGGGGAACGAGCTTTTTCCTTTTAGATGACTCTTTCTGATGATAAGATAAAGAATTTATAAATTTAAATTCATCATCATAGAATCGGTGAATAAGGTGAATAAGCTATCTAAGCTATTGAAACGGAGTTGATGCCGATGATGATTTTTTGTTGATAAGGTCGTGAAGAAGCGAACATTGCCTTGTGAACAAAACTTATCCACCGCCTTACTGACAAGTTACTCACCACTTATTAACCGATATTTGTGAATAATATATATAAAGTATTGATACAGAATAAGTTAGATAACAAAATCATTCTTCTTGAAGGAACTCATGGAAGAACACGAACGGGGCCATCAGCGGGATGGACGCATTGTACAACAGGGTACCGGGGAAGTCCACAAACACGCGGTCAAGACCGGAGACAATGTGTACCCCTGTGGAAAGCTCTTGGGGGGCGCGGGAATCTTCCTTCACGATAAGGCGCGTTGCATTTGGCTCACAAGCTACCATGGCACGGATGGCAACCCCCTGCCCGTGCGGTGCAGGAATCCATTCGCCCGGTGTCATCGTTAATTCATCCTTCAAAGCCGTGAGAGAAGCATAGCCATCGGCGCGTTGTAACACCGTGGCGGTGCCGTGAGAAATGCGGTGCATGACGCGACCCGCGTTCGCCTTCGCATGGTGCATTTTTTCAAAAACAGGCTCATTCTTATCCGTGAAAAAGATCGTATCGTATACAGCGGGATACGTTTTTTTCAGACGGACGGAATCAGCCACCAAGTACCAATCGTGTCCCACGTGTAACAAAGAAAGAGGTTCCTGAAGCTCATAACCTTGATAGGAGCAACCCCCCAAAGACTCCTCTACATTTTTGTGCGTTTGGAGGTAGGCGCAGGAATTTACCATGAGCGCAGACAGGGCCAATAAGAGCAGCTTCTTCATAGACCTATTCTAGCAAAAAACAGGTAAAAGTCAATCTTGCAATGAGGATTCTCAACGTTCACTCACGGATGGAACATCGGTTCCACGCTCCTGTATAAATGTTCCACGTGGAACAAAAAAAGCAGGGGAAGAAACGCGTTTACTCCCCTGCCCTGTATGGATAAGATGATGAAAAGAAATCAATCCCGCTTGGGGATAATCGGCGGCAACAGTCGAGAGGACGGCTTGGTTGCCTCTGCTTGGTTGGATTGCCAGATGTCCTTGGTTGTCGCCGAGAAAAATTCCGCTTTCACGGCATTGAGAGAAATCTGCAACGCCTCAGCAGCGCGGTTGTAGCAAGTCAAGGATAAGCCGTCCGCAAACTGCGGCGCGCAGGCAGCAAATGCGTCAATGGTCTGTTCTGCCTTTTCTATAAGTTGCGCGCGCTTCTGCACGCGCGCGTGTAGAAGGAGAGACAGAGCATCCCGATACAGCTGTACCGCTTTGTCCTCCGACCAATTCTTTTCCGGGGTGGCTGCTTTTTTCGCCAAGCGGATTTCAACGGCGCTCGGCAATTCTTTTCGCAACACCAGAATACGCAGCGGCAGCGTATTGACTTCCCAACGCCACAGACGTTCCGCATCGTTCTGCGGTGCGGCGGTGAGAACCATGTCCGTATTCAGTTCACGGCGTAAGTCCAGAGACTCTTGGTCACGTCCCATGCACCACAATGTCGTGGCTTCATAGAGAGCGGCGGAAAAATACAGCGCACCGTCGGCTTTCTGACGTGTTTCATGAAACACCTTGGCCGCTTCTGCGTGGTTGCCGTGGCGGAATAAGAGATGTCCGTACAGCTGGAATGCCATAGCGGATTCCGGCAGCAACTCCGTGCAGCGGCGTGCAGAAGCAAGAGCTTCTTCGGAGATTTCGTCGTTAGCCTCTTCCTGCAAGGCACGCAGATAATGCGCAGTGGCATCATCGGGGTAACGTTTTAACAAGGCTTCACAGAGTTGCTGTGACTGTTCCTTCAACCCACAGTAGTGACCCAGCAGAATCGCCCAGTAGTGGGAGAAGCAATCTGCGCGGTATTGTGTGGCACGTGCAACAAAATCTTCGGCGGCAGCCTTGGGTTCGCCGTTCAAAAATTTGAGAAAGGTTTCCAAGTAAAACAACTCGGCGGGCGTGAGCGACGCCTCTTCCAATGCCTTTTCCAACGCCGCACGCTGTGACATGTCGCCCAGCATCATCAGCCCCAAGTGCGCCATGGCGGCTTCCGAATCCTCCTGCAAAGCCAGCTCAAACTCACAGCGTGCCGTATCATTATCACCCAGCAGCGTGTTCTGCCAACCCCGTGCAACGTGTTGGCGGGCCGTGTCCGATGTGCAGGAAGAAGCCGTCACTAAATAGGTTTCCTGCAAATTCGGAAACAAAGTGACGGAAGAAAAATCCTCTGCGTTGACAACGGACAGAGCCGAGGCAACGCAGAGGAACAGAGAAAATTGTTCCACGTGGAACATAAATTACATCTTTTCAGGCATCGTTATACCGAACAGACCCATGCCTTGCTTGAGCACGCGGGCGGTCAGCTCGCACAGCGCCAAGCGCGTGGCACGCACATTGCCTTCGCTCTTGAGCACGGGGCAGGCTTCATAGAAGCTATGGAAAGCCTTGGCCAACTCGTAGAGATAGGCAGCCAGCAGGTTGGGGCGGCAGTCGTCCAGCGTGGCGGGAACCACTTCGGCGTAGCGCACCAGCAGACGGGCGAGATGGATTTCCGCATCGGCGGCAAGTTCCATGTGGTCCGGTGCTTCAAACGCGCCGTCAATCTTACGGAAGATGGAGCGGGTGCGGACGTAGGAGTTTTGCAGATAGGGAGCCGTGTCGCCCGTGAGAGCCAGCATCTTGTCCCAGTCGAAAATGTAGTCGCTCATGCGGTTCTGGGAAAGCTCGGCAAACTTGATGGCACCGATACCCACGGCCTGTGCCACGCGCGCCTTTTCATCGGCGGGCATGTCGGGGCTCTTTTCTTCAATCACCTTAGTGGCGCGGGCAAAGGCTTCGTCCATCACATCTTGCAGACTCACGGTATCGCCGCTGCGGGTCTTGAAGGGGCGGCGGTCCTTACCGAGAATGGAACCGAACGCTACATGACGGAAGTCACCCGTGACCCCGCGCATGCGTTCGATATCGAAAATCTGCTTGAAGTGCTTATCCTGCGGCGCGCCCACAACGTACCAAATGGCATCCGCGTGGAACTTTTCCGTGCGGTAATCCAGCGTGGCCAAGTCGGTCGTGGCGTACAGGAAACCGCCGTCCGCCTTGCGGATGATGGCGGGCACGGGGCACCATTCGCCGTCCTTCTGCACCAGGAAGGGGTCGTCCTGCGGCTTGTGGAAACCGTCGGAGAAGATGCAGATGGCACCGTCACTCTCGCGGGCAATACCCTTGGCAATCAGGTCTTCCACCAGCGGGGCAAGGGCATCGTTGTATGCGCTTTCACCCAGCCAGTAATCGAAATGAATGTCCAACTGACCGTAAATCTTTTCCAGACCAATCTTGGTAACGGCAATACAGCGCTTCCAGATATCGAGGTTTTCGGCGTCGCCGCTTTGCAGCTTCACCAGCTCCGCCTTGCAGACGGGCAGCAGCGTCTCGTCCTCCTTGCAGCGTGCGTTCACCGTCTTGTAAACGGCGAGCAGGGCCTCAATGGGGTCTTTCTCCAAATCCTCTTGATTGAGGATATTCTTCCAGCCCCACAGAATCATACCGAACTGCGTACCCCAGTCGCCGATGTGGTTATCGGTAATCACCTTGTGACCAAGGAAGCGGGCAAGGCGGCCCAGCGTGTCACCGATGATGGTGGAACGGATGTGACCCACATGCATGGGCTTGGCCACGTTCGGGGCAGAGAAGTCAATTACCAGCGTCTTGGGCTTGTCTACCACCGCCACACCCAGACGTTCATCGGTGAGCATCGCCGTGGTCTTGGCAGCATAGTAGGACGGCTTGACACGGAAGTTGATGAAACCGGGACCCGCAATTTCGAGTGTGGCAATCTCATTGTCACCGAAGCTTTCCACCACCTGCGTGGCCAGCGCGCGGGGGTTACAGCGTGCCTGCTTAGCCAGCATCATGGCGGCGTTGCTCTGGTAGTCGCCGAAGCGCAAATCCTGAGAGGGAGTGACGGCGGGAGTAAAGTTTTCGGGCAGGGCGTCACCCAAAGCACTCTTGAGGGCAACGGCCAGCTGTTTCGCAAGTAGAGTCGGAATAGTCATTTCGCGCGTGATTGTACTGATTTTCCGCTGATTTGTCAATGTTTTGTGTGATAGGAGCGATTTCGGGGGCTTTACGAAAGAGCAGGGCAGGGCAGGGGAAGTTGTTTCAGAAATCCTATTTGTTCCACGTGGAACAAATTTTAAGAAAATTGAAATAATATATAACTTATTTAAAATAAATAAGTTATATTAATTTCTGTGCGCGTAAAAAAGGAAAATCACTACAGTTCTTAATCTACCCTGAAACTACCCTTGGCATCGGTTTCCTTACCGTTGGAAGCCGTACGATGCACATTGAGAATGCCCTTATTTCGGTTGGTGAAAGTCAGGGTATAGACCACAGGGATATCGCCCGAGAGTGTTGCTTCTGCAACGTTGTTACCCTTATAGGTGTAATGCAGCACCTTGTAACCGGGGCTTTTTTCACTCACGTTTCCCTGTTTAAAACGATAGGAAACAGTTACCATGTTGGTTTTGCTGTTGGCGGTGCCGGCGTTGACCGTGACGGGTACCTCAAGGTGCAGGGTATGCCCGGCCAAGGTTTGAGGTGCACCGCGCTGTGCTGTTTTGCAGGCAAAAAGGGAAAGTGCTGAAAGACAGAGCAGGAGAGAGAAATGTTTCATATCAATGGCATCATACCATTTCCGTCTCTTCAAATCAAGGTCTGAAGTTAAGCCGTTTCTCTTCGTTCTTGACGCAGGGCAGGGGAGTAGGGTATGATGGATGCATGAATCCTATTCTTGTCATCATGGCTCCCGGTTTCGAGGAGATTGAACTGTCCGCCCCCATTGATATTCTGCGCCGATTGGAGATTCCCGTGGTGACTGCGGGCTTGGAAGGCCGTTGCGTGAAGGGGGCTCACGGTATCGAGATGCACGCCGAAACCCTGTTGGTGGATGCCGAAGCGGAGAAGTTTGACGGCATTCTGCTGCCGGGCGGTCCCGCCTCGTGGACGCTGCGCGATACCCCCCGTGTGCTCTCGCTGGTGCGTGAAATGCACGCCGCGGGCAAGTTGGTCGCCGCCATTTGCGCTGCTCCCATTGCCTTGGAGGCTGCGGGCGTGCTGCAAAACCGCCGCGTTACCTGCTACCCCTCCGTGAAGGGCGATTTGAAGTCCGCCGCCGAGGTGACGGATGCCCCTGCCGTGACGGATGGCAACATTGTCACAGGTCGCGGACCCGGTGCCGCCCTTGAATTCGGCATGGAGCTGGGCAAGTATTTCGGCAAGGATGTCAAGACCTTGCGCCGCGATATGTGCATGGCGTGATAGAATGTTTGATGTATGAAGTTTGATGTTTGAAGTATTAAGTTAGGCGCCCTACGGGCGCAGTATAAGGAATCGCGAAGCTAAATGCAATCTGCCGTTCCGATGACAAAGTATGTATCGACCGAACTGCGGATATAAGGGGAGTCGCCTTGCAGAGTACCGAACCCGTCAGAACGCGCTGTCAACGCTTTGCTCTCTATCTCCCCCTGCACCGTAGGCGCACGAATTTTGCACATCAAACCTTAAACATTCCTCCCTCTCGCGTGCGCGTGTATGCAGCGCGTGGATTATGCTTGCCAAAAAGCGTGGGTTGTGCTACTCTGCGCCCGACCCGCGCGGGTTCCCTTTTAACATCTCTATTCAAAAGACATGAACGCTATTCCCAATGTACTGGCGGGGCGCTATGCCTCTGACGCTATGAAGGCTATCTGGTCTGCCGAAGGCCGTATCGTGCTGGAGCGCGAATTCTGGATTGCCGTGATGAAGGCTCAGAAGGACCTCGGTCTGGATATCCCGCAGGAAGCCATTGACGCCTACGAAGCCGTGAAGGGGCAGGTGGATATCGACTCCATCAACGCTCGCGAGCGTATCACCCGCCACGATGTGAAGGCGCGTATCGAAGAGTTCTGCGACCTTGCGGGTCACCAGCACATCCACAAGGGCATGACCAGCCGCGACCTTACGGAAAACGTAGAGCAGCTGCAGATTTGGCGTTCCATGAGCATCATCCGCGACAAGGCCGTGGCCGTGCTTGACCGCATGTCCAAGCACGCCGGCACCTGGCGCGACTTGGTGTTCGCCGCCCGCACGCACAACGTGGCCGCTCAGGCTACCACGATGGGCAAGCGTGTCGCCATGTTCGGTGAGGAGATTGTGCATTGGGCGTGGGCTTGGGTGTCCATCATGGACCGCTACCGCGTGCGCGGTCTGAAGGGTGCCGTGGGTACGCAGCTTGACCAGCTTTCCCTGTTCGGCAAGAATGCCGACACCGTGCGCCAACTTGAGGAGCGCATCTGCGCCCACCTCGGCATTGCCGCCAAGTGGACGAACGTGGGTCAGGTCTACCCCCGCTCGCTCGATTTTGAAGTGATTTCCGGTCTGGTGGGTCTGTCCTCCGGTCCCTCCTCTTTCTGCAAGACGTGGCGTCTCATGGTGGGGCACGAGCTGGTGACGGAAGGCTTTGCCAAGGGGCAGACCGGCTCCAGCGCCATGCCGCACAAGATGAACCCCCGCTCCTGCGAGCGCGTGAACGGCTTCCACGCCATCCTCAAGGGGCATCTGGCCATGATTGGCGGTATCATCGGCGACCAGTGGAACGAGGGCGACGTGTCCTGCTCCGTGGTGCGCCGCTGCGTGCTGCCTGATGCCTTTATGGCCGCCGACGGTCTGTTTGAAACCTTTATCACCGTGCTCGACCAGATGCAGGTCTACGAACCCGTGGTGCGCACGGAACTGAACCGCTATCTGCCCTTCCTGATGACCACCACCATCATGATGGCGGCGGTGAAGCGCGGCGTGGGCCGCGAAGAAGCGCACGAGGTGATTAAGGAGCACGCCGTGGCGGTGTCCAACGACCTGCGCAACGGTGCCATCTCCTGCAACGATCTGCTGGACCGCTTGGGTGCCGACGGTCGCTTGAAGCTGACGCGTGCGGAAATCCAAGAGATTTACGATGCCAACGCGGGCGACACGGGCATGGCCGCACAGCAGGTGGATGCTTTCTGCGCCATGGCTGCCGAGCTGGCCGCCAAGTTCCCCGAAGGCGTGGGCTATACGCCCGGTGCCATTCTGTAATCCGCCGCCGTTCTCAAAAAAAAATCCTTCCCCATGGAATCCGCACCGTACAGCCCCCCCGCTTTCAGCAGTTCGCACCCCGAGCTGCAAAAGGCGTACGCCTTGGCCGTGCGCGAACTGGGGGAGGATATCTCGCCGCAGGACGGTCTGATGCGCGCGGGTGCCAACTGGAGCACGGTTTGGACGCGTGATATTGCCTACGCCGCCGCCTTGGGGGCTGCCTTAGCCGCGCCCGCCGCCTGCCGCCTCAGTTTGGAGTCTCGCGTGCGCGACGGTATCATCTTGCAGGATACGGGCACGGGCGGCGGTTGGCCTGTCTCGACCGACCGTCTGTCGTGGGCGCTGGGGGCGTGGGCGGTGTACACCGCTACGGGCGATAAGGGGTGGCTTGCCTACTGTGTCGAGGTGTTGCAGAACACGCTGGCACAGGATGTCGAGGTGCTGCCCGATACCGTGTTGCGCACGGGTGAAACATCCTTCCTTGATTGGCGCGAACAGAGTTATCCCGACTGGATGACCCCTGCCGATATCGGTGCCACCTACGCGCTGGGTACCAACGTCGTTCACTACATGGCGCGCCTGACGCTGGCACGCATGCTGCGCAAACTGGGCAGAGAAGAGGAAGCACGCGCCGTTGCCGAAGAGGCACACACGCTGGGGGCGGAAATCAACCATCGTTTTTGGAACCCCTCTACCAACCGCTACGGCATGTTCTGCACGGCGGACGGTTGGTTGGATGAACGCAGCGATGCCTTGGGCACCGCGCTGGCTGTTTTCAGCGGCTTGGCGGGTGAACATGCATTGCGCGCGTTGGCGGCGTTGCCGCGCTCGCCTTACGGCACACCTGTCTTTGCCCCCTACAAAGCCTCCTTGCCCGCGGCGTATCACAACCGCGCCGTCTGGCCTTTTGTCGAGGCCTTTGTCATGATGGCTCATGCCGAGCTGCAGGATACGGCGGGTGCCTCACGCAGTATGGCGGCTCTCTTGCGCGGTGCGGCGGAGAACGGTACTAACAAAGAAAACTGGCATGCCGAAACAGGGCGCGCCGCCGATACCCTGCTTAACTCCGACCGCCAGCTGTGGAGCGTGGCGGGCATGCTGGGGCTGTTCTACTACGGTCTCTTCGGCATCCAGACAGAGAAGGGCAATCTGGTGTTCTCCCCCTGTGTGCCCAAGGCTTATGCGGGCAGCCATTGGCTGATGGGCGTGCGCGTGCGCGGCATGGTGCTCAACATTCACCTCAACGGCTACGGCACGGAAATTGCCGCCGTCATGGTGAACGGCAAGCCCGGTTCCCCGCTCATCCCGCTGGATACCGTGGGTCATGTGCAGGTGGAGTTGGAGCTGATGCCCGCCGAGGACGAAGAAAGCGATGTTTCCCCCGAAGCCGCCGAAGATTTACCCACCCCGGAATGGTTGGAACGCCCCGCCCCCGATGTGCTGGCGTGGGCACCTGTGGAGGGCGCGGAATCCTACTGCGTGTACCGCAACGGTCGCGCCTTTGCCAACCGTTTGGACTGCCGCTGCCCCGTATCGGGCGGTCATGCCTACTTCAACGAATATCAGGTGCAGGCGCTCAACAGCAAGACGGCCTCCTGTCTCAGTCGCCCCGCCGAATGTGTGGCGGAAGGGGCGCGCCGCCTGTTGCAGCCCGCCCGCATCGGCGCGGAAACCGAATATGCCGTGGAGCATGGCCGCGCCTGGCTTGACACGCGCGATTGCACTTCCCGCCTCAACTACGAGGAAACAGAGCTGCCCGCGGGCACCTACCGCGTGCGTGTGCGCTACAGCAACGCCACGCAATCCAAGCGCGACGGCGACACCTGCGCCCTGCGCGAGCTGGTGGTGGACGGCGAACCGCGCGGCATGGTCGTGCTGCCCCACAACACCGAAGCGGGGCAGTGGGAGAACTACGACCTCACCGCCCCCCTCACCCTGCAACTCCCCGCGGGTCGCCACACCTTCTCTCTTCACTATACCCCCCGCTGCACCAACACCAACATCGAATGCAACCAGTGCATGGTC
>JAZLFB010000063.1:0-12351 GCA_045615585.1 Akkermansia sp.
TACTTGCGGCGGCGGCGGGCTGCCATGCCCGCAAGGGCGAGGAGGCTCAGCACGCTGGTGGTGGGTTCGGGTACCTGCACTTCCAGCGTGATACCGGCACCGGTGGTTACACCCTGCGTGACGCTCAACACGTTGTAGAAGGTATCGGTGGTGCCAAGGGCAAGGACCTTGAATACGTCATTCAGAGATGCACCGCCATGGGCGGCGGCATAGCTTTCTGCCGTTACGGAGGAATCCACCAAATCTTCCCAGCTGAAGTCGCTCAGCTCGATGTGGAAGATGCTCTTGTCGGTCGCGCCTTCGGCGTAGCCGTGGGCACTCAGGTCGATGGTCAGGTTGCTGCCGTTGGTCAGGGTAAGGCCAGTGAGCTGGCTGCTGCTGACGGTGACGCCGTCCGTGATACCCTCACCCTCACCCGCGCTCAGCGTCAGGCGGTTGCTGCCTGCCAGCGTAGACTTCACGTCATTCACCGTGCCGGCAACCACGCCGGAGGTGGCATCGATGTTGACGTTCTGCATGTTGAGAACGGCGTTTTCAGCATTCACCACGGAGTTGGTGAGCGTCATGTCGCTAATGCTGTAGGAGACGTTATCTGCAATCTCCAGCAGACCGCCTTCCAGCGTACCGCCGCCCTGCGTCTTATCGCCCTTCAATGCGTTGGGGGCAAAGGTGGCGTTGCTCAGTGTGCCTGTGTGGGTGGCGGGGGTGTCGCCTTCCGCATCAAGCATTGCGGTCTGTGCGCCGTTGGCTTTCAGCGTAGCGTTACCGGCCACCAACTGACCATTGTTGTGAACCGTAGCGGTATTTTTGCCTTCAATGTGCAGATTGCTGAAAGAACCGCGCAACCCGCTGAATTCCAACTTGCCGTCATTCACGACAATCGAGCCGCGGAAGTTTTCGACATCGCTGCCGATTTCCTGCGTACCGCTGCCATTCTTGGTAAAGCCGCTAACACTCATCTTGCCATTATAGACGTATGTTTGCCCGGCTGCCGTGTTGATGGTGAGGTTTTCGGCATAGACGCTACCTTCGTCACCCTTCAAACCGCCTACGGCACCATCCATCTTGTTGTTGTTCCAGTCATTCGATGCGGCGCTACCCGTACGGAAGGAGAGAACAGCCTGACTTTGCTCTGTCTGCGGATCATCATCATTGAAATCAATCACAGCATTGGCCAAGGCATCCCATGCCTCCGAACCGAGTACCTGCACACCGAAGTGTTCATCCAAGCGGGACAGTCCGTTTTTGTACATATTGTAGATATGTACGGTACCGACAAAGTTGCCGCTGGCGGTCAACGCCACGATAGAGGGAGCGCCTTCGGAATCCTTGTTCGGGCGAACGAAGGTGATATCGTTGCTCGTGGTACCCTCTGCATTGTACAGCCCACCGATGAACTGGTATTTATCGTGCGTGCTCGTCACCTTGCCGTAGCCGTCTACATACAGACCGCCGGTGATGTTGGTAGCACCGTCTGCGTAGTTCAGCTCGGCTGCGGTGGTGGCGGAATTGCCGTGCAGGGTTACGGAGCCGTTGTAAGTCATGGCATCAACCGCGGTGGCGGGGTTCGAGGCATCATCCGAGGTAAGGAGGTGAGCCCCCGCAGACACATCGAAGTTCGCGGTTACGGTGCCGCGGGTCTTCATGTGCAGGGTGCCTTCCTGTACCTCTACGCCGTTGGCAATGGTCAGACCGTCACCCTCGTTGTACTCACCGCCGATAATCTGCGTGCCCGCGCCCTGCTTGATGAGCTTGTTCACGCTCAGCACGGCGTGGTCATCTGTGTGACCGCTTGCATCGTAGGTGTGTTGGAAGGCGTGGTCCGTTGTAGCGTTGATGGTGAGGGTCGTACCTGTTACCGTGCCGCAGTGACCGTCAAGACCGCCAATTGTAGAGTCAGAGTTGAACTCGATGGTCGCGGCGTGATTGTGCTCCACCTCGCTGCCCATGGTCACCACACCCGTGGTAGTGACGGCATTCGTGAAGGCCAGCGTACCGTTGGTTACTGTCAGGTCGCCGTTGAAGGCGCTCATATCACCGTTAAGGGTCTGCGTCCCGGCACCATCTTTGGTGATGTTCAGGTTGCTGCCAATGGTTGCACCTGTGCTGTATTCAGTCTCATCCGCCACATTGACGGTCAATGTGGTGTTTTCGGCTGCATCGTCAAGCAAGTTAATGGTGCCGCCGACACCGGTAAGCCCCGTAACCGTCGTGTTGTTGCCGAGACGCAGCGTGCCGTCGCCGCTCGTAGTCACCAGACCTGCACCGGCAATCGCGTTCGTGAAGGCCAGCGTGCCGCTGTTCACCGTCAGGTTACCGTTGAAGGCGCTCATATCACCGCTGAAGGTCTGCGTACCCGTGCCGTCCTTGGTCAGGTTCAGGTTGCCCTTAATCGTGGCGTTGGCGGTGTATTCCCCACCTGCCGTGTTGATGATGAGGGTGCGGGTGGTACCGTCGCCGTTGTAATCGGCGGAGTCCAGACCTGTGGTGTTCAGGCTGCCGGCACCCGAGAAGATAATCTTCTTGCCATAGGTGTCGGCGGTGGTGATACCCTTGACAGTGACGTTGCTCTCATGGATACCGAGACCCACACGGGAAGCAGCCGTTCCAGCTGATTCCATGGAGATGACGGCGTTGCTGAGCACATCGGCATCGTTGATATTCAGGATGGCGTGTCGACCGTTGTTGTGCGAGGAGCCAATACCCTGCTTGAGGTGTACCGTGCCGTCGAAGGCGCCGTTGTCACCGCCGTTGATGTTGATGACGCTGGCGTGGTCAACCTGTGCATTACCGGCAAAGGTCAGTCCCGCGCCAGCGGCGGTCGAGCTGAGGTCGGCAATGTCCAACTGAGCGTGGAAACCGCCGGCTGCAGCATCGATGAGATTTTCCGTGCCGGTGACGGACAGAGAGTTAATCGAGTATTGGCGACCGGCACTCGTGCTCGAGAGGTGGAGTGTACCCTCGTTCATCGTCACTTTGGGCATGCTCTTGGCCGTGTTGGTCGCGTTGCTCACGGTCAGGGTCGCGTTGCTGATGCCGATGGTACTCGTATTAGCCGCCGTGATGGCGCCGCTGATTGTGCTGTTACCGCCCGTGAAGTTGAGGGAGGCCGAGCCCGCCAGCGTGGCACCCGTGATGGTGGCACCGTTGCCGAAGGTGACGGACGTGCCGTCAGCCAAATCCACGCCCGAGGCTACCGTGGCGGCGATGCCGCTGAAGTTCATGTTGCCTGCTTCCGTCTTCACCTTGCCGATGTTGGCGGTGGTGCTGAGCACAAAGTTCTGCGTACCCGCCCCCGTGGTGATGAGGTTGATGTTGTTGGCAATGGAACCGCGGTAGGTGTACGCCTCGCCGCCGAGGGCGAGCTTGATGTTGCCGCCCGTGGCACCGCTGTCACCGATGATGGCACCGACCGTGCTGTCCGATGCCATAGTCAGGCCCTTGAAGGTGGCGGTGCTGCCGCCGCCCATCACGAGCTGGCCGCCCGCAAACTCGAACATCGTGTTCTCGGCGTTCACCGTGGAGTTGGCGCTGCTGCCGTAGCCCACCTGCACGCCGGCAATCACGCCGCCATCGTTGGTGACGCTGATGGTGCCCGCATCGACCGTGGTGTTGATGAGACCCAGACGGTTACCGCCCGTCACGTTCAACTTGCCGCCGTTGAGGGTCAGCGTGCTGCCGCTCGCGCCCTTGAGGGCGATGTTGTGGAGCCCGGTGTTGATGTTAGCCGTGTCACCCGTCAGCGTCAGGCTGCCGATCTGGTTGTTGGTGAAGTCGTAGGAGCCGTCAAGCGCCTTCAGCGTGGCACCGTTGGCCAGTTGGATATCGCGCCCCGCCAGCAGACCGCCGTCGATTTGCAGCTCAATACCGGCTTCCACGTCGAAGAGGGTGGCTGTACCCATATCCGCCGTAGCGGAGGTGCCGTTGTAGGCCATCGTCTCGTTGACGTGGTAGATGCCGTCCGTAGCCTTGTCCGTCGCCGTCAGCACACCGTTGGCAGCGAGCGTGGCCGTGGTCGGTGTGGTGCCGTTGACGGACCAGCTCGTCACCGTGCTGTTCACGGTGCCGATGCCCGTGTTGGTCACCAGCTGATAGTCGTTGGAGGTGGTGGTGAAACCGTTCGCGCCGTCGGAGAAGCCGGAGACGGCTTCGCCCAGAGCGGTCATGTCGGTGAGCACGGCGGCGCCGCCGATGCTCAGCGTGCCGCTGTTGGTGATGCTGCCGCCGCTCATCGTCAGACCGTTGATTTCACCGCCGAAGGTCTTTAACGCCGCCCCATCGCTGATATTGAGGGCACCCATCTTGTTGCTCTCGCCGTTGAGGGTCATTGTACCGGACTCCAGCGTGATACCGCCGATGCCCGTAGTACCGTTGAGATTGGTGTTGATAATCATCTCGCCGTCACCCGTCTTGCGGATTACATGGTTGCCGTCATCGCCGTTATCAAAGGTGCCGTTTACAGTCAGCGTACCGCCTGTGCCGATATTAAACTCGGCATTATCCTCACGCAGACGCAGCAAGACACCCTCTGCCACCACACCGTTCTTACCTTCGCTGACAAGAATCTTGGCGTGATTGTCAGTTCCCCAAGAGAAGAGATCGATGCGGGAACCGCTGTAGCCCTGAGCCATGGCCAGTGTGCCGTCCAGCGTCAGGTTGCCGACAAAGGTTTCATTGTTGTTGCTGAAGCCCAGTAGCATTTCGCCGCCCTCCTGCACATGAATGTCATGAAGGGAATTGTCGCCGCCCCGATAGCCCGTGGCATCATGCCCCGTCAGCACCAGCTGACCGCCGTTCTGCACGGTCACGGAACCGTGAATGTAGCTCTGCTGCCCGTTTGATGTAGCCGCCAGATTCAGCACACCGCCGTTGCCGATGGTGATGCCGTTGGTTCCCGTAGTGAAGGTGCCGCCGTTGATGGTGACCACGCTGTTCGTCGCCGTGAAGGTGTTGACGTTGTTGAGCGTGATGTTACCGTTTGTCAGGGTGAAGGCACCGCCCGTCACCGTCACGTTCGAATTGAGTGCTACTGCCTTGCCGGCGGCGTTCACCTCAAACAGACCGCCCGAGATAGCCAGTGCGTTGTCCGAGAACGTCGCCGCAGAGGAAATCACCGTGGTACCTGCGCTGTGCGTGTAACCATAGAAGGTGTCCTCATCGTTACTGAAGGTTACCGTACCCGCACCCTCCTTAATCAGCGCGCTCACTTTACTGCCCTGAATGCCGGTGCGCACCTGGCCGGTCACCAACAGCTCACCGCCGTCCTCGACATTCAGGTGCAGCTGGTCTTTACCGCCTCGCTGGCCGATTGCAGCACCGAAGGTGTTGTTCAAGCCGCTGACGGTGATAGAGCTCGCAACTCTGTCCGTTTCCAACAAGCCTTCACCTGTCACTTGGGCATTGCCCTGCATTTCCAGCCCATGGGCAAGGACATTTGCATTGTCCAACTGCAGGGTAGCCTGTTTATCTGCACTGCTGCCCAGCAGGGTAATCTTGCCGACACCGTTGCCTTCCCAGCCCATGGTATCGCGCGCCGTCAGCACCAGCTTACCGCCGGCGTTAATGTCCACCGTGCCCTTGATGAAGCCTGTACCATTATCATGCCCACCTGCAGTTACCGTAGCACCGTCGTTAACGGTCAGGCTGCCGATGGTGTGAGCCACCGTGCCGAGGTTGGCCGTGGCACCATCATTGAGTGTCAGGCTGCCGATAGTGGAGGCTGCCGTCAGCGTGAGGTTACCATGCGTCACCGTACCGTCTTCCGCGGTGTGGCTACCCAACACCACATTCTGCCCTGCGGCGGAAAGCACGTTTACCGTGACGGTATTGTTGAGCTGATATTCCGTAGCACCATTCGTGGGGGTGCCGAGAATCAGCGTCAGGTTATTGCCACCCGCATAAGTGCGCTGCACGGCGGCGTTAATCTCCGTTGCGTTGCCTTGGAAGGTGACGTTAGGAGCATTATCGGGGTTCTCTTCAAACGACAGGGAGCCGGTCCAACCGCTGACATCACCGGTGAAAATGAAATCGTGCTTATGCTTCTTGGTTTTAAGGATTTTACCGCTACCCTCGATTGTGCCGGTAAACGCGTATGTATGAACGCTGGCGGTCGAACCGGAACTACCATTCTGAATCCACCATGCATACGCTTTGCCTTCCGCGGTATCCATAACGTCCTCAAGAATCAGGTTGTTGGTAATGGTATCCGTACCACTTCCGTGCCAGTTGTTATCAATACCCCAAACACCGGCGAGTCTGATCTTCGAGTTGGCGTTGCCCAAGGTGTTCAGGTCCACACGGCTGGGTGTGGCTGTGCCATTCCAAAGATTGAAGCGTCTCAGCTCAACAATGCCGGTCCAGCTCTCATCCTTAGCGGTTACATTGCAAATGTTAGTCTGTGTCGTGGTCACATAGGTGCCACTGCCGCTCAGCTTCTTGGCTGTTGTGGGATTCGCTTCCGCCGTCAGCGTCACACCATCCGCAATGTGCAGCTTGGCTGCGCTGCCCATCTCGGTGTTGTTATAGGTCAAGTTGCTGTTGACGTAATAGATTGTCTTGTCAATCAGACTGCTGTCCGTTACGGAGAAGGTACCCGTGTTCGAATCATAACCAATGCCGTCGCCGGTCACCGAGGTGAAAGCACCCGTAATGGTGGCGTTGTTGCCCCCCTGCACCAGATAGAACGTAGCGGTATCCTGCAGGAAACCGCTGCCCGCATAAATACCCGTGCCGGTGTAGCCCGTTGTCCCCTCAGCGGCATTAGCCACCGTGTAATCGGAGAGAGAGGTTGTGTTCACCTGCGCTGTGCCACCCAGAGCCAGCGTACCGTTGTTGATATGCAGCGTGCCTTTGAGCACGGTATCGCCGCTGACAGCAAAGGCACCGCCGGCCAGAGAAACGGAACCCGACAGCGTGTCGTCCGCCAGATTCAGCGTGCCCGCAGAGCCCGCAGTATGCGTCAGCGAGCCGGAAACCGTAGCACCGCCGATGGTAATGTCCTTGCCATCTGCCATATCCAGCATGGTGTCACCCGCCACGGTCACGGTGGAGCCTGCGATGGCGGTGAGATTCCATGCGGTGGTGGTGCTCTTCAGCGTGTCGTTGGTGAAGGTGACGGTGTTGTCGCTGCCCGTCCCCCTATTTTGAGAGAGAACTGTCTCACCGGTGAATGTTACGGTGCTATCACTAATATCAACAGAGTTGGCACCACCGTTAAACCCGATGCCTCCTGCCGTAAGGGTGCTCAGCGCCGACATATTGAGGTGCCCGTGCCATGAGGTACCTTGGTCAGGGTGCCCCAGCAGCACCTTGCCGGCAACATCCAGCGTGCCGCCCGTAGCAGACATGGTCTGCTTGGTGGAGAGAATCAGGTTGCCCGCCAGACTGTCAATGGCGCTGATGGTGAGTTTATTGCTGCCGATATCCCACGTGTAGCCGTCAGAGGAGGCGGCACCCGAGACATTCAGGTTCAAACCACCCTTAATTTCCAAATCCTTCAGGCCCATGACGGTGGAGTTCACGGTGCCGTTCGTCCAAATGTCGCCCCGCAGAATCAGCTTGGTGCCATCCGCAGCTTCCACGGTACGCCCGGAGAACAAATCGCTGAAGGCAGGATTGGCACCGATAAGAGAGTTGCCGTTGATGGTCAGGTTGCTTGCAGCAAGCGTTTGGCTGCCTGTGCCTGTGAGCACCAGCTTGGTCACAGCCATATCACCGCCGTAGATATAGTCGCCGTTCAGGTTGATGGTGAGAGTGCCTGCCTTTACGCTGCCTTTGGCACCACCCTTAAGTCCGGCCACTGCGCCGTCCGTGAAGGTGGTGGTGGTAAGCACCCTATCGCTGTTGTAGGCTCCATCGCCCGAGATGAAGGCGAGCAGAGCTTTATTAGTCGAGTCGGTGAAGTCCACCACGGTAGAGGCCAAAGCCAAGGGGTTGTCGTGCAAGATAAGACCGCTGTTAGTATCATTGGCCATGTTCACCAGCTTGATGGTGCCGCTGTAATTCCCTGTCTCCATGAGATGGAAATAGCCGCCGACGCCCGGGGAATTAGCGTTGCGTTGCAGCGTCAGCGTAGCATTCTCACCTGTTAGGCACTGCAGATACTGCTGCTTATCCCATGTGTTGGTGATGTAGCCGTAGCCGCGATCGCCAAGGTCAACACCGCCGACAATGTGTACGGAGCCGTCCTCGAAGGTGATATTGGCTGCGGAAGTCGATGTGCCCTTGAGCGACACCGTGCCGCGCACTTCTGCGGCATCTCTCACCGCGTTGGAATTGGAGTCACCCGGCCACAGGGTCAAGGTACGCCCGGCATTGACATCAATGTCACCCGTGTAGAGTGTGCGGTCGTTACCGGAACCTGCGACACCCTGCAGCTTCAGGTTGTCATACTCCAGCGTTACCTTGTTGATGTTAGCGTTACCGGCATTGGTAAAATAGACGGTCTTATTGCCGCTAACCGAATTGCCGAGAATCAGATTCTGTGCGGTATCCCCCTCTTTCGAGCTGAGTACGCCGCTCAGCGTGGTATTCGAATCGGTACGCAGCGTGTAGGTGCCGCCGAAGATGATATTGTTAGAGATAGCGTTTGCGTTAGAGTACCATGCCTCGCCATCGTGCAGGTAGAAGGTGGTGTTAGCGCACGTTTCCTGCGTGCCGTAGAACTGCAGACTGCCGCTGATATCGGCGATGCCGCTGAAATCACTGCCCAGACGCAGCTCAGACGCAGATTTGTTGCCTTCGGCAAACGCGACCTTCACCGTGCCGGTGCCGGTGACTTTCCCCTGAAGATTGTTCAGGATGGTACCTGTACCCACATTGCCGTAATCGTATACAGCGCCCTCTTCCAACTCATAGGAGTTCAGCGCCCCTGTGACGGAGGAATGGGCGAGGGTGACACCGCCGTTCACCGTGATGGCGGCGGAGGTGGCACCCGCTGCACCCGCGACGGTCACACCATCCTTGAGGTCTCTCGCCAGCGTCAGGTTGCCGCCGTTGCCGATAACGAAAGCGGTCGCGTTGTAGACATCCGAGCCGCGGTCATAGGTGACGGCGTCGTTCACATAGTAGGTGCTGCCCAGCACGCGGTCAGAGGTGGCGGAAAGCGTGCCCGTAGCGGTATCGTACGCAAAGGTTGCCCCTTCCAACGCACCTGTGCCCAGATAGGTATTTGTATTGCCGACCGTCAGTTTGGAACCATCGGAGGAGGTGAGCAGAGAAGCCGTACCCAGCGTGCGGTAGCCCGAGGCACCCGAGGAGTAGCCCGCAGAGGCCAGAGAGGCGGCCGCCTCGTTGCTCATGGAGAAGGTGATGCCGTCTGCAATGCGGATATCGCCGCTGTAGGTGGCGGTGTTGCCGAGGGTGAGAGTACCTTCCAGCGTAAGGGAGGAACCATCCTCTGCCGTGATATCACAGGCGGTCAGCGTCAGGTTGCTGATGGTGGTGTTCGTGTTATTCGTAGCCAGCACCTTCTTGGTGGTGATGGGGGAAGCCACATGGTTGGCGGTGTAAGCATCCAGCGTCAGTTTCTCCGTTGCGGTAATAGCGCGGCTGTACTTATCAAAGCCGTCTTCAAAGCCAGAATCTGCAATACCGCGCAGGGTGACATTGTCCGCCGTGATAGTACCGCCGATGGTGGCGGTGACGCCCTCTACCGTTACATTGGTGGAGCCGCCGATGGTGCCGGCGCTGCCTGCTTCGTTGCCGCCCTCGATGTTTCCGGAAATACGGCCGCCCGTGATAAGAATGTTCGTGTTGCCCCCGATTCGGCTCACAACACTGCCGTTGGCACGGTTGCCGCCATAAACGTTGCCGTTGATGGTGCCGCCCGTGATAGTGATATCGGTGTTGCCGCTGATAGTGCCGGCAGAGGAACTGCCGCCGAAAATGGGCCCGCCGATTGAGGCTCCCTTATTGATAATCAGTTTGGTATCACCCGAGATGGTGCCGTTACCATCGGCGTGACCCATCAGGATGCCGCCTTTCAAAGTGGCATCATTCACTTCCAGCTGCAGGTTGCCGCCTACGCCGGCTCGAAAGGCGCCGTGGAAGGAATGTGTGCCGGACTGGAGGAAGTCCCCCGATACATTGATATTTGTGCCTCCATCCAATACAATGGACACATTGCCGTTTGTCACAGAATTGTTGACAACGGCAAGAATGACGGCATTGTTGGTATTGAAACCGCGGAAGTTAATATCCACGTTACCCGTGTGAGCCGCGCCCACGGCACCGACCCATGTCTGGTTGCCTTCATGATCACCCGTTCGCACGGCTGCAATGTTGCCGGTGGCGGTATTGATGCTGGTAGCATACTGGCCGCCGGAGACGGCGTCAATACCCGCAAAGCTCACATCCGCGAGATGTTTCACATCGCTGTCGTAGCTTTCACGCGGGGAGAACTGCGTAAGATGGAAACCCGCCGCGGCGTTGGAGTACAGGGTGGTGGTGGGGGCATAGGCAGTGTTAGACCATGTCAGGTTGCTGACGGTACCCGTGCCGCCGTTGGCGCTCAGCGTGATACCATTCAGCGAACCGCTGCCTGCCGTCAGACCTTCGCCGATAAGCATATCGCCCAACCACACATAGTAGCCGGAGACGACACCATCCGAGGCATTGACACCCTCATTTACATACGCCACGCGCAGGTTGTCGGACGCAACATGATTGTCCTTACTATAGAGGATAGTGGAGCCGTTCCACATCACATAGCCCTCGCTCAGGTTAAGGGTGCCCGTGCGGGTGCCATCGCCGATGGTGAGCGTAAGAGCATTGTCCTGCGCGGCCCAGCCGTTATCCGAACCATCGCCGAAGAGGCCGTTAAAATCAACGGTATAGCCATTCGTGACGGAGAAAATATCGGAAGCAATCGTCTGCGACCCGCTGCTCAGCGTGTAGGAATCCTGCGCGGCGGCAGTCCACTGCGCGGACTCTGTGGCGGCATCGGAGCGGGAGAGGCCCATCGTGCGGCCGGCGTAGCCCATCGCCTTGGCAACATTGCCGCCGAAGATGAGGTCACCCTGATAGGAGAGGTGGCACTGGTCGGGCCGATACATGGAACGCACGCCCACGCCTGCGGCACTGGTGACATCGCGCAGGCCTGTGTCGGACTGCACATAGGTCACGCCGTGGTTGTCGCACCAAGTTTTCAACGCCTCGTTGTAGAGGTTCACCGTGTCCAGCACCTCCTTGTTGGCAGACCCGTGCGCGACACCCAGAGCCGGCACACCCATGAACACCACGTTAGCGTCCGCATTAGCCTGCTTCACGGAGCGCCAGATTTTCACCAGAGAAGCCTCCGAGGTAGCCTCCTGCTCTGCCGTGGAGAAGGAGAAGGAATGCGTGCCGTCGCCGTTATCCGTGTAGGAGGCGCCCAGCATGGCACCCAAGGCATCGTTCAGCTTCTGCGCCGTCTTGAAGCCGCTGCCGATATCCGTCAGCATATCATTGGTGCCGATCAGCATCATGAACGTGTCGACATTGTAGGTGTCGCCCGTGTAGCGCGTTGTGCCGTCTTTCTTGAGTGTATCCAAGCCCAACCAGTTGTTGATGTAGGTGTTGGCGTAAGTTGCGCCTACATTGCCGGAAGTCCACTTAAAGCCATAGCTACCGGGGTTGGAGCGCAGCGTTGTGTTCGCGATTTCGTAGGAACGCGAGCCATATTCTGCAGCATGAACATTGGTGAACGTTTCCCCTCCGTACTGCGTCCCGGTGTAAACATCGCCGCTGTAGTTGCCCTTCAACGGACCCACCGCATTGTTGCCGATGCCGTTATCCGTCAGAATCTTGAACAGGAAGTAGCGATAGGAGGGAGAACCGACGCCATGGGTGATGGAGTCGCCGGAGAACATGATATTGCCCAGATTCGCTCCGGCGGAACCCGCTACGGTTCCTTCAGCATAAGCGGAGGAGCCTGTAGTGAGCGTTGTATACAGAACAGGTGAGGCAGCTGCCATGATTGCCGCCACAAGTTTGCTCGGAAGACGAAGTTTCATAGTCGCTAAGTATCAGAGTTTTATGTAAGATTGTCGAGATGCGTGCACACAATACACGCTTTTGTGTTGCGGGGAGTATACAGTATTTGGAATGCTGTATGCACCCTTGCACACTCACACTCCGCACGTTACATTATTTTGAGCGGGTAAATCCGCCACCGAAGGACGAGGGGGAGAAATCTCATTTTATAACATAAAAGGAAACCACGCAAAAATACACAAAACACCAAATAAAGAAACTATGATAAATTGTTGTTTTTTTGCCGCGGGTTATGCCTCTTTCTGTGGGGGTGTCATCCCCCTGTTCGGGTGCACTTGGGTGGGGTGGGCGGGGTGCCCTTGTGCACCTGTTTTTTGT
>JAZLFB010000064.1:0-2776 GCA_045615585.1 Akkermansia sp.
TACCAAACCACGCCATATAAGGGATGCTTCACACACGCGCCAGAGTATGCCCCGCAAAGCGGGGCCTTACGTTGAAACGCGCCCGAAGGGCGCGCAAGATGCAGAGCCATTCCAATGGCGACTCAAAGTTAGCCCAGTGCGGAAGCGCTGGGGGCAACCACCGTTCTATCTACTCGGCACCGAAAACGGCCGACGGCTGTAAGGCCGGTTAGCCAGCCGCGCAGCGGCTGCCCGCAGGGTGAGGGCGCGTGAGGCGCGCCCGAAGCAACCCCGCTCTGCGGGGTGGATGACATCTCCGGTTGCACATCTCGGACCGCCTTTACTGACAAAATTCCAAGAGGGGGACCGGATGGGACCTAATGGTTGCCTCATGCCAAAACACCCGAAATTTTCTTCTACTCTTACGCGTTGGAATTGCGCACCTTACAAACACGCCGCGATTTTTTGAAAAAAATCATTTTTTGTTGTACATTTTGTCTTCTGGGTGCTTATACATAGTAGAGAACGCCATCACGCCGGGTGCGGCGTAAGGGGCGACTACGCAAAACATCAACATAGAAAGGAAACAAACCATGTCCAACATCGGAATCCACAGCAAAAACGGCGTACTGTTCGGGTCGCCAGAGGTCATAACGCTTAACCATAGGCTTGCAAATCCTGCCCGGAACTGATAGACTCCCTTTAACCTAAACTCCATCCCTCTATGGAATGGCAATGATTTTTTCTTTAGTGAAGAAATCAAAAAGAGAGAATATGATTTGCTGTAAGCAGGAGGGATAAACAACTGATGTGCGATGAAGAAAATCAAAAAAGTATGCCACAACTCTCTATTCAGAGGTGTGGATGCTCCCTACGCCCCTGTGCAGCACTATTCGGCCCCGCCCTTCGTGGACAGCGGGAGGCGAAAGTTTTTGAGCGTCCTGGAAATCGTCTTCAGCTGCTTCGTCGTGCTCGTTGTTGCCTACTGGCAGCTGTTTTCCTTAGCCTTTTATAACTCCCACACTCTCTACAGGCACCCGATGGGAGCCATGGGCTATTTGGGGCTGGGCATGGTCGTGCTTATCCCGCTCCTCTTCTTGATTGCCCTTTGGAAAAATAGCCTTCCATACGTCAAGTACGGCTTTCTTGCCCTCGGCATTCTCGCCATGGCATCGATTCTGCCGATGCTGTTCATAGCCGCCGTTTTCCCTGATGAGCCGATTTCCAAAAACTCTCCCGCGGAAAGCTATATGCCGGTACGCATCCTCGTCGAGTTCTTTATGGTACCCCTGTTGGGGCTGGGCTGCCTCTGGCGGTATTGGTGCATGAAGAATTACGCCTGCTCTTCGTATCTGACGATGCTCCTGCTGCAACACCGCGCCAACCCCTGCGTCGCGCGCCGTACCATCGCATTGCTCCTCCTCTATTTTGCCCTCTACGTCATCTTTCCCGCACTGTATGAGATTTTGTAAGTGCTCAACGTCCTGCTGTTTTCCTGTGGATATCGTCTTCTCCCGAAAAACTTTGCTATCATCACTCGCCTGAGTGGAAAATCAGATTTTAAAATAGCCTGTAAAGAACCTCAACTTCATTCCTCTATGGGATGGCAATGGATACGTTATTAAGAAATGTTTCACAGCGCACCCGTCCAGCTACTTAACGTTTTATTGATCGTCTCCTCTGTCGTTATGGATCAAATGACCGGCGATCACCGGTGGCCACTGATTATTTTTTTAGGAGGGACAATCATATTATGGATTCTGTGCCCTGCCGTGGCACTGTTGAGTGATCACATGGAAACAAAAAAAGAAATAAAAGAGCTTGAGAAAGAGGCAAAGAAGGGAAATCACGTCGCCATGTGCAAGTTGGCTTTGTGCTACTCCATGGAGCAAGGGGAAAAAAACGAGATAGAGTGCTTCAGGTGGCTCAATAAGGCACTAGGGCTGGAAAGTTTCTTGGCCATGTTCACCTTTGGTGCCGTGTATATGGAAAAACGAAAATACCAGCAGGCATTTAAATGGTGGATCAGAGCGTCCGCATTGTCACACTCGGTAGATTCTCCTCCATCGAATTTAAATTTAGGCAGTCTCTACTACAATCTGGCAGTATGCTATTACAAAGGAACCGGTGTAAATAAGAATCGACAAAATGCCATCAAAATGATGCAAAAAGCTGTTGCATACAGTTTCCCCGGTGCCGATTGTTACCTCAAAAAAATCCAACAAGGAAACTGGCAACCTTTAATCCACTATCTTGGCCCCTATTGGAACTGAACAACATTCGCTTATAAAACGCCAGCCTCTTGCAAATTGCATATAGAACAAATATGCTCGGGAAACCGTAAACTCTCCTCCTTGGATTCCCCCACCACACCCAATGACCGCGGCGTCATGCCCAGCAACTCCTCCGCTTCACCCCGTGTCATATCCCACCGGTAGCGCTTCACCGGCATACAATCATCGTTCCAGGCCTGTCTAGTCTGCCCCGATTTTCCGCGCTGCCGTTTTTTCTGATTTTGATTGCGCATGTGCGATTCAGGGGTATTATAGGGGTATAAAGAAGTACGACGACGCGATACGCGCGCTGAGGGAGAAAGTCCACAAGGTGCCGTGATGATGCGGAAACACATACCTGAAGAACAAAGCTGCGGGGAGGCACAGCGCAATGGGGAGAGTGCCCGCGCCGACGGCGCGCTAAGTTCACAAAATCTCGAAGCCCCTCAAGGGCGCAGCCTTGGCGGAGACGGGCATTTCCTATGCTCACACGCTTTCATTTTGCGCGGGAGGATTTGCTGTGG
>JAZLFB010000065.1:0-14374 GCA_045615585.1 Akkermansia sp.
CCCCATGTTCCCCGCCACCTCTCCCATGTACGGTGCTGCGGCTCCCACCGCTTCCTCCTCTGCCACGGGTGACAGCACCACGGGCATGGACGACACGACTTCTACCCCCTCCGCCACCGACACCGCGACGGACACCGCCACGGACGACGGCACCGATGACATGACCACCGGCAAGGGCAAGAAGAAGAAGAACAAGAAGAACAAGTAAAGCCCCGAACAGGCGGTAGGCTGAATAACTTACTCCTTTCTCCCCCCCCCAAAAAAAAGATTTCAACTCAACAACAAGCAGATTTATGGCTGATTATAAGACCACAGTAGCCCTTGAGATTGGCGCCCAGAGCGTCACCATGGGCGTCTTTGAACCGGCCGGGCGCGGGTTCAAACTCTCCCGCTACGCCCGTAGGGACATCCTCCTCGACCCCGTGGAAGAGGGTATGCGTATGGATTACGTGAGCAACGCCATCGGTGAGATGGTGGCCGAGCTGAAAGTGCGCGGCAGCGACGTTCGCAACGTCGTTTCCGGTCAGCAGGTGTTCATGCGCTTCATCAAGCTGCCCGCCATTGATATTGACAATCTGGCGGAACAGGTGGGCTACGAAGCCCAGCAGCACATCCCCTTCCCGCTGGAGGACATCGTGTACTCCTACCAAGAGCTGGCCGACCGCGGCGAGGGTGAGCGCGAAGTGCTCTTGGTTGCCATCAAGAAGGACGTGCTGGACAACCTGAACTCTCAGGTGGAGAGCAACTCCCTCAAGACCCGCAGCGTAGACTGCTCCATCACCTCTCTCTACAACGCTTTCCGTATCAGCTATCCCGAAGAGGATCAGCCCGTGATGCTGCTGGATATCGGTGCCAAGACCACCGACATCATCTTCTCCGAAGCGGGTCGCTTCTTCACCCGCTCCGTCACCGCCGCCGGTGCGTTCGTCACCAACTCCGTGGCGCGTGAGTTCAACATGAGCTTCCGCGAGGCTGAAAAGCTGAAGGTGAACAGCGGCGTGGTGTCGCTGGGTAACGGCCACACCGACTCCATGAGCGAGCAGGACGCCGCCTTGGCTACCACCATCCGCACGGCGATGGGTCGCCTCAGCTCCGAAGTGCAGCGCACCATCAACCACTACCGCGCCCAGTACAAGGGCAACCCGCCCACCAAGGCCTACATCTGCGGCGGCGGCGCGCGTCTGCCCTATGCGATGGAGTTCCTGCAGAGCGCCCTCAACATTCCCGTGGAATACCTGAACCCGCTCAACGCCTTCTCCATCGGCAAGAATGTCGATACCGATGCGCTGGACGGCGATGCCATCTGCCTCGGTCCCATCGTGGGTGCCGCCGTGACAGGTGCCAAGGCGGGCGAGTTCGAGATTGACCTTGTGCCCACCAGCGTGGGTAAGGACCGCGCCGAAAAGCAGATGCTGCCCAAGGTGGCCGCTGCGGGCATCATCGCCCTTGCCGGTGCGGGCTTCTTTGCCTTTGCCGCCCACTCCGCCGCTTCCTCCGCCGAGGCTGCTCTCAAGAAGGCCGAAGAACCCGCCAAGTCGGTGCAGGCCATCAGTGACCAGATTCGCGGCGTGAACGACAAGTACAAGAAGGCCATGACCGAAATCAACGGCATCAGCGACCTGTACCGCATGCGTTTCGCTTACGCCGATGTGATGAAGGAGCTTTCCGCTAAGACCGCCTCCGTCAAGTTCTGGACGACCGAGTTCACCCCCCTTATCAACTACAATGTAGCCAACAACGCCCTGCCCGAAACGGCGGGTGACATCAAGGGCAAGCTCATTGATATGGGTCGCAACCGCGGTGATTCCGCCATCAACGCCGCCCCCGAAGACGTGGATGTCCGCAACAAGAACAAGGCCCCCAAGGTGACGGCCATTCTGGTGAGCGGCTACTCCATTGTGCAGCAGGACAAGGACGGCAAGGACACTTCCGCCCACATCAACGTGGTGCGCGGCGTGTTGGATGCCTTTGACGAGCAGCATGCAGACTCTCTGTTCAACTGCCCGCGTCAGGACGTGAACAGCAAGCTGAACCACTACCTGCGTATTACCGAAGCCAAGGACTCCAAGGGCAAGTTCCCCGGCTATGTCAGCAAGTTCATGATGGTGCTGCCCCTCAAGACGCCCATCGACATCCCCGAACTCGGCAAAACCAAGTAACTCTAACCTTTCCCCATTTTTTCCATGAATATCAGTGAAAACAAGCGTGTGGTCGGTCTTTCCGCCGTCTTTGCTCTTGCGTTTGCCGGTGTCTGCTACTACGGCTACGGCGAATACAGCAGCTATGGTGACGCGCAGAAGAAGCTCACGGAAATCAACAACCAGTTCGAGGACTACCGCGCCGAACAGGTGCCCCCCACCCGCAAGAACCGCGATGAACTCAAGGCCGCTTTCAATGAAGTCACCAAGGTGAACAAAGACCTGCAGGCCGAGCTGAATCACTATGCCACCTTCTGCTACGGCGACGGTAAGAACATCACCGGCCCCGCCTTGCAGGAGGAACTGAAGAACGCCATCAAGTCCGTAGAGGCATTGGCTGCCGAAAACGGCTCCAAGCTCAGCGGTTCCGCCGCCGAGCTGGGTATGGCCTCCATCCTGCGCGGCTTCCCGGAGGAATCCAGCGTGCCCTACTACGCCTTCCAGCACCGCGCCGTGCGCCGCGTGGTGGAGGACATTGTGAAGGCCGGTGCCCCCGTGGTGGACAAGGTGTACTGCACGCCGCTGCCCGAAGAGGCCGCCGAAGCCGCCAAGAAGAGCAACAAGGCCGCCGCCTACTTCCCCCTGCGTTTCGAAGTCTCCTTTGAAGCCTCCCGCGGCGTGCTGCCGCAGGTGATTAACAGCATCAAGGACGACAAGGATTTCATGCTCACCATCACGGGTCTGTCCGTGCAGGGTAACGAGACGCTGGCTCCTGTGGATGCCTACGCCGCCCCCGCCGCTGCTTCCTCCGTGGGTGATGAGCTTTCCGCCGCCCCTGCCGAGGGTGCCGCCCCCGCCGCCCGTGTGGTGGCTGTCCGCAAGACGGGCGACCCCGCCGAAAAGGCTCGCGTCTACATGACCCTGCAGGTTCTCTACTTCAACCCCGCCAAGAACAAGTAAGTTTCAACCTATTTTACCGCTATGGCAGATCAATCCAATTCCGGTCGTAACGCCCTTATCCTCGGTGCCGTGTTCGGCATGGCCGCCGCAGGTCTCGGCGCTTACGTCATGACCTCCTGCAAGGTGAGCCCCGTTGACACGGACATCGCCGCTTCCAAGGGCAATTCCTCTCTGGTGGCGGAAGCTCAGGCCGTGAAAGACAGCCTGAAAGCCGACCGCACCGTGAAGGACGTGGCCCCCGAAGGCGCCACCATCAACGGTCAGCCCCGCTTGGCTCCTCCCTTCTTTGCCACCGAACTGTGGCAGGTGACGCTGGATGACGCGCAGAAGAACGCCATCATCGACATCTACGACCCCACCGCCACCAACATTCACGGCGAGGTTCCCAACACATGGTTCATCACCAACGGCATTGCCGATGCTCTGGGTCGCGCCGACGGCCTGACGCTGGACAGCGACAACGACGGCTTCTCCAACAAAGAGGAGTTTGATGCCGAAACCAACCCCAGCGATGCCGCCAGCTATCCCAGTCTGGTGCGCGTGGGTCAGGAACCCAAGCTGGAAGTAGTGAAGGTGGACACCGCCAACGCTCTCATCACGGTGGATTCCATGTTCGCCGATGCTTCCCAGAAGCCCGCGGAGGTGAAGTTCCGCCTCTTCAAGAAGGTGGAGGAAATGACCCCCTACCATCAGCCCGTGGTGAAGCCCGGCGAATCCTTTGACCTTGACCCCAAGGAGAAGGGCGGTCGCTTTACGGTGGTCGGCTTTGAAAAGAAGCAGTTCCCCGATTTCAGCGGCGCGATGGCCGATGAAAACGTTGTCCGCGTGCGCGACAACGTGACCGCCTCCGCTGAAAAAGAGTTTGTGATTCGCGCCGGTAAGCCCACCGCCACCAGCAAGGACAAGGGCACGCCGCAGGAGAAGGGTCGCCGCATCAGCGACAAGACCATCACCCTGCGCGTTACCTCCGGTTCCGCCGTCGGTAAGCCCGCCGGTACGGTGCGCGTCCAGCTCAATGGTTCCTTCGATATCCCCGGCGGCAACTGCACGGGTGAAAAGATGACGGCAACCGTTGAGAGCATTGACGCAGCAGGCAGTGTCAATATCCGTGTTTCGGGTATCGAAAGCCCTGTTTCCGTGCCCAAAGCAGGGGGTAAACCCGCCGAAAGTAAAAAATAATCAAAATTTCTCTCAAAAAAAGCCTAAAAATAGAATTGTAGACTTTACATCTCGTTAGATTTCTGTCATAAATAGAGCATTACCATGAACCACGCACCTCTCATGAACGCTAAACAGACGATGATTCTCATGGCCATCGCTGCTTCCTGCCCCTTCGCGCAGGCCAGCACCGCCGGCTATCTGAGCACGTCTACGGCTGCCGGTACCAGCAAGGTGGGTCCCACCGCTGTGTACGCCGGTAGTGAACAGAGCAGCATCAACGATCGCGAAACCGCTCGCCGTCAGGCCAAGGCCAAGGAAGCCCAGGTGCTTCTGCAGGAAGGTCGTACCGCCTACACGGAGAAGAAGTACCGCGACGCTCTCGATAAGTACCGCGCCGCTTGGGACGCCGTTCCCAAGGCTCCCGCTACGCAGACCCTCCAGAAGTTCATTGTTGACAGCATCGGTGATGCCTCCATCGCCGTGGCTATCGAAAGCGCCCGCGTCGGCCGCTACGATGATGCCGAGCAGCTTCTGCTGGACGTTCTGCGCCGCGACCCCAATAACTCCCGCGCCCGCCACGAACTTTCCCAGCTGCGTGACCCCATCCGCAACAATCCTGCTCTGACTCCTGAGCATGTGAAGAATGTGGAGGAAGTCAACCGTCTGCTGACTCTGGCTCACGGCTACCTCGATTTGGGTGACTACGACGCCGCTTACAGCGAATGTAACCGCATCCTCGCTATCGACCCCTACAACAAGGCCGCCCTGCGCTGCATGGAAAGCGTCAGCAAGCGCCGCATGAACTCCTACAAGGCCGCTCACGACGCCTACCGCGCCGGTGCCCTTGCCGAGGTTGATGCCCTTTGGCAGCCCTCTCTGCCCCAGGATTTGCCTGATATCGAGCTGGGCGGTTCCTCTGCTCCCCAGGTTTCCGAGAACGTGATTCGTAACTCCGAGAACCTCCAGAACCTCAAGATTTCCGCCGTGAACTTCGAGGAGACTCCCATGGAGGACGCTCTGGACTTCCTGCGCGCCGAAGCCCGCAAGGCCGGTATGCAGATTAACTTCGTGTTCGAAAAGGCTCAGGCCGCCCCCGTGGCTCCTGCCGCCGCTCCCGCCGCTGCCGCATCCTCCGATGATGATGACGACGATGATGATGACGACGATGATGAAGCTCCTGCCGCCGCTCCCGTGGCTGTGCAGCAGACCATCGCTCCCGCTATCATCTCCAAGCTCACCATGAGCGACATCACCGCCGCTGACCTGCTGCGCCGCATGTGCGATATGGCCGGTTGCGAAATGCGCGTGGAAGACAACGCCGTTGTCATCTACCAGAAGGGCTCTGCCGCCCAGCGCATGACCCGCCGCCAGTGGACGGTGCGTCCCGCTTTCTTCAACAACGGTTCCGAAGGTGGTTCCGATGATGATGAAGATAGCGATTTTGTCTCCTCTCCCAAGAAGGCCGGCAAGCTGGATGCCAAGGCCGCCCTCATCGACATGGGCGTGACCTTCCCGCAGGGTGCCACCGCCAAGTACTCTCCCACCACCCAGATGCTCACCGTGTACAACACGGAGGATGAACTGGATGCCGTGGAAGAAGCCATCAACAAGTTCCGTCAGGACATGCCCAAGATGGTGAAGGTGAGCTCCAAGTTCGTGGAAGTTTCCCAGCAGAACGACGAAGAACTCAGCTTCGACTGGGTTGTCAATCCCTTCTCCATCAACGATGCCGGTACGGCTTTCCTTGGTGGTGTGAGCGGTGAGAACGCCACCACGCCCCGCCGCGTGGCTGACTTCGCTGGTGCTAACGGCGCTCTGCCCAACAAGGGTGGCTGGCCCATCACCAACTCCTCCAACTCCACGCTGTCCTCCTCTCAGGACACCATCACCAACGGTCTGATGACGGGCGCTAACCGCTCCGGCTCCGGTGCTATCAACACCAGCGCCATTAACAACCTCATCAGCTCCGGCTCCGCAGGCGCTTCCGCCACCTCCAACGTGGCTCCCGGCATCCTGTCCCTGTCCGGCATTTACAACGATGGTTCCTTCCAGATGATTATGCGCGGTCTTTCCCAGAAGAAGGGCGTGGACATCATGTCCGCTCCGAGCTTGGTCATCAACGCTGACGAACCCATGGAGTACGCTCCCGCCCCCGACCCCCTGGCCTCTGACCAGAACGACGAGCAGGGTTGCGCCAAGATTGAAGTCATCAAGCGCTTCATCTACCCCGTGGCTTACGATGAACCGCAGATTAACTCCAACTCCTCCAACAACAACAATAACAACAACAACAACAACTGGAGCTCCTCCTCCATGCCTGTTGCTGCTCCCGCCAATCCCTCCGATTGGGGTGTTGAAGAAGTCGGTATCATGATGCGCTTCCAGATTGAGCCCCTCAAGGACGGCGACGGCGACATCGTGCGCTTCAAGCGCTTCGAAATCCGCGTGGTTGACTTTGAAGGCTTCGTGAACTACGGTTCTCCCATCACGGCCGGTATCACCAACGAAAACACCATCGAGCATATCACCCTTACGGATAACCGCATCGATATGCCCATCTTCAGCCGCCGCTACATCAACTCCAACCCCTGCGTGTACGATGGTCACACCATCGCCATCGGTGGTTTGATTGAGGATGAAGTGCAGAAGGTGGAAGACAAGGTGCCCGTGTTCGGTGACCTGCCCATCGTTGGCCGCTTCTTCCGCAGCAATGCTGAATCCCACGTCCGCAAGAACCTCATGATTTTCGTGACGGCTGACATTATCGACCCGTTCGGTAAGCCCCTCCGTCAGCGTGAGACCGGTCGCGGTGACAACGGCAGCCCCGCTGCTTCCTCCGTCCCCGGCCTCTTCCCGGATGACGGTCTGGTCAACCCCTGATTGACCGCTAGGTTCATTTGGTAATCTCTTGCCCGCCCTGCTAAAACAGGGCGGGCATTTTTTTTGCGGGGCTTCGTCGCGCTGTTGTATGAGCCATATGCCGAGGGTACATGTCGACCGCAGCGGTGCGGCGTAAGAGAGAGGGGCAATTCTGATCGTGCAGGACAGTACGCTTGGCATGTTGAATTGCTTGTAGCTTAAAAACAGGCTTGACAATCGGGGATAAAGGCGTACAATTTTCCGCGCTCCCGCGTGCAAGCTGTGGCGTGGTGTGCCCGAATCTCAATAATCTTCTCATTATGAACAGTTATCGTTCCCATTCCTGTGATGAACTCCGCCTCTCCGATGTCGGCAAAGATGTGACTCTTGTCGGCTGGGTTGATACCGTGCGTGACCACGGCGGCGTGATTTTCATCGACCTTCGCGACCGCGCCGGCAAAACGCAGGTGGTGTTCCACCCCGAAGTTTCTGCGGAGCTGACCAATCAGGCCGAGGGTCTGCGTGTTGAGTCCGTTATTCAGATTTGCGGTAAGGTGGTGGGTCGTCTCAAGACTGCGGAGGTGGATGCCACCAATCCCGACCTTGCCACGGGTGAGATTGAGGTAGAAGTGCATGAAATGAAGGTGCTCAACCGCGCCGCCGTGCTGCCCTTCCAGCTCGACCGCAGCAACACCAACGAGGATATCCGCCTCAAGTACCGTTTCCTTGATCTGCGCCGCCCCGAAATGCAGCGCAACATGATTCTGCGCCATCGCATCACCAAGGCCATGCGCGACTACTTGGATGAACAGGGCTTCCTGGAGCTGGAAACGCCCATCCTGTCCAAGTCCACCCCCGAAGGCGCCCGCGACTACCTTGTGCCCAGCCGCGTCAGCCCCGGCAAGTTCTACGCGCTGCCCCAGAGCCCGCAGCAGTACAAGCAGCTGCTCATGGTGGCCGGCTTGGAGAAATACTTCCAGATTGCCCGTTGCTTCCGCGATGAAGACCTTCGCGCCGACCGTCAGCCCGAATTCACGCAGGTGGATATCGAGGCATCCTTCATCACGCCCGAGGACATCTACGCTTGGATTGAGCAGATGCTGAAGCGCGTGTTCAAGGAATCCGTGGGTCGCGACATCGTGACTCCCTTCCCCCGCATGACGTGGCATGACGCCATGAACGAATACGGCAGCGACAAGCCCGAACGCCGTTTCGAGATGAAGATTACGGACTGCTCCGACATCTTTGAAAAGAGCGATTTCCGCGTGTTCTCCTCCGCTGTGGCGGCGGGCGGCGTGGTGAAAGCCATCAACGCCAAGAACTTTGCCCCCTCCGTGGGTCAGATTGACAGCCTGACGCAGACCGCCCTTGAAGCGGGTGCCAAGGGGCTTGCCTACATCAAGGTGCGCGAGGTTGCCAACCGCGACGGTTGGAAGAGCCCCATCACCAAGCGCATGAAGGACGAGGAAATCGAAGCTCTGAAGCAGCGTCTCAACATTGAGGACGGCGACTGCGTCTTCTTCGCCGCCGGCGATTGGGAGGAAAGCTGCACCATCCTCGGCCGTGTGCGTCTCGCCTGTGCCGACTTCATGGAGCTGCTGAAGGACAACCACGATGTGGACCTGTTCTGGGTGACGCGCTTCCCGATGTTCGCATGGGACAAGGAGGAAGGTCGCTATGTGGCCATCCACCATCCCTTCACACGCCCCGTTCCCGAAGACGTGGACAAGGTGCTCAAGGGCGAAATCTCCACCGACCTTTGCGCCGAGGCCTACGACGTTATCTTCAACGGTAACGAGCTGGGCGGCGGTTCCCTGCGTATCCACGAGCGCGATTTGCAGGATGCCACCTTCCGCGCTCTCGGTCTGGATGAAAAGACCATCAACGAGCGCTTCGGTCACTTGCTCTCCGCCTTCTCCTTCGGCGCACCGCCCCACGGCGGTCTTGCCCTGGGTCTCGACCGCGTGGTGATGCTCATCGGCGAATGTGAATCCATTCGCGAGGTGATTCCCTTCCCCAAGAACAACCGCGCCTGCGACCTGATGTGCGAAGCCCCCGACACCGTGGATGCCGTGCAGCTGCGCGATATTCACATTCAGGTGAAGCTGCCTGAGAAGCTCCGTCAGAAGATGGAAGCCGAGGCTGCTGCCGAACAGGCGTAAGCACAGGATACATCCTTTGAATAGCAAAAACGGTCTGACCGATGGTCAGACCGTTTTTTTAGTGATTTTGATTGAGAAAGAGGGAGGTGTAGGTTTATTTGTTCATGGATGCGCGGCTTTGCCGCGCCGAACTTTAGGCGGCATTCTGACGGAACGTCAGAATGGCATCGTATGCCTTGTGCGCCATTGGCGCACACACTTTGAGAAGTGCTCTAAGCACGTCCGACGTATAGCCACACGTGGAAACGTGTGGGGCAAGGCGGGTTGCATTACGCCCCCCATAACCCCGCCGTAGGGCGGGGTGATTACGAAGCGTCGGTGAATCTGGTCTTGTATGTGTTTCGTGCTCTGCGTAAAGGTGATTTCCGATGCAGAACTTTTACGCAGAGCGTGCAGCAACGGCATGAGTTGTGCAACGGGCGCGTGAATCCAGCCCGCCATTCGGCGGGCCTCTCGGGGGCGTAATGCAACTCGCCCCAATCCCCACCCTTCCGGAGTGGGGCTAAAATTCGGACGGCATCTACATGCCTCCTCACCTTGCGTGCGCCCCGGCGCACGTCCTACACATCAACTTTTGACATCCTGTCAAAAGTTGGCCTACAATTCGGCGCGGCTATGCCGCGCATCTATGAACAAACACCTCGACAAATCCCCATTTACCGAGCAGCAGTATGGCATGCACCAAAGCGTATACAGCACATTTCCATCCCCCTTTCCCGTCATGGCGGCGGGTTATGCTTGTCATGTCGGCGCGGGTCGGGTATAATACCCGCGTTATGGCAGGCAAGCGTTTCATCAGCCGCGGCAGATGGGTCTTTCTGGGGCTATTAGGCATCGGATTGGCAGCGCTCGGCGTGTACCTCTGCTGCACGGAGAAAGAACCCGCATCCCCCGTGGCGGGCAGCATTTACAGCAGCGATATCCCCCTTGCCAAAATGCCGAAACAGCTCTTGCCCGGCTTGGTGATGCTGACACCGGAACAGGTGATGAAGATTCCCGTGGCGGATGGCTTTCAAGCCCCGCTCGGCACCGTCAACGGCGCTTTTTCCTACGATGCCCAGCCGTTCGGCGCGCCCAACGCCCGCCGCGGCGGCAACCACACGGGGCATGACTTAAACGGCATCGGCGGCAATAATACCGATGAGGGCGACCCTGTCTACGCTGCCGCCCGCGGCATGGTGGTGTACAGCGGGGTGCCGCATGAGGGCTGGGGCAACGTGGTCGTCATTGCCCACCGTCTGCCCGGTGATGCCCGCGTCATTCAAACCCTGTACGCCCACCTTGGGGAGCGCTTGGTGAAACCCGGTCAGCGCATTGCCCGCGGCACACCCATCGGCACCGTCGGCACCGCCAACGGTCAGTACTTGGCGCATCTGCATTTCGAGGCGATTGCCTCCCGCTGCATCGAGGCGGGGCAACCGGGCTACAGCAAAGAGGGCGTGATGAACCGCCTTGACCCCGATGAGCTGATGGCGCACTTCCCCGCCCCCGCCCTGCCTGCCCCCTACGCCGCCGTGCGCCGTCTGCGCATGCGCGAATCCGCCCTCAACGAAACACCCGCCGCCCCCGCCGACTTGCCTGAGGGGGCGATTCCTGTCAACCCTTCTCAATTCCTTTAATTTCCCATCATGAAACGTTCCGCCCTTCTTTTCCTGAGTTCCTTTATCATCACGGGTCTGCTCGCCGTGGGTTATTACACGGTGCTGAAACAGAACCGCGCCGCCAACGGCACGGTGCCCGCCACCACCAACACCCCCGTTGCCGCGCCCGAACAGCAGCCGCAGGAAACCACCGCGCCCGCCGAGCAGCCCAAGGAAGAACCCGCCGCTTCCCCCGAAACGGCAGAGCCCGCCCCCGAAGTAAAGCCTGAACCCGCCCCCGAACCGCAGCCGCAGGAACCTGTCATCAAGGGGCGCAACCCCGAACACACCGCCGCGCTGACGGTGGCCGCCGCGCTTGCCGCCGAGAACCCCGCCGAAGCCCTGCAAAAGCTGGTGGATAAGGGTACGTTGGCACCCGAAGCCGCCGAAGCTCTGACGGTTTGGGCTGCCACCCACAAGGTGAAAGCCGTGGAGGAAGTGGGCAACAGCTACCGCCCCAACGGCGAACGCCACACGCGCTACCGCTTGGTGGCAGAGGACGGCTCGGAGGACATGGTGCTGGATATCGTAACCCGCGCCAACGGCAAGGTGGAGATTGTTTCCGCCAAGGCGGTGAGTGCCGACAAGACGCAGGTTGCCGTGGGGGCTGACTCCCTGACCGTGGCAGAGGGCTTTGTGGAAGCCGTGCGCCGCGGCGACATGATGACCGCCCGCAAGATGGCGGACGGTGTTTCCGACGCTACGGTGGCGGGTCTGTGCATGATTTTTGAGGAGGGCGAGTTCCGTCTGCGCGACGAAAAGCCCATCCGCAACGCCTTTGAGAACGCCGAACATTCGGGCTACTTCGTGAACCTGCTCTCCAAGGCCAACAATTTCCCCGCCGCGTTCGGTTTGGAAATGAGCCGCACGGAGGGCTGGCACGTTTCCGCCGTGTCGCTGGATGAGCTGCTGGCCAGCTACGAAAACCAGGCTTCGGCAGAGGGCGGTCGCTACTTCCCCATTGTGAAGAACCCGCAGGGCGGCGATTCGCTGGCTCTCTTCTTCGGCTTCAATGAGCACGAGCTGACCCCGCGTTCCCTGCGCCAGTTGCAGATTGTGGCCGAGCTGCTGAAGCAGAGCCAAGGCAAGCTGGACATTTCGGGTCACACGGATGACGTCGGCTCCGAAACCTACAACCAGAAGCTCTCCGAAAAGCGTGCCGACGCCGTGCGCGACGCCCTCGTTTCCTTCGGTGTGGCGGCGGAGCAGATTTCCACGGCGGGCATGGGCAAGAGCCAGCCCCGCCGCGTGTACGCCACGGATGACACCGAACAGCAGATTGACTACATCCGCGGTGAGAACCGCCGCGCCGAGATTTATCTCGACTTCCATTAAGCCGCGCCATGAGAACCTACTCGCTCGGCTCGTCGGGGAACGCCGCCGCGCATGACTACGCCGCCGAACTGAATGCGGAGCAGTATGCCGCCGTGACGACCGAGGCCCGCCGCGCGCTGGTGATTGCGGGGGCGGGCAGCGGCAAGACACGCACGCTGACCTACCGCGTGGCCTACCTGTTGGAGCACGGTGTACCCGCGTGGCGCATCCTGCTGCTCACCTTCACCAACAAGGCGGCGCGGGAGATGCTGGAGCGCGTCTCCGAGCTGACAGGCAATGCCGCAGGGCAGCTGTGGGGCGGCACGTTCCACTCCATTGCCAACCGCCTGTTGCGCCGCCATGCAGAGCGGCTGGGCTATCTGCCGGGCTTCACCATTTTTGATTCGGATGACCAGCGCGCCCTCATGCGCGCGCTCATCAAACAACATGTGGGCAAGGTGTCGAAAAACGACCGTTTTCCGAAGCCGGAGGTACTGCTCTCTTTGCACAGTCTGGCGGTAAACACCGCGCGGGATTGGGAGGACGTGCTCTCCGTCGAATACCCCCACCTCGAAAAGCACATCGACACCATCGGCAAAATATACGATGACTACGCTACCCGCAAAAAGGCGCTCAACGCCATGGATTTCGATGACCTGCTCACCAACCTGCTGCGCTTGTTGAAGGAGTACGCCGATATCCGCGCCGACTTGCAGGAGCGCTTTTTACATGTGCTGGTGGATGAGTATCAGGACACGAACACGCCGCAGGAAGAAATCATTGCCCTGCTGGCGGGCGGCTCGCACAGCAGCCTGATGGCGGTGGGCGATGATGCGCAGAGCATCTACTCCTGGCGCGGGGCGGATGTGGAGCACATTCTGGACTTTGAGCACAATTACCCCGATGCCGCGGTGTACCGCATCACCACCAATTACCGCAGCGTGCCCGCCATTCTGGCGCTCTCGAATGCGGCGATTGCCCAAAACACCCGCCGCATCGAAAAAGATTTACGCCCCGCGCGAGAGGACGGTCCGCTGCTGCCCGCCGTGATTCCCGCCCCCGATAACCGAACGGAGGCGCGTTTCGTGGCACGCCGCATTGATGAGCTGTTGGACGGCGGCATCCCCGCCAAGGATATTGCGGTGCTGTACCGCGCCCACTTCCACTCCACCGATGTGCAGATGGAGCTGGGGCGCGCCCACATTCCCTTCCGCATCACCAGCGGGCTGCGTTTCTTTGAACAGGCGCATGTGAAAGATGTGGTGGCCTTTCTGCGGCTGCTCTGCAACCCGCATGACGAGGTGGCCTTCCGCCGCATTGTGTCCACCTTCCCCAAGGTGGGCGAGGTAACGGCGGGCAAGCTGTGGCAGTCGTGGCTGTCCTGTGTGGAGCCTTGGCTGACTGCCCACCCCGACACCGTGCGGCTCACCGAAGCGCACAGCAAGGTGTTGGCGAAAGCGGCGGTGCCGCCGACGGTGCGCCCGATGTGGTCGGCTTTCCTGCAACTGATGGATGGTTTGCACCCCGACGGCGCGGAGCTGATGCCGCCCGAATTGGTTCACGCCGTGCAGGAATACCTTGACCCTTACCTACGCTCCGCCTACGAGAATTACGAGGAGCGTATCGAAGACATTGCCCAGCTGGCCCGCACGGTGGGCGAGGAGACGGATTTGGACAACTTCCTGTCTCAGGTGGCGCTGCTCAGCGAAACGGACAAGGAGAACATCGAAGAAGAGGACTGCGTGACGCTCTCCACCATCCACCAAGCCAAGGGCTTGGAGTGGAAAATCGTGTTCGTGATTTTCTTGGCGGAGGGGCAGTTCCCCCACCGCCGCGTGATGGACAGCCCCAACCCCGATGACATGGAGGAGGAAAACCGCCTGTTCTATGTGGCGGTCACCCGCGCCCAAGACCAGCTCTACCTCAGTTTCCCGCGCTACAACGGCCGTGGTTACGATGTGCAGTACTGCCCGCCTTCACGCTTCCTCAAATCCCTGCCGCCCGATGTGATGGAGCTGTGGGAGGTGCAATGAGGAAGTTGATTCGGGCGCGGCTAAGCCGCGCGGAATTTTATCCGCTACCTTGGTAGCGGCACAAAGTTAACCCCACGTGTCAACGTGGGGGTACGGCGGGTGGCACT
>JAZLFB010000066.1:0-2624 GCA_045615585.1 Akkermansia sp.
CAAGCCCCATCCGCCTTGCGGCAGATGGGGCTGGTGAATTGTAGCTGTTTTGTGGCTGCTCACTTCCTGCGGCGGCGGGCGCACAGGCCCGCAAGCGCAAGCAGGCTCAGCGTACCGGTCGTCGGTTCGGGTACAACGGGATGTGCATTGTTGAATACCATGGCATTGCCTTGCACTTCCAAGAAATCGTACTCGTAACCGCCCGTGATGAACTTGATGAGTTTTCCTTGATCCTCCAATGCGCCAATCACATTGGCTGCAAGCTGCACCATCATCGCTTCAGGCAGCTCTTCGGGTTTGAGCCCGAGAGCGGATGCATCAAAGGTGATGGCTCCATCGAAATTCGTCGTAGTCAGGAACAGAGAGCTGATATCGAAGGTGTGATCTTGGTCAAAATCGCCCACGCCCAATGCAATATTCACATTGTTCAAGGTGATAGCCTCAGAAGCAGCAAGGTGACTGGCGGTATCCAAGGTGAGATTCTGCAACGTATAGCCAGTACTTGAGAAGTCTTCTGTCCACATATTGGAAACGAGGGATTTAGAAACATCCACGCCATACACGCCTGTCGCGTCAATCAGCACATTTTCCAGTGTTGCAGCGTGCTCGGCTTTTGAGATGGCTAAAGTATTTCCCTCGCCATCTGTGAACGTAACCTCGCCGTACCAACCCTCAACGGTACGTGAAACTTGATTGTTGATATCTTGCCCAATAACGACCGTGCCTTCACGGGAATCCAACGAGCAGTTTTCGAATGTAATTGTCTGCTCGATTTTGTCCCAATCCGTAGCTGCGGCCAGGTAGGTAGTTCCCTTGTTCACAATGGCAGCTTCGCCTTCGTGTGCTACTGCAGGCGTAAAGGTAACAGAATCATTGTCTGCAATGTTCAGGAAGGCGCCCTTCTCCACGTATATGTCATTGCCGCCTTGCCCCGACATGTTGCCGGAGAATACAACCTCTCCGTTGCTGCGGATGGAAACAGTCGTGTTGTCGTAGGTCTTCGGGTCCGAGTCCGTTCCCTTGCTGTAGATGGCACCGCCCTTGACATCGGCATTGTTGTCTGCAAACACCACTGTATCGTTGCCGGAGATATCGACAAAGGATTCATTCAAGATGGCACCGCCGTTGCCTTTGGTGTCGTTGCCCGTGAATGTGGCGGTGTCTCCGCTCGCAGCGCTGCCGCCTACATGCAGGTTGCCTACGGCATGAACACCGCCAACAGGACTGCCCGTCACCTCCAAGGAATCCACGGACACCAGGGCTCCGCGCTTGATATCAAGGGCAGTAGGCTCGCCCACAGTGCTTCCTGCAATTGTCAGTTTTTTGCCGGAATCCGTAGTGAGCACAACCACGGTATTGCCGTCTCCCACCGTCACGCTTCCGTTCAATTCCTGATCCTCCGTCAGGCGGGTGTTCTCCGTGACTTCGCCACCTACGGGAATCTCCGTCTTGGGAGCGACGTACGGAGCTGTATCATTTTTGGTCGTAATGGCAGTCAGACGATACACATAATTTGAGTCTTCTTGAAAATCCCGCCCCAAGAAGTACACCTCTTGATCGGGAGTATCCTGCTTGATAATCCTGTTGTCGTACAGCAGGGCAACATTTCCGTTCTGGCCTTTCACAACATTGAGCCTGGTGGCACCGAAGTACTTGTCATCGGAGTCCGTGACTATGATGCTGGAGATTTTGCCGTCCTTATCCAGCTCGTAACCCCAGCAGGTGATGGCGTGTCCCTTTGTGGGCGTGGTGCGCTGCACGTCCAAGCCCACGGCTCCGCCGGGATTGTTGTTGATTGCGGTGGTAATAAAGCTGGTGAAATCATCCAAGGACATTTGCGCATTTGGAGTTTCCTTCACGCTAATGTTATCTGGGTTGTAGTTCGCTGTATAGTAACCGCCGCCGCCAGTGGTAATTGCTGTCGTGTGGTCCGTTGCATCAATGACAGTCTTGCCGCCGAAGTACCAATCCATGAACTGGGATTGCCATTCGCCTTTGTCGGTCTCCACCGTGTTGTAGGTGTGGTCAAGGAAATCAGAGTAAATCTTCAAGTAGGACGTACCATAGGGAGACACACCATCCTTTACCTCGATGCCGTTGGGAGTCGTGGCTTTATCATTTGCCAAATCCAAGTGTTTCTCCGTATCCTGCCAGTACTGCACCAAATTGGAGGCCGTAGTAGCCCAGCAGTAATAATCGTCATGGTGGGGATTGTCCATGTCGCTGTACATCTCCTTGCCGGTATCGTAGTAGTGGCCGGAGTTGATGACATCAGCCTTGGCTGTACATGTGGCCTGCACAGCCAGCAGGGCTGTGAAAAGCATGGTCGGTATATGTAGTTTCATGTTGTTTGCTTAGAGTTTTTTTGTTCCTGCCGCGCGGTGAGGCGCTGTAGCCGGGACAAATCATTTTCGCGCGGATTCTACCTGATTTCGGGAGAAGAGTCAAGCACAACAAGGATAAATTTTCCCTACGGCCGAGCGGAATTTTCCTCTTGTCTCGGTATGGGCGCCCTGGGGTGATTCAAACAAAACCTGGTGCCTCCAAGGTGGCTTATGGTTGGGCATGCGCGTGCGAGAGGGTGGGTGAAGGAAGGCGGATTGGGGCTTGACATATAACGGGGA
>JAZLFB010000067.1:0-12535 GCA_045615585.1 Akkermansia sp.
TCCCCCACGGCCCCGCCGTGGGGGATTTCTGTGTACAGAGCCTACGGGGTGAGAAGCCCCCGAAGGGCAGGGTTTGAAGACGCCCGACGGCCCCGTCAGGGCACTTTGCGAAGCAAAGTGGTAAGGGCGGCTAGCCAAACCTGCGTAGCAGGTTTGCCCCGAAGGGGTGAGCGCCCGTGGGGCGGGCGCGAAGCAAGACCGCCGACGGCCCCGCGCAGCGGGCGCAAGCCGTAGGCTTGCGGTAAGGCGGGCTGGACAAAACCGCAGGTTTTGCCCCGAAGGGGCGAGCCACCAATGGGGTGGTGGCGAGTCAACCCCTGCGGCCCTATTGCCAAAGGCTGCATTCCTGAAATTGAGGGGATGCAGCCTTTTTCTGTTTATGTGCTGATATTTAACGAATTGCGGAGTCCTTAATTGTTAAAAGAATGTATATTAAAAGGCTCAAAACGCCCTGATTTTGCCCTTTCTTACTCCCCGGGGACTCTAAAGGACTGGGGTCGCGGCATACAATAAACCCCTATTTTATTTGCAAGGGCTTAATGATGAGTGGATTGGATAAAAGTATATGGTTTACCCCTCTCAAATAAAAGTGGTGTTGATAATGAATGCGTTATGAACCTGACCCATAAAAAGACTATACTCTTGCCCCTTTCCCAGCCCGAAAATCGGCAAGCTTTTTAACGATTCGAGCCTCTCCTCAACCCGGCAGACCAAGGGCTCCACTTCGAGCGAATCCTCGGCTTTTGGCTCAGTTTTTGCGCCATCGGCACCAAAAAATGCAGGAAACTCGCAACATAATGCCCGCCGAGAGCGTCTATTTATTAGAAAATCTGCACTTTCTGCAATTTTTTGTTGCGGATTCGGTGCGGAAATGTGTTAATATAAGTGAAGGAGATAGAGAACGATGAAGCAAATAATCAAAACTGAAAATGGACCTTATATTCTGGAAACCCGCAAAAGGTTTACCGGCTGTTTTTGGCTGATTTTGCTGAGTTTAGTAGTCGGAGCGGTGGGGCTTGTTTTGTTCTCTCTTTTCCTCTCTCCTCGGGCCAAATTGGAAGCAGAAAAAGAAGCCGCTATTACTCAAGCCCTAGCAGATAGTACAAGCAGTGTCTCGGCTCGCTTCGCCCACATGATGTTGCAAACTGCTTCATTACAGCAAGGTGGTTGTTTTGTGTGCAGTGCAGATGGTTTCCCTCCTGATGAGAGCATGATGGGAGGTAAAGTGGAGGCCTCATTTTCTCATTACAAAATGCTGGCTTATGTGATTTCTGCCAACAAGATAGAGAGTACAACACTGCCACTGTGCATCACTCTGCCGACCAAGGAGGGCGAGGAAGCAGAACGCATACAGCTGCAGGCAGCCATCTCACCCCTGACGGAACATTTGTACACGGCGGAGTTCTCATTTCCCCGCGAAAAAATGCCGGAAGCTGACATCGTATATAGCATGATGTGGATACAATGTGGAACCGGTAAAGAGTACAAATATACGGTGTATGCTTCTCCGGGGATAGTAGCCCCTGCTATTTTGATGAATGATACGCTTTCTCGGGGAGAAGAATAGTAAGATTGAGAAATCTCAACTCCTGATTTATCACTCATGTCCACCACCATTCCCAAAATCCTCACCACCACAGCCCTGTGCCTTGCGGCGGTGGGGCTTAGTTCATGTGTATTGGAGACGCATCAACGAGTGTTGGACACAGCAAAAGAGTATGAGGGCATAATTGAGCTCCACAATGCCGTGTATCAGGTGGGTTCCCGCCTTTACGTACAGGGTGTGCGGACGACCTTACGCCGCAGCAATCGTAACTTGATAGGTGGCCCTTATCCGGATGCGCTGGGCGGACGGACGGAACACTCCGGAGTGTATAAGATTCTGTCGGATGCGCCTCGCAAGACGGTGTATCGAGAATTCCGTCTGACACAAGGTAGCAAGCCATTTGAGGCTATACACTATGCCCTTTATCCTTATGGCTATCACCATCTACCGCCAAAGGATGATGCCCCGGTGTGGCCCAATGATTCTGATTATGAACGCTGGGGCTGGCATCCTTATCACAACAACAAGGGTGAGGTGATTGCGTGGTACGTGTATGCCATAGAAGACTTGCAGAAGCGCGAATACATGGGGGATTGGCAGGATGCGCTGCCCATTGGAGCTCGCCCAATTTTGCTCTCCGCGCAGCAGATAGCTGAGCATCCCGTGCTGAGTGGCAAGGAGGGAGTAGGAATGCACTTGGTGTCGGAACGCAGCGAGGCATGCGTGGACAAAGCTCGGGCACTATACGCCTACCCGCTGGCAGGTGTGTGTTGGCTGGTGCCGGATGCGCTCGTGACAGGCGTCATCAACCTGCCTATGATACCGGTGGTATTGTGCTTGATTATCGGAGATGCGTTCGATTGAGCCACTCTTTGCGCCATCGGCACCAAAAATGCAGGAAACGCGCAACAAAATGCCCGCCGCGCTTGAACCGAGGGGCGGGAATTGATATAATGCCTCGTAATAGGTACTCGCTTAAGCTCAAAGAATCGCCGACTCAAAATCACAAGCTATGTGGTATGCCTTTTGTCAGTCTTTTTGCTGGAGGGGTGCAGCGCATCATCCGTCTGCAGAACGATGAGAGCCCTGCTGAGCGCTGCCCCTTTTCCCGCCTGCGCGAATCAGTGTAGCTATGTACTGTTTCTGAATCTTATGCTGGTACGGGTGAGCTAAAGCCCAATCCAGCGGTGTGCGTCCTTGCTCATCCTCTGCATTCACATGAGCCCCGGCAGCAAGGAGCATTTCGGCAGTCTCCGAACAAGTGCACTCATGCAGTGGCGTGGCGCCCTCCTTATTCACCGCGCACGGGTCAGCCCCGGCATCCAGCAAGGCGCGAGCCACATCGGGAGTGTGTGGACGGAACAGCGGAGTATCACCGGATTTGAGCCGGGCATTCACATCCAATCCACGCTGTACAAGTATGGCCACACTTTCAGCATCCACCACACTGTGCAGCGCGGTATAACCACCGGCCCAAACAGCATGCGGATTCGCCCCTGCCGCCAGTAACATGCGTATTTCCTCAGCAGGATGATAATTCATCAGTGCAGATTGTCCATATTTGCCGATAATCGAGGCATCTGCTCCAGCGGCCAGCAGAGTCTCCAGTACCTCACCTCGGGCAAAAAACACAGGCGATTCACCATAACGGGTCAGCCCATTCACATCAGCCCCGGCTTCCAGAAGCAAGCGAGCCATCCTCGCCGAACGCGCCCGGTGCAATGGGCGATTCCCATAGGAATCCATCACAACATCCGGGCTCATTCCGGAATTCAGATATTGCTGCACCTGCTCAGTATCGTCCGCTTCCAGTGCTTGCGATAGGCGACATTTTGCCAGCTCTTCCTCCGGCATACCGGAACTTTTCTGCAGCAGGTCCACTATTTCAGCGCTTACTCCGATTGCAATGGCACTATGAATCATATCGTCATCAGCTTTCACAAAGCGCAGCAACTTGCGAACCAGCTTAAGAGGCCCAAGCTGTATGGCCTTCCACAACTGACTCCGGTATTTTTTTTGCTTGCGACGCTGACGACCGTTCATAAAGACACTATAGCACAACATGCACGAGATGGCAAGTTATGAGGAACTTTCGCCAGTACCAATTTCTTACAAAAAGCCACCTTGCAGGGTAGGAAGGAGCCCCGGCTGACCAAGGGCTCCACTTCGAGCAAATCCTCGGCTTTTTGCTCTGTTTTTGCGCCATCTGCAACAAAAATGCAGGAAACGCGCAACAAAATGCCCGCCACGCTTGAACCGAGGGTCGGTAATTGATATAATGCCCCGTAACAGATACACGCTTAGGGTTATGACCAAGCCCCCATTCCTCAAAATCCCTGCCACCACAGCTATGCGCCGTCTTTCTCTCATCTTACTCTGTGTCCCTCTTATTCTCTGCAGCTGTTCCGTGCAGACATACAGATTTTTTGTCAATAAAGCGCAGGAAGGTGAATCTATCTACATTCCTGTAGATACAGAGCATCCCGGAGAGCTTCTTTTATATGAAGCAGAGGGCAAAACCTATCTACGCGGCATACGTAGCCGCACCACAGCACGGTCTTCCGCGTACATCGAAAATCACCTACCGTTCGCGGATAATAGAATCCGGGAAGAACATTTACCCGTAGCCGGGGCCGAGCAGCAAAGCGTATACTGCGGAGTACAGTTGCAGCGAACCTCTCATAATGTACGTCACTGGGAAAAAACAGATTCACCGTGGTTAGACTCCTTACCAAGTAACGCCCGACCCTTTCGTAGCTCCGATTACCTGAGTGGATTCTATTCAGGCAGCCCTGTAGTCGGAGCTGTCGAATCGGTAGAAACGCAGCCCATGCGCGCCACCAGGAAGGCGCTGTTATATTACCCGTTGGCAGCCGGCACATTTGTGGCAGTAGATGTACCTCTCACCTTAGCGATCAATGCGGTTTTGGTTTGCGGAAGTGCCGTATATATCACTGCCGTCGGGTGTGAAGAAGCTCTATTCAATGATGTTGTGTATTCCATGGGCAAGCGCTGCATAGATGCATTTACCTCAGAAGAAACATCACCATCACCGAGCTCCGGCGATTAATCTAACTGCAAACTTTAACAGATACACGCTTAGTTATGACCATGCCCACCATCCCTCGAATTTTCTACGCCATTAATCGACAATCTTTCATACTGTTGTCATTTTTCTTTTTTCTTCTGACTGCCTGCACCTCTGTGGAGGAACAACAGCGGCGACTGGAGCAGGCTCGTACAGAATACCGCGTCAATGAATTCAACCGAGCAACGAAGGAAGCTCAGGAGAAATTCAACAAATGGCTCAAGGCGCTTGATTCGGTTGCTTATGCTAAGTTTCATCGCACCGAAGAAACGCTGGGGGATGTTGTTCCCCCTGTAAAAGCCGTCAAGGTTACCGGCAAGGAGCTTAAGGAACTCGTAGCTATTCTGCGTCGTGGGCGTCCTGTACCGCTGCCCGATGTCGATATTTACACGAGACCCGGCAGCGAACCGCTGCAGCTCAATGAGGATGGAGAGGTAGTATATGTTCCGGTTCCTCTGAATCATATGCAAGAGTACTTTATGCCACCACGGAATTTCTTTAGCATCGATATGCTATACTTCTATGATGCGAATGGAAATGTTATCGAACCCGGTGTATACCCTTTCGGCGATATCGTCTCAAGCACGGAGGCTGCACAGAAACGCAATTCCTGGACCATCAACAACGACCGACCTTTCGTCATGCTGGATGATGCAGATTTTAAACGCTACCGCAGTCTCCCCTCCTACCGACTCTTTGTGCAGCGTATGAAAAAAGCCTACTCCACCGGCAAATGGGATGACACACCCCGTTTCGATGAGCTGCTATAATATCGTTCAACCATCCCCCCATGCCCACCATCCCCAGAATCCTTGCCACCACAGCCCTGTGCCTTGCGACGGTGGCCGTAGCACCGCTTCATGCTGAGTGCTCACTTGAGTATCTGCAACCGGAGCAAGCGCAGGAAGTCATTGATATCTATCGCCACACTCCGGAGCTGAGCGCGGCGTACGAATCGAGATGTAATTGGGTTTTTGTTCCCATGCTGTATCATGAAATCACACCGGACTGTTATCTGCTTTGCGTTGAAGTCGGCTCCGGCGCAAGTATTTATTTGTTCAGTTTGGTAAAAAAACAGCCGGATGGCAGCTGGCAACTGCTCAACCAAACAATCATGAGCCCCGGATACCCCGGGCGTGACCTCCGCTGCAAACTCGAAAATGACCGCTACCTCATCGAAATACTGTGTGGCAAGGAATGGAGCACTGTTTTTACCGGAAGATTCTCTCAACCGACTCGTACTTATCAATATATCAATGTCTCCAAATGAAAACTATTTCCTCGTCTATTCCATCGGCAACATAAATGCCGGAAACGCGCAACAAAATACCCGCCACGAGCGTCTATTTATTAGAAAATCGGCACTTTCTGCAATTTTTTGTTGCGGATTCGGTGGCGGGAAGTATTATTATAAGTAAAGGAGATAGAGAATGAATCGCACAAAAAAGAAAAACTTTTTTATAAGTATATTTACTTTTATATGGGGCTTCTTGGTTGTCTATCACGGAATATTGTCTTCGGTTACGGCCGGTAAGTTGGTATGGCAAAAGTATCATCTGCTCCCGCATACTCTTACAGTAGAAGCCATACACTTGGATAATCAATTAATATGTTGTTCGATATGTGTAGGAGGGAAAGCAACAGAGCTGGGTATTACAAATTCTCCCAGAGCATTAAACATCGATACATCGTCTTCTCTCGTTTCTTTCGGTAATCAGCATATTACTCTGGAAAATGTTAAAATCGACGAAATTTCTGCACCTATGGTCACCTTCTTAACATTAAAAGAAGGTACAGAAGGCAACATTTCGTTTGTTCCCATATTCCGGCAATATCAAAGGATTTTGTCGTATTGATAGTATTCTTTGGTCATAAGTAGATGGAGCATCTTAGCATGCGGCTATCTCATTGATTATCTTCACCTGAAGTCCTCGCAAAAACGCTAAAATCCTTTCCTCTCTTAGTTATGACCATGCCCTCCATCCCCAGAATCCTGACCACCACAGCCCTGTGCCTTGCGGCGTTGGCTTGTAATAGCCATATCGAGGCAGCCCCCCAACTCAAAGGGAACACCTATTACCAACGCACCGGCGTCTCTATGGGTGACCTCCGTAGGCTTCCTTTTGTCGATGGCGATCCCGAAGCAATCAAAAAGGCTTATGATACTATAACCTTTCAAGCAGTATCCTCTGGTGAAACTTTGACAGTAACTATAAAAAATACAGGAAAAAAGAATGTTATTTTGCGCTCTACGGGGGTGCGTATAAGATTGTGCCGAACGCCTTTTTATGTGATGCAAGGAAAAAAGGAAGTCGCTCTTTCTTTACCGAGTCAACAAGAAATCCCAGCTGGCGAGGAATTGCATTTATCTTGCCCTGTGAGCAACGTCAGTAGTAATTTTATTCATGTAGGTTTTGTATCTCTCGTTATTGTTGGCGAGAAAGTGTATGATGGACTCCCCGAACGAAAGGTGCCCATACAACGTGGTTGAGATTAAGTCTGCCCCGGAATGAACTCCGGCTCCCGTCCATCGCTTACAGCCTGTCTCCGCGTAGCATGGGCGGTGACGGAGTGTCTTTTTATCCCCTTGCAAGCGATGTTTCATTTTAGGTTGCCACTCGGTGAAAAAGGGTGCTTAATTAGTTGATTCTATGTAGCTTGCCAGTTCGAGACATCTTTGCTTGTCACGGAGTCGCCATCTGCTCAAGCGAGCCAAAGACCTTTTCAACGAGTTCTACGCCACCACACCCGCCGAGCTCGCCCCCGCACGAACCCTAGAGGAAGTTTTGGGAGAGTTTGAGAAGACGCGCAATCCCGCCGAAGCCCCCGCGCAGCGGGCGCAAGCCGTAGGCTTGCGGTAAGGCGGGCTGGACAACACCGAAGGTGTTGCCCCCGCATAGCGGGGGTGAGGGCGCGTGAGGCGCGTCCGAATCAACCCCTGCGGCCCGTGGGTGGCTCTACCCCGCCGCGTGACATCTTCATGACACTCTCCCCCTTTCATCTCACTTCAATTATGTAACAACAAATCCAAAAGAGAAACGAAGAGATCATCCCTTAATTCCAAATAATAACATTCATTTACTGCTCTTTTAAAAGACAGCGAGAAGATTTCCTTCCCTTCCTTTTTGAATCGCACGGAATAGAATGACACCGTGGATACACACAACCCGCGGCGATGCGTTCTTTCATACATGGTGCCGCAATCATGAAGGGTTTGTCGAATCTGCGCCAGTTCGGATGCTGAGTCTATGTGCTTGATGAGTCTTTCCTCTCCTGTGCAGTAATACACCTCATACACATCGATACCGGTACAGTTCTCGACAGCCTTCATCACCTCTCGATAACACCTTCTGCTGCTTTCATTGACATCATACCGATAATTTTCGGCTATTCCCCTACGGGTGTCATGCCCGCCTTGGCTCGTGGCGGGGGTAGCGAGAACCGATTGTTCTATCGGAGAATCATCTTTATTACTCGCAGATGAAATAGGAGCGCAGCTACCTAGGGCGAAAAGAAACGGTAGCGCGATGCAGATATATGGAGGTTTCATGTGAAATAAGTTGTTGAATCCCTGTTGAGCAAGAAAGCTCACATACCTACTAACTCTTCTCCGCCACCGTTTCCGCCGCTTTTTTTGACTTTTTTCAAAAAAATACGTGCACGGGGTGAGGATGATAAAAAAATGACCGCCCCGGTAGTGAACGAGGCGGTCGTAGGAAAAGTCTTGAATGAAAATTGCTAATGCTCTCATCCGGATGCCCGTATTCTACGGAAGAAAAGGAAAACTGTCAAGAGAATTGAGGAGCGTTTGCCTTTTCAAATCCGCCGCTCTCTGAAGCATCTGACAGCATGTCAGATGCTTCCTTCTTACCGTGCGGCAAAGCCGCACTCTATGATGCACCATACCAATGGTGCCGGATGGATGGCCCCACGTGTCAACGTGGGGGAGTGTGGCGGGTGGCACAACACCCTCCGGAAGCCCGCCCTTCGGCGGGCTGGTTGCACGCGCCTGTGGCATAACTCTTGTACGTTGCCCACTCTTTGCGTACAAGCCGCCGCGGATTTTTTCCCACGATACCCCCGATAATAGTTGAATCCCCCCTGCCCTTACGGGTGCGGGGTGAGAATCAGCTCCTCTACTCGCTTGCCGTTTTGAGCGGGAAGGGTGATGTCGATAAACTCCGTCTTTTCGGGGAGGTGGTAGATGGTATGTGCGGGGGAGACGCTTTCTACCTTGACGGCGGCGGGGGTGGTTTCCGCAGCGGCGGTGCCGATGAGGTGGAGACAGCGGGCGCGGGCGGGATTCTCCAGACGCAGCGTGCGGGTGATGTTATCCGTCGCGCAGCCTGTGGAGAGGTCGCCGTCCGTCAGGTAATGCAAGTCCGCCCCCGGTTCGGCGGGGGGCAGCAGCAGCATGAACGTGTAGAACAACAGCGGGCGCGGCTCGTTCCCGATGTTGGTGATACGCACGCTGCGAACAGGCTCGGCGGGCATGTTGTCACCCTCTACCAACAGGCAGCCGGGGCGCACCACACGGAAAGCGGGGCGGCAGACGGTGCCGTCGGCCAGCGTCAGCTCAATCTGCACCCAGTTTTCCGCATCGGCGTCTTCGATAGCCAAGCGAAAACCCTTTGCCTTCACGGGGCGACCGGGCGTCATTTGCAGGTAGGCGGCGGAGGGAACGGTGACCGTTTCATACAGGCGTTCCATGCCGATGGCGCGTTCGTTCTCAAAGGCAGAGAGCGCCGTCAGACCGGGAATATCCGTCTGCATGAGGGCGGGCACCGTGCGGTTGATGCAGAAATTGCGGATGGTGAGCGGGGTGCCGCCGCAGCGGGTGATGCGGTAGCGCAACAGGCGGGCCACGCGCGGCGCGGCGGAGAAATCATGCATCAGGCAGCTTTGGTTCGTCTCCCCGCCCAAGGGCTGCCACGTTTGACCGTCCTGCGAGATTTCCATGATACCCGCTTCGGCGGTGCCTTGGCGGTCGTGAATGCAGCCCATTTGCAGCTCCACGCTGCGGATGGGGGTCAGCTCACCGAAATCAAGCGTGAACGTGTCGCCGACCTGCTGCGCTTCGGGGGCGTGGTAGCAAGTCTCTTCCGACCCGTTGCCGAGGGCCGCGCTTGCCGCCCAATTCACGCCGTGTTTATCGGAGAAAGCGGGGAGATGCGCTCTCACCCCCTGCCCCGTAATCTCATGCATCGCCAGAGCATTCACATAGCGGAACGCCGTTTCCAACGCGGGGGTGAGGGCGGCGGTGCCCACCTGCACATCACGCATGGTGTCCACGCGACCGTCACGCCACACACGGCGTTCGGCGGTTTGCATGGCGCGTTTATCGGCGGCGGCGGTCAGCAGCGTCTCCAGCGCGGGACGCTTGCCCGACACGGCTTCACACAGGATTCGCCCCGCATGCCCCGTGCGTTCAAAGTTCTGCAACCAAGGGTCAATTTCCGCCCGCAGCGCAGTGTTTTCGGGGGTAGCGGCGCGCCGCAGCGCGGCGGCGGATTCCTGCACACGGAAGTATTCGCGGAACAAATGCACCACAGCCGCCGCATCGGGGGCGGCAGCGGCCAAAGACGCTTCAAACGCAGGGGCGGCGGCGGTCAGATTCACGGATTCTTCGCGCGTGGGTCCGTCATCCCACGCCATGAGCCGCGAGTTGTGCTCACAGAAACAGGCGAACGCCCCCGCCGTTTCGGGGTACAGGCGGCGCAACGCCGTGTGCCATGAGGTTTGGGAGTTATAGCCGTTGATGTTCCATGTGTAATCAGCCACGCCCGCCAAGCCGATTTTGCTGGCTTCGGCGTGCTCCATAGGGTTGGCAACAAAGCCGCTGAACAGGTTTTTCATGGCATCCCCCTGCTCCAGCCCGTAAATGCGCCCCATTTGCAGGCGGTTGGCTTTCATATCGTTGCAGGGGCGGTTCCACCAGATGAACGTGGGGCGACCGAGCGCGGTGTTCGCCCATTCCTGCCCGCTGCGGGTGATGTCGCTCACCACGCGGTCACCTGTCCACATCACACGGATTTCAGGGCGCAGCCCTGCCCCCAGCTTTTGCAGGAACGAGGCGGGCGTCCACGCGCGGCAGTAGCCCGTGGGGCACATGATAAGCTCCTGCGTGACATCGGGGTGGGTCTTGATAAAATGCTCCGTCAGGTAGTTACAGAGTTGAATCTGGCGCTCCGCCGTGCCGATTTCGCCCGTCGTGTCATCCACCAGCACGGCAAAATCGCGGATGCCGAGTTCGTACATGGCCTGCATCTTGGCACACAGCCCCTGCAACTGCACCTCGCCCCCCTGCTCTGCCCAACGGACGGTGTCGGAGGGGTGGATGGCCCACGCAAAGCGCACATAGTTCTCGCGGGCGCACTGCACCAGCTCCGCCAATTCACGCGCTTTGTCGGGCGGGTAGGGTTCGTAACAGCCCGCGCCGTGGTGGTAGGGGTCGTCCTTGGGGGCGTAAAGGTAGAAATTCATTTTGTTGCGCCCGAAGAAGCGGAACATCGAGCGGCGTTGCTCGGTGCTCCACGGAATGCCGTAGTAGCCCTCCACCACGCCGCGGCGGGGGATATCGGGCCAATCGACCACGGTACAGACAGGCAAACGACCGCGCTGCACCAAGGCGGGCACATCATCGGCGGGGAACGGGTCGGCGTGCGGGGTGAGCGCCCCCTCTACCCCCTGCAACAGTTGGCAGAGGGTCTGCTTGGCGTAAAACAGCCCCGCAGAATCGTACGCGCGCAGTACCAAGGAGCCGTCCGCCCCGACGCGGAAGGCATACGCACCCTCACGCTGCGGCATCGCCGCCGCCCAATCGGGCATATTGTCAGCGGAAGCAAGGGCGATATCGCACCGCGTGACAGCCACACTTGGCGCGGCGGTTTCCATGCGCTGCGGCACAGGGTAAACGGCAGAGGGCGCGGCACCGCACCAAGCGGCAAGCGTTGTCAGGAGAAAGAGAACGGTCAACAGACGAAACATAGAGGTATTCTAACGGATGGAGGAGAAGATGGGAAGCTGAAAATTGAAGATTCTCCCTTTCCTCTCTCTTGACAAACGCTCCCGCTAATGTTAGAGTTAGCTCTATGAACGACCTGACTGTCTCCCACACTGTTACCAGTTATGAATGCACGGCTGACCACCTGCTGAAACCCGAATGTTTTATGCTGCTGTGTCAGGAAATGGCGGAAACGCATGCCGAGCTGAACGGCTTGGGCTATGACTGGAGCGTGAGCAACCACATGGTGTGGGTGGAAGTTCAGGGTACGTTTGAGTTTGTGCGCCGCCCGCAATGGAAAGAGGTGGTGAATCTGCGTACCAATACGGGCAAGGCCAGCGCCTTGCAGGCCCGCCGTTTTGTGGAAATGACGGATGCAAACGGCGCCGTGATTGCCCGCGCCGACCTGCTGTGGGTGCTCATCGACATCACCAGCCGCCGCCCCATCCCCCTGAAGCGCGCGGGGCTGGAAATGGTGGATGACTGCCCCGCCATCACCGCACCCTTCCCCAAGGCCGAGAACGCCGATATCCCCGCCGCCGCAGAAAGCACCTTCACGGCTCAACGCCGCGATATTGATTTCAACGGCCACATCAACAACAGTGCCTACCTGATTTGGACGCTCGACACCCTGCCCGCCGAGCTGACACCCGGCAAGGCACCCGCCCGCGTGAACATTCAGTTCAAGCACGAGACCTTCTGCGGTCAGCAAATGACCGCCGAGCACCGCTGCGAGGGGCGCTTCACCCGCACCCGCCTGTCGGGCGAAGGCACCCTGCGTGCCGAAGTCGGCATTGAGTGGGCGGATTGAATGTACGATTTTCGATGTACGATGTACGATTTTGAATTTTAGGCGCGGCTTGGCCGCGCAGGATTGGGAAGCCCCGTCTGACGTGAA
>JAZLFB010000068.1:0-2262 GCA_045615585.1 Akkermansia sp.
GAGCGTGTGCTACCCTGTCAGTCGGCGGCTCGGTAGCAGCCCAACGGTGTTACCGAACGCCATAGCAATTACCCCAAAATTTATTTTTATGCCCACACCCAATAACTCAACACCCCGGCACACCTCTGTGTCTGCCGATGAAGCCCCTGATTATCAATTCTCCGAAAGCGCCAGCCCCTGCGGCTTTGACCGCAGTGCGTTCACTGCGCCGCATCTGCCCGGCGCCGATTGGGAGACGGTCTATTCCGGCGTCTGTATGGATTTGCCCAACCAAGGCGGGGTCGAAAACCAAACCGTTCTCATGGGCGACACTCTTACCCTGTCCCGCCCCGCGCAGCTGGCGGTTTTCATGCGTGCGGATGACCTCGGCGACCTGCTGATTACCACCGACACCCTGACCGAAGCCGAGGTGCGGCAGCGTGTGCAGGACACGCCTGTTTACGACCTCTCGCAGCCGCTCCCCGCGGGCGATATCCATTTGCAGTATGACCTCTCCGGTGAACGCTGGCAGGAAGCGGATGCGGGAGCCGACTCGTGGAAAAACCTTGCCGATTTCCTTGTGCTGCCCGCCGGCACCTACCGCATCTATGGCACCGTCACCAACATTGCCTTCCCCGGCGGTAACAACATCAACAACCGCAAACTCTTCCGCTATGCCCTTGCCGTCAAACAACAGAAAGAGGCAACGGAATACTGCGGGGGTGTGCGCCGCGTGTGTAACACCTGCGGTTGCGGGAACAACGATGACGGCGATGCCGACCGCCAAGCCGCTTCTCAGACACCGGGATGGGAGGGCGACCCCTGTCCGAGTCTGGTGAGACTGAACCCCGAAACAGGTAAAGCCCTCTACGATTCCCCTTGGCGTTGGGTGCTGGCGCTCACGGCAGAGCATATCACCATCACCCCGCCCACGGGAGAGGTGCTGCTCTTCTCCGTTCCCGATGAAGACTCTGCCGAAGCGGGCACCACGGGGGCTTCCGCCGTGGCGGCGAACCGCGTGCAGTATCAGGACGCTGCCTTTGCCCCCACCACAAGCCGCACCCCCGCCTACATCATGATGAAAGATGAGACGGACCTTTGCCTGACATTCGAGGTCGCCACGGGTACTGTGTACAGCATCACCACCCCCGAAGGCCGCTGTGTCACCGCAGCCGAGCGCGCCCGGCATGTGCAAACGCAGTTTGATGCCGCGGGCAATCTGCTTTCCTGCACCTCGGCAGAAGGGGAGCTTCTTTGCACCACCGCCGCAGACGGCACGCTGCAACTGGAATGGCACGCCGCCCCCGGTACCGCCCGCGCGGCGGCAGAACCTTACAAAACGGAAAGCATCTGCCGCAACGGTCAGGACACCACCCACACCCGCAGCCAACGCGGGCTGCCTGCCCATACCCTTGTGCGCCGCGAGAATCACGGCATTGTCACCATCACCAAGGGCACAGGTGCCGCCGCCATCGTGCACCGCTACGCCACCGCCTACCCCGTCAACGGTCTGATGCTGCGCACCGAATCCGTCTACTTTGCCGCCGCGCCCGGTGAGAAAGCCGTCTCTACGCGCTCGGTGTACAACTATTCCGCCGCGGGCTGGCAGCTCTGTGCCGTAACAGAAGGCTACGAAACCGAAACCGCCCGCACCACGCGCTACACCTACGACACCGCGGGGCGACTTACCAAGGTGCAGCAAACAGGCGGTGCCTATACAGCCTACGAATACGATAACATCGGCCGCGTGCGCGAGGAAAAATCCCCTTGGGGCGCGGGCCTTGCCAAGGTAACGCACACCACCTACGGCGACCGCATCTTCTTTGACCACCGCCCCGCAACCGTTGCGGAATATCACCAAACCGCCGATGGTGACCGTGTGCTGTTCCGTTCCACCGCCTACACCTATGCGGTAACACCCGCTGTGCGACGCACCACCGCCACCGTGACGGCGGGCAACAGTTCACAGCAACAGGTGAGTATTGAAGAAACATTCGGCACAGCACCCGCCTATGCCTATGCGGCGGGCAAGATGAAATTCAGCCAAGCCGCCAACGGTGTGCAGACCTTCCACAGCTACGAAGCCGCCCATGCACACGGCGCGGTACACAAGCACACCGTCATCACCAAGGCAAACAATGAACTGATAGCCGCACAAAGCCGCAAGACGGAATCTTACCTTGCCGCCGACAACACCGTCACCTACGAAGAGACAAGCCTTTGGGACGGCACGCAGTGGCTGCTGCTTTCCTCCGCCGCCTACGAATACGACGCGCAACAGCG
>JAZLFB010000069.1:0-4900 GCA_045615585.1 Akkermansia sp.
GAGGTGGAGGTGGCGGAGCCCGGCATCAACTCAAAAATGGACGAGATCCGCTCCGCCTACGGCCTGCTCGCCCTGCGCCGGGTGGATGCGGCCATAGCCGCCCGCCAACAAGTGGCGCAGGCCTACCGCGCCGCCCTGGCAGACGTGCCCGGCATCCACTGCCTGCAGGATATCCCCGGCGTGCGCCACAACTACTCCTACTTTCCCATCTTCATCAATGCCGCCCAATACGGCCGCACGCGGGATGAGCTCTACGCCCTGCTCAAGGAGCACGGCATCCTCGCCCGCCGGTACTTCTACCCCGTCATCCCGGACTTCGCCGCCTACAGGGACACCGCCCCCGCCCGCGCCGCCCAAATCCCCGTGGCCCGGGCCCTTGCAGATTCCGTGCTCTGCCTCCCCATGCACCACACACTCACCGCAAACGACACCGGCCGCATCCTCTCCCTAGTGGCAGGGTAAGCACTTGCCGCAGCACTTGAAAACCGTACAGCGCGCCATTTGCCTGATATCCGCCCTTACCCTGGCATGCTGCATTGCCCTGCTTCCCATCCGTCCGGAATACGAGCTTACCACCGAGCTCTGCTTTCCCGCCGGAGCGGCATACATGCTGTTGGGCCGGCGTATTGATGCAGCCCTGCGCCGCATTCCCGCCCTGCTCCCGGGGGCTGCCGCCATTGCTGCAGCCGTATGCTTGCAGGGGTATATCATCAATGCAACCCGGCATCCGCCCATTGCCGATACGCTCTATCCGTGCGCAGATTGTCTCCGCCTTGCCGGCAAGCAAGTGCTGGCCATCCTCTTCAGTATGGGGGTTGCATGGCTTTTTGCCGCCTTTTCCTGGAAAAAAGCCCCGCGTCCCCTCACCTGGCTGGGCGGCACTGTTGTCTTCTGCGCATACGTTTTTCAGTTTGTACCCATTCGCCTTCTCCAGCACTGGGGGTTCAACCATTTCTCCCAACCCCTGTACGTGCTCGCGGCATTCCTGGGTATCATCTTCATGGCTTGGGGCGGCCATGCCATTCTCTCCCGCTTGGATGCGCGAATATGGAAACGCTAGCCGCGCACAAGCATGATAGGAGCGCTCAGTGATAAAATGGCGGGCGGTACGCATCCCAGCGCAGGACCATGTCGGAGCCGACATGCTTGCGGACCCTGGAATTGACGGCGAAATCCATGATTTCCTCAAAACGGTCTCCGAACAACGGGGCATAGGTGAGCTGCTCAGGCAACACGCCGCAATTTCCCGCATTAGCCTCTATCAGAACCGGGTCGTCATGCTCATCCAAGGCAATATCCCAGCCAACCACGCTGCATGCGGGAAGATGGCGGTGCAGATCTTCCGCGAAGGCATGCACTTTTGCGATACCCGGGATTGACACCGCAGCCAGGGTGCACTGGTTCCCGAATTGGCGCACCACATGTTCCTTCCCCATGGCAATGGGAGAAACATGCCCATCCGCGAAAACGCCGATGAGGTATCCCGAGCCTGCGCCCACATTGTCAACAAGACTGCCGCCGGAACCGAATCTCATATTGGACGAGAGGATGGAGAAACGCCCGTTGAGAAGAAGCGTTGTAATGCGGAACGTGTTGACGGACGCCTCATGGAAGCGTGCGGTCTGGGCGCTTTGCCTGACAGGTTGCTGGTAAACGAAATCAGAACCGTATTGCCGCTCCACCTCTTGAAAGGTCTCTTGAGTCATTTCCTTGAGCAAGCGAACGCTGCGGCCCTGCAAACTGTTGATGGAGGCCTTGACAATGAGCGGGCCGTTGAAGTCTTGCAGTATCCCGCAGGCCTGCTGCGGAGTCAGCAGCCTGCGTTCAGCGTTGATATAGGAGCCATTGACACGCCGCAGCGGCTCATAAGGCCGCTTGCAATCATGGAACAATTCCGCGCACATGCCCTTGTCGGAATAGATGCGGCCCTCCATGTACCCGCATATACCGGGCAACACCACATTGTACCATATATATGTGGGAACCAGCCGGGGCTCAACTGCCCCAAGCACCGCTTTCTGCATACGGAAAGCTTCCGTGAGCACGGGGCGGTGAATGTATGGTTGCCACACGGTTTGGATTTGCTCCAGCTCACCGCAGGTAAGCTCAAAATCCATATCCGGGTTTGCCTTGCGGTATAAGTTGTAGGTATGCGCGTCTGAGCAGAGGTTCGTGTAGCACAGCGCATCTGCAAACGGGTCTCTCACCCGAAAAGACGGATTCAGCACGCGAACCGCCCGCACACCGGCATCCGCCACCTCCTTGATTATCTTGCGTATGGTAGCCATGTCTTTGTTTGATTGTTGTTCATGCCGTGCAAAGAAACGAGAAGCGGGATTGTCAGCACCCCATAAGCACGTGCCATTCCTTCTTGCGGCCCACCTTGTCCACAAACTGGGAGCCTACCTGGCCCCAGTTCCCCTCAATGAGTACCCAGCCCCGGTCCGTGTGGGCAAAGTCAAAGGCGATATGGCGGTGCGGCGGGAACAGGGCGTGCACCTTGCGCGTGAGCCCCACCAGGGATTCCCAGTCCGGCAGGCGCTCCCCCTTGAACGGCACGCCGGAATCCGGGTGCTTGGCATACACGGTGTTGTCCTCCCGCACACCATCCGTCACAAGCTCACCGGTCTCCTTGTCAATGTTGATGATGATGCCGCCGGCACCGCCGTTATCCACAACGCTTCCTGCGCGGCCCACCTTGAGATAGGGGGTCATGAGCTTGTAGCCCCGTTCCGTGCGGAAGGAGGGCATGCGCACGGTGTTCACGGAGCTTTCATTCCAGCGGGCCAGCACGGCGGACTGGCGGATTTTCTCCTCCGCTATCCACTTGCCGCCCTGCTCCAGGAGGGAGGCGAAGGCGCGGCGCATTTCCTCCTCCGTTTCCAGATGGAGGGCTGCCGCCCCGCGGCCGTATGAGCTTTCCAGGGGCTTCACGAACACATCCGCGCTGCGCGCGGCGAGCTGCCGGAATGCTTCCCAATCCTCCGCCCCTGCCACCAGGCAGGCTTCCCGCTTGAAGAATTCCTTGGCACGCTTGTAGAACGCGTGCTTGTCCTGCAGCTCCCGCTTGTACAACTTGATGTCCACGGTTTGCATGAGGGTCTTGTCCTTGTCCATATCCGTCACAAAGGAGGCGCGCACCTCATCGCTTGCGTGGCGGAAGTTGAAGATGAAGTACTCGGTGGGTGTGGCCCCGTACTGCAGGTAGCACTTCACGATATCGTGCGTCAGTTCCTTCACCAGCCGCGCGTCTTGGCGCTCTGTCTCGCTCAGGTATGTGGAAAAGGCTTGGTCCACGTTTTCACCGAACAGACCCTCCCCCCAAATGGGTTCTTGCCACCGGGTTTGGATGAATTGGAGAATCTCGCTGTCCATCTGGGATGTTTGTGATATCCGGGAGCGGAAAAGGCGTTTCAGGAAGCCTTTCAGCCCGCGCGCCTTGGCTGCGGGCTCGCCCTCGGGTTCCTTCACCGGGGGCCCGGCCTGCTCGCGCTTGTACTTCTCCAGCAGGGTCTCCGGCACGGGGTAGTTCTTCTCTATGATGAGGGAGATGATTTCCCGGTAGAACAAGTTGTTGGGGTACTCGCTGAAGATGTATGACAAGTACCAATCTTTGGCCTCTCTGTACTTGGCAAGCTCAAAGATTTCCCCGTACATGCTGATATCGCCCTGCAGTATCTCCAGCGTGAGCAGGGTGCGCAGGCACTTGTCGCACCACCCGCAGTTTCTCTTGGTCTTGCCTTCCAGGTACATGGGGTTGTGCAGGTGGTTGTACGCCCGCTGCTCCGCCCAGCATACCTGCAGAAATTGCGGGGTGAGAGGGTTGGTGCGGATGTATTCCGTTTTATCCACACGCGTTTTCATAGGGTTGGAGAGCGTCAGCTCGAAATTCTCCGTGCTCAGCAGCGGGGCGTATGCTGCTTCCATGTGGGAGCAGTCGTATGTACTGAATGCTATCTGCGGCATATCATAGCTGGATGCGTACACATAGCGCCCCAGCAGTTTCTGCACCGCCATGGCGCATGCGCACGTACGCGTAACGAAGCTTTGCAGAAGGGTGATACCACTCCACATGTAGAAATCGTTCATGTTGGAGTTGATTGCCAGGATGGGCAGCTGCACGGCCTTGGAGAACGGTTCCAGTTCCTTCACAGACCGGTGGAAATTCTCCACTGCGGATTCCAGGTCTATATCCCCCAGCTGGCCGGAATTGAAGAGTGCCAAGTGGGTTACCCTGTAGCCTTCCGTGGTGTCGGGATTGAAGTGTTCGAGGAATGCGTTGAGACTGTCCACCCCCAGGGAGCAGCCGCAGCCCACCCCCTTGGCATGGTAAAGGATGTCATCCGCAGGCTGCGCCTCTATGCGGATATCCCGCGGGGCTTCCAATACCTTGTTGAATACGGGCTGCACCGTGTTGCGGATGTTGAACAGCAGCTTGCGTGATACGCGCCCCTCCACCTTGATGTCCTGCCCGCTCTTGATAGCGGGAAGCAGCACAAGCAGCAAAAAGGCGTCTGCATAGTCGTCGCAAAGGCTCTCCCCATACTCCGGGGCCACGGAAAACCACAGTTCGCCCTCCCACTGGCGGGTTTCGTCCACCACACGGGAAAGCAGATACGTTTGCCCTTCCCTTTTCTCCTTGTAAGGTTTGGATAAGCTAATCATATGAGAGCAATGGCATTGAACTTTGATGAGCTGATGAAGGATTGAGGCTGCGGCTCAGCGCTTGATGAGTTCCTGCGGGCACTCGAAAACGCTCCGCTGGCAGAAATCCAGCATGGCGGCGGGGTGCTGCCCGGCCCTGCGGTAAAAGGCGTTCGCCAGGGCGATATCCGCGTATGCAAGGCCCACTGCGTTGAAGTAGATTTTCTCCGTTTGGCTCTCGCGGCCGGGCTTGTTG
>JAZLFB010000070.1:0-10232 GCA_045615585.1 Akkermansia sp.
CGCCCCCCTCTCACACCACCGTACGTGCCAATTACGGCATACGGCGGTTTCAGGGACAGAGCCACGCGGTTTCCCGCGCTCCGTTCGCTTCCACTCCTCGCCGCTCACACTTGTGGCTCCCGCTTGGGCGGTGTATCGGGAGTTCCACCCTCAACCTCGCCCCTGTGGGCTCTCCCATCCCAGGGAGTCTCTTCCTGTCACTCCATGCAACCGAGATTTGTGTCACGGACTGCCCCTGATTCGGCCCTTCCCGCCGGGGTTGTTCGGTTTGGCGGTACTATGGCCTCTGCTGACTCCCTGCAGACGGACTGCTCCGCAGCCCTTTCGGGCTTTAGCAGGGTCTCACCGAATATGAATACGCTACTTTCCTCCCGCGCCGCCTGCATCTACCTTATGGACTCTTGATGATGTATCGGATTTCGGCACTTTCCGCAACCTCGTCCGTCCATCCGGCCTTGTATGCAGTTCCTGTTCGTGCAGTCGGGATTTCCCCTCGAACTTCCTTTCCCACGGGGCGTTGCCGCACCGCAGCTGTTCTTCAGGTCTGTGTTTCCGCATCATCACGGCACCTTGTGGACTTTCACCACAGTTCGCGTATCGCGTCGGTCGTACGGAAAAAACCCTGTGCGCGGGGCGCACAGGGCTTGGAAATACCAAATCTCGCCCTAATCCTCAATTCCCCTTGGGGTGGGATTGTTTCCACTGCTGCAGGAGCTGCTTGAACGCGGGGGTGGCGTTGGGGCGGCCGGTGGAGTTGGATTGGGCGTACTCGAAGATGTCCTGGAAGTCACCGAAGGGCTGGTAGGGGTCCAGACCATGGGCGACGAGGGCATCCAGTGCGCGCAGGAGGTCCTGGTACGGGCTGTTCTGTTTCTGATTCATCTGGCCCATGGCGGGCTGGTGCATGTAGGAGGCCTCCACAAGGTGGTAGAGGAGCGGCTTGCCATTGAAGGTGGCATGGATGTCCGCGCCGTGCTTGATGAGCTCATCGAGGAACTCGAATGTGCTCGCCTTGCCGCGGGCCAGGAGGTGGCCGAGAATCTCGTTCCCGTCGACATCCTTGCGGGAGAAGTCGACTTTGTGCTTTTCCATGACATTGAGCATCTCACGGAAATTGGGGGTAGAGGCGAGGAGGTAGACAAAGACGGCCCTGTTGTCCGGGTCTCTGCGGCGAGCGAGTGTATCCGCGCCGGGGACCTGGTTGGTGGCACCGATGGGCCTGGGTGCGGCGGCGTGGGCATCAACAAGCGTCGCGTAGGGGTCCATGCCGTAGTGCAGCAGCTTGTCCACAGCGTCCGGATACTGCGCCACCATGTAGTTTCCCGCCACGGGGTGGGTGCCGTCGTACGCCCTCTGGTTGGGGTTCGCCTTGAACTTGCCGCAGAGGAGGTCCACCAAGGCAGCGTTGTAGCTGTTGATGGCGAGAGCGGTGAAGCCCGCACCGTCGCACTTGTTCACATCCGCGCCGGCGGTGATGAGCGTCTCCAGGTCGCGTGCGTCCTTGCAGACGCAGAGGGGATAGGTGGAGGTGTTGTGCGAGAAGTCGCTGGAGACGGCGTTGGGGTTGGCACCGTGCTTGAGCAGGGCTGCCAGCACCGCCGGGGTGGGCGGGAGGAAGGTGTAGGCGTGCAGGACGGTGACACCGTTTTTGTTGAGCGCATTGGGATTGGCGCCGTGCCTGAGCAGGGATTCCACCACGGGTGCGTTGAAGGTGAAGAGCGCGGCGAACAGCGGGTTGGTGTACTCCATCTGCAGGGGCGCGTTGGCAAGCGCGGGGGATTCCGTGAGCATACGCTCCACCTTGGCGGCGTCCTTGCCCTTCACTGCAGCGTAGAACTCCGCGATGCGGGAGTCGGACACCTCCTGACAGGGAGCAATGAAGCGCGGCAGCACGTTGACGGGTCTATCGGAGGTGTTTTCGTTGACGGTGTTGCCGAACCCGGTGGTGGGCAGCTCCAAGCCGATGCCGAAGGAGAGCTCGCGCTCCCAGGCGGGCGTGCCCTGCGCGGGCAGGAGCTCCAGCGCGGGGGCGGTGAAGTCCAGCACGCGGCGCGCCTCCGGCTCCCAGTTGCCCGCATCGTCGCAGTAGCAGGGTACAATGGAGAAGGCGAAGTTCCACTCGCCCACGGTGTCCGGCGATTCCTTCTCCATGGCGTGGAACGCCTTGTCCGCGGGGCCGCCGCGCTTGCCGAGCAGCAGGCACAGCAGGTTGCGGTTGTTCAGCATGGCATCGCTCTCCGCCTCCGCCACGGTGGCGAAGGTGCGCAGCTTGGTCTCCGGACCGTGGACAGGCTGCATGGAGCTCTCCAGCTTGCTGCGGTCGGGCTCCTTCATGGCCTCGGTGTAGTGGCTGCACCGCTGGCCCCACATGTTGAGGAACACCACGCGCTTGCCGCTGACGATATGGATGCCGTTGGGCTTGCGTGCACGCAGGGGGAACGGCTTGTCCTGCACCATCTGCAGGGGCTTGCCGAAGAAGGAAACGGTGAGCCCGGGGTGCCACTGCTGCAGGCCGTTGCGCTGCATCCAATCCTTGAGGTTGGCGATATCGCCGGAGGGGAGGTCGTTGGTGCCCACGCAGAGGAGGCGGCCGGAGCGCAGCGAGAGCTGCACCCAGTTGGAGTTCTGGCTGATTTCGGAAAGATGGGCGTAGAGAATCTTGGCCTCCACTGTGACGGGGCCCTCATCGCTGAACCCGCGCAGGTGCCAGGTGTAGTAGGGCGATTCGAACGGGCTGGTGGTGCTTCGCAGCTCCTGCGGCAGGGAACAATCCTCCTGCACGGCGGGGGCGGACAGGTCCACCTTGGCGGCGAGCTTGGGCTGCGCTTTGCGAGCGGCCTGCTCCAGGCGGTCCGCCCAATCCGGGTGCCCGTTCTTGCGGAGGAACGCGGCGCGGTAGAGGTCTGCCGCGGTGCGCCAGGCCGCCACATCCCGGTGGGTGCCGCAACCGAAGCATGACGGCGCGGACTGGCACAGCGCGTTGTGCACCAGGCATTCCATGTGGAACGCGGCGGCACCGTACATACCCTTGGCGGCGTAGGCCTTGGCCACTTCCTCACGTGTTTGGTCCGTGTACGACGACAACAAGGTAATCAGGCGATCCGCCTCCTGCACCAGACCCTGCCGCAGCAGCGCAAACACGGCCAGGCGGGGGTGGATCGTCTTGCCGCAGATGCCGTGGTAATAGGCAGTGAGGGCCACGGCGTCCTTCTCCAGGCGCGCGGCCTCCGCCTCACGGCCCTCTGCGCGGGCAATACGCGCAGCGGCAAGCCTGGTGCCCAGGTAGCTCCACGCCGTGCTGTCACCCTCCGGTGCCATGGTGCGGAACATGGCCTTGGCGGCGGGTAGGTCTCCCTTCTCTATGGCGCGCGCCACGGAAGCCAGCCCGCGCAAGCGCTCAGAGCTGCGGTAATGCGCCGGCGCGTCTGCGGTGGCATCCGTCAGGGCATCCGGAAGCTGCCGGCTCACCAACCAAGGCAGCGTGCCCGCCACGGGCTTGTCCAGATACTTGCGTTCCATCTCCAGGAAGCGCTTCACGGTGGCGTCGCGCTCCTGTGCGGAAACTTTCAGCACGCCGTAGCAAATCCAGTAGTCGCGCAGCAATTCCGCCACGCGCTTGGGGGTGAGACGCTCACCCATGCCCTCCAAATCCGTCACCACATCGGCACAGCCGCCGCCCACCACCTGCGGGAACGCGGCGAGCAGGCTGCGGCGTCCCTTGAAGCCCTCGATGAGGCGCAGGAAGGCACGCGGGCTTACGCCGCGCAGGCTGTACTGGTTCCACAGCAGCGGCCAGGCCTTGCTCTTGTTGAGATCGGCGGCCAAGCGGTCCGCAGCCTTGTTGAGCAGCTCGATCTTGCCATTGCGCTCCAGCAGGGCCATGCGCAGCACGCAGCGGTGCAGCGCCAGGTTGAGCGAGCGGTACGCCGCGCGCAGCTTGGGGTCGTTCTGGGAGAAGTGCGGCCCCTTCTCGTCAATCACCACCTCCACACCGTCGGCGGTCACCTCGAACAACGCCACCGCGCGGCAGGTGTCGTAGCCGTCCACGTCCATCCACGGGCGGTGCGCAGCATTCGGCAGTGAGAGGTCGTCCTCCACCAGCGAATACACCAGCAGGGCGGGCAGCGTCTTGTCCTTCACCAGCGCATCGAGCTGTCCCTCCAGCGCGGCAAAGTCGTCCTTCAGCTTGGTCTTTGGCCCGAGCAGGGAATCACTCCACTGCGCGAGCTGCACGGCGGAGACATCCGGCATCTCGAAGAGCGATGCCGTGGAATCGGAGAGCGGCTTCCACGCCACCGCCCCGGGATCGGTTCCCAGCACGCAGCGCGGCATGAACCCGCGCATGCCGGCAGGCGATTCCTTGCCGGACTCCACGAGCTTCTTCACGGCATCCGCCGCGGGCAAATCTGCATGCCGGCGCGCGGCCATGAGGGTGAGCGCCTGGTCCACGGCGGGCGGCAGGTCGCATCCCCAGGGGAATCGCCAGTGGCGCACACCGTTGAGGCGTGCCATGCGTTCCAGTGTATCGGCATCATACAGCAGATTGCCTGTGCGGGCGTTGGTGACGGGATTGTTGAGCGAGAGCAGGAAGGGCGCGTAACCGCGGGGGTTGCTCCAGAGCATGTTGATGAGGCTCAGAGAGGTGCCGGCTCCCGGTTTGTAGGCGAAATATTCCGCAGAGCGCGGCCACGCGCCGTTGATGGCATCCACAATGGCCATGGATTCCGGCAGGGCGGAGAACTCCCAGCGCACCACGCGGTTGAGCATGTTCTGCAGCTCGCGGTCGTCCACCGGCTTCGGGCTGGAGAAGCAGCGGCGCACGCGCGCCAGAATGTGGTCCAGCACCGCCTTGTGCGCGGTGGAGGTACGGCACTGCTCCATCAGGCACGTGAGCACCACCACCGCTTCATCCGTCACGGCGGAGTTCAGTTCCTTGCCCAGCAGCTCATCCAGCCAGGCGGTCAGCGACTGCTCCATGCGGACGGGGTCGGGGTTGATGAGGATGTCGTGCAGCCGCTTGGCCGTTTGGGGAGGCAGCGGGCGCGGGGAGAGGCGGTTGATGGTGCTCTGGACAGCTTGCTCGCGGGCCTCGGTCTCACGCGGCGTGAGCTGGCGCGGCACGGGTGCGGGGCGGTCGATTTGCGCGTGCAGGAGCGGCGCAGTCAACAGGGTGAGCAGGAGCGTGGTGATGTTGTGTTTCATGGCGGTGTGCGGGTTAATGGGCAGTGTGCATCACGTCCGGCAGCGCCTTTACGGGCGCATCCGGGCCTTCTTTCCAAACGGTGATCTTGCGCAGGGGCTCCGCATGTGCCATGGCGGCCTCCGGCGTGGGCTCCGGCGGCTTGGGCTGGGCATCGCGGCGGGCGTCTTCATAGGTGGTGACGAGCTCACGCATGGCGGCGGCGTGAGCGCGGTTTTCCGCTTCCGCCTGCCGGATGCGGTTGGCGGAGATGCTGGGGGGAATCCAGAACACCCAGGCACCGCCGGGCGGCACCTCGTCCGCCACGCTGCGGATGGCATCCGGCAGCATGGCGAACTGCCCGCGCCGGGTGGTGCGGTTGTAGTAGGCAATGCCGGTCTCCTCCGTGATGCGGTCTATTTCCAGCAGGGCGGCATTGCCCGGCAGGGCCTCCACCTGCACGCCGTTGGAGAGCACCTTCACGCCCTTGCGCTTGGCGTTGGCCGCCAGCACGGCCTCCTCCTTGGCGCGCTCGCGCTTCGGCAGGATGACCTGCATGGTCAGCTTCACGCGCTCTGCCAGCTTCTCCATATCACGCTCCGGCATCATGCGCTTGCGCTCCTTCAGCAGCTCGTTCACGCGTGCCACCACCGCATTGCGGTCCATGTCACGCGAATCGAACATGCCATCGAAGAGAGCGGCGACGATGCTTTCCGCGTGGGTGAGTTCATCCTTGCCGTGGAGTGCTTCCGGGGTAAGGAGGGCGGCGTTGAGCTGCTTGACGAAGGCATCTGTCACAAAGGCGTCGCCCAGGCTCTTTTCGGTCTGGGAGATTTCATGCGCGAAGAGCTGCGACAGGAATTCGTTGATGTCCCTCTTCTGTTCAGGGCTCACTTCTTGTGCGGGGGCGAATGCGGCGCAGCACGCCAGCAGGATTGTCAGGTATCTTTTCATATGGTTAAGGAATGTTTTGGAGTTTATTCAGGATGTCGATAAGTTGCGGCGGCAGCGCGTTCTGCGCACCCGGCGCACCGATGTCGTAGAGCGATGACATCTCACCGTCCGTGGCGCGCAGGTAGATATGCCCGCGGTCGCGGAAGATGGTGATGGTGCCGTCATCAGTGAAGAAGGTCATGGAATCCACCTGCATGGTGTCCATACCGCGCAGGAGCACGGCGGGGTCGGGGCGCTCGCGGCGCAGCTCCTCCACCATGTCGCCGCGCACCTCCTCGTCGCGCAGCTCCGCGGCCTCCTCTGCCTCCCAGTCCACCTGGAGGGCAAGGGGCTTGTGCGGCTTGGCGGGCGCGGTCAGGCGCAGGCTCACGGGGTGGTCCACACGCCACACGCGCAGCTCCGCACCCTCCGGCGCGGTGTCCAGCAGGTGCTGCAGTGTGGCGGCATCCCCGGCGGGCTGGCCATCCACGCTCAGCACGGTGTCGCCGGGGCGCATGCCGCTGCGTTCCGCGCGGCTGTGGTGAATGAGCGTGACAAGCTTGTTGCAGCGGGTGACAACCGCCTGCGGCACATTGCTGCCACCGGTGAGCGGCGCGGTGAGCTGTAGGTTCTGCGCGCGGTCGTACAGGGAGAGCTGCAGGGAGCCGTCCACGCGGTGCACGCGCAGGCTACCCTCGGCATCGTAGAGCACCAGGGTGGGCTCGCCCTCGCCCACCACACCTGCGGTGAGCGTTTGCAGCTGCGCGAACGCGGCGGCGAGTTCCGCCATGTCGGCATTCTTCCCCAGGCGGGCCAGCTGGGTGCGGATGCGCTGCTTGGCATCGCGCAGGGCGGCTTGCGTGGAGGCATCCGGCGCGGCGGCAACGGGTGTGTCCCCGGCGCGGGCGGCCAGCTGCACATCCAGCTGCAGCTCTTCATTCCCGCGCAGCAGGGTGAAGCGCACGGTGTCGCCCGCGCGGTGGGCCGACAGGAGGACCGGCAGCGATTCCGGCGTGAGCGCGGCTCCGTCCAGCGCAAGCAGGACATCTCCGGCGCGGATGCCCGCCAACCGGGCGGGTGTGCCGTCCGCCACGCGGGCCACCGCCACGCCACGGCCCGCCGCGGCCTGCGGCTGCACGCCCAGCACGGGTGCGGCGGAGGCTTCCTGCAACAGCATGCTGCAAGCAAGAACTAAACAGGTAATGTAGCGTTTGAGTTTCATTAGATAATGTCGTCAGCAACGGCAACGGTTGGTTGTTTTACTTGAATGAGGATTTCCGAGCCGTCTGCGGGGTCGGAAATGATGTAGGTTTGCGGGCGCAGGGGGATGCTCTGTGCGGGGTTCCCCAGCAGCAGGGAGGCGGGCAGCGCCAGCAGAACCACTGCCGCCGCGGCGGTCAGGATGGTGCGCCGGTAGCTGCGCGGCTGCACCGCCGCCCGCATGCGGTGCATCTGCAGCTCCGTGGGCGGCAGCAGGTGGCAGGAGAGGAGCAATTCCTCCGTCTCCGCCACCTCCGCCGCCGTGGCGGGTGCGCCGCATTCGATTTCCACCAGCAGACGCTCCTTGAGCTCCGGCGGCATGGACGGCAGGGGCTCGGCGGGTTGGGTGTTTGTTTGATGATGGGTCATGACAGGTCGAGATGCTTTCTAATAAGAGTGATGGCGTACAGGTAACGGGAGGAGACGGTGGAGGTGGACTCTCCCAGGATATTGCCGATGGCGCGGAAGGATTGCCCGCCCCACAGGTGAAGGAACACCACCTCCGCGTGTGCGGGCGGCAGCTTCTGCATGGCGGATTCCACGCAGCGGCACAGCAGCGTGCGCTCCATGGCCTCCGCGCCGCCCAGCCACGGCTGCTCCGCGTTCCACGCGTAGTCCACCCGCCTGCGGCGGTCACGGTTGCTGAAATAACGATAGGCGGCATGGCGGATGCTGGTGTATGCATAGCGCAGGATGTCGTCTCCGTTGGTGTTCAGACGACCGTCGCGCACGGCTTTGACCGCGCCCATGAGGGCATGCTGCACCAGGTCGTCCGCCTCGTTGGCGTCCAAACCGTTGGCGTAGGCGTACAGGCGGGAGCCGTAGTTCTCCAGCCAAGCCCGCCAATCCATCCCGCCGTTGGCGGGTGAGGTCCCTGGTGTATTCGTTGTCATTGGTGCGTGGCAGCCCTCCCGAACAGGGGGCGTTGTTGCCTTTTTCTATCCCCTTAATACACGCCGACCCCGTTTTTCGGAATTTTTTTGCATTTTTTTTATTTTTTTTCAATTTTACTGCCGTGAAGGGGCCGGGGCAACGGAAAACGGCAGAAACAAAAGCCCACCCGGCATAGGGCCGGATGGGCTTGAAAACGGTACTGTGTACCCGGTGGTTTACGCCTGACCCTCCGGGGTGGCGAGCACCTTGCGGAGACGGGCGAAGCGCGGCAGGGCCTGAACGGTCTTCATGCCGGTCTCTCCCTGGATAAGGGGCAGGGCGTAGTCGATGAAGGCCATCTCGATGCCGTTGCCGGCGGCGTTAATCCACTCGCGGGGAACCTTGCGCTCAAAGTTGGCCACGCTCTCCAGCGGCAGGAGCTTGGTGTTGCAGGCGTACTGCCCGTACAGGGTGTTGCGCTCAAAGGCAACCATCTTGTCCGTGTCGCCCTCAATGGCGGCCTGTACGGCGGTCTTGCCGGCCAGGTAGGCCTCCATGGCATCCGTGGTGGAGGCCAGGTGGGTGGCGCAGCGCTGCAGCAGGGAAGGCTCAATGGCGCGGACCTTGGCGGACTTGATGCGTGCGCGCACCACATCCGCGAGCTTGTTGGCGAGACCGCCGAGCTGGGCGTGGCCGAAGCCGTCCTTGCCGTTGGTCTTGGCCTCGGAGATGAACTTGCCGTCCTTGTCGTGGATGCCCTCGGAGACCACCACCATGCACTTGGTGGTGGCGTTGTAGATGCGCTCCACATCATCCAGGAAGGACTCCATGTCGAAGTCCACCTCCGGGAGGTAGATCAAATCGGGGCCGTCGCCGGCGTAGTTGGCCAGGGCTGCGGCGGCGGTGAGCCAGCCGGCGTGGCGGCCCATCACTTCAATGATGGTGACCATGCCGGTGTCGTAGCAGCTGGCGTCATGCTTCACTTCCATGCAGGAGGTGGCAATGTACTTGGCCGCAGACGCGTAGCCGGGGCAGTGGTCCGTGCCGAAGAGGTCGTTGTCGATGGTCTTGGGAATGCCCATCACGCGGCACTCGTAGCCGCTCTTCTGCATGAACTTGGAAATCTTGTTGCAGGTGTCCATGGAGTCGTTGCCGCCGTTGTAGAAGAAGTAGCGGACATCGAATTTCTTGAAGGTTTCGAGAATCTTCTCGTAATCGGTGGGATCCACATCGGGGTCCTTCATCTTGTAGCGGCAGGTGCCCAAGGCGGAGGAGGGGGTGAACTTGAGCAGCTCCAGCTCCACGGGGTCCTCCATGCTCATATCATAGAGCTGCTGGTTGAGCACGCCGGTGATGCCGTGGGCGGCACCGAACACGCGCGTGATCTGGGGGGCGTTGAGAGCGGTCTGGATGGCACCCAGGACGCTGGCGTTGATAACGGCGGTGGGGCCGCCGGACTGACCAATGATGCATGCACCTTTGAGTTCTTTCATAATGGGAAACAGGAGGTATGTTGACTGTTGCAGTAAGGAGCCGCGCAGGCGGCGCGCGGATTCTACCAGAATGCACCCGGATTGGCAAGACCAAAATTTCACGCCGAATCGCAAGTTGACATTTGGGCCCCCGTGGTGTTCAATAGCGGCATGCGCATACGCCCGCCCATGCTGATTCTCCCCTGCCTGCTGGCTGCCTGCACCCAGGTGCAGACCACCCGCATCACAGACCTGGTGGACCAGCCGCTCAAGACCACCGTGCTGCCCGGCTGGGAGTGGGCCAAGGCCCCCCTGCGCGCCAACGCCCGTTACGCCCTGTACCGCGCGCACACCGTCAACCAGCGCAAGGACCGCCTGGGCGACTACTACTACCTGGACTGGTACGATGCGGAGCCGCAGAAACCCGTGAAAATCGTGATGAGCTACACCCAGGCCCTCACCGGAACCGCCGTGCTCACCCGCACCATTGAGCTGAAGGACCCACGCCCCAAGCC
>JAZLFB010000071.1:0-1814 GCA_045615585.1 Akkermansia sp.
AAAATCCAGTGTTGCGCCTTGGGCAATGCTCACATCGCCATACACAACGGGGGCCTTGTTCTCGTTGGAGAAGGCGAGCGTGCCGCTTTGCACTTCTATGTTCTGCAGCTTGATTTCCGCTCCGGAGAAGGTCTGCGTACCTGTACCGGTCTTCCGCAGGCTCAAGCCGTACCGGGCATCACCCTGCACGCTGCCGGAGAAGGTGCCGCCATCCCCTGTAATTTCCAGCGTGGTGTTGCGCGTGGATTCGCTATCCCCGGCGGCACCGGAGAGCAGCTTGCCGCTGCCGTTCAGAGCCGTCACCTTGGCAGTCTCCGCACTAACGGCCAGCATAGCACCGTTGTTCAGGTTCACCTGAGCCTGGGCCAGGGCGTTGGTGTGCGCCAGCTCCAAGGTTCCGGCATTCTTGGTGAAGGTGCCGTTAAAGCTGCCCTCTCCGTCTATTTTAACCCAGGTTTTCGTGTCGGCCATGATTGTTCCGGAACCGTCAACCTGGTGGAACAGCCAGTTGGCATCCGCATCATGGCGGCGAAGCAGCTGGGTTTCACCGGCGTTCAGGAACCTGTCGAACGCCTTTGTCCCTTTCTCGCCGTACAGAATGACCTTATGGTCGCCCGTAACCTCCACCGTGCCGCCAAAGTTCTGGTTTACCCCATCAAGATAGAGGCTCATGGCCTTGATGAGCAAGGTGCCCTTTTCCTCCTTGTGCTCCACACCCTCTTCATCCACCCAGCTTTCCGCCACATTGAAATCCGCAGATGAAATGGAGTATTTCCAGCTCATCATATCCACTCCGGGAATGAGACCGCCGTATTCCAGCACAAGGTATGCATCTTTCGCAATATCCACCGTACCGGCGATGCGCGCATAGTCATTGTCCGCAACGGCATACGAATCATCCAAACTGAAAGTGGTTGTTCCGGACAGGAAGGATGCCATGCCGTTGATCTGGGCATTCTTGCCTAAAACGCGGCCTCCGTAGGAAATCAATGACGATTCGGCAGCAAGGGAGCCTTGCTTCAGATTCACCGTGCCGCCATCCAGCGTGACCACGCCGGAGAATCCGGCTTGGTTTGCATTCAATGTTCCGCCCACCCGGACATTGCCCCATGTGTTCTTTTGATTTGCATCCAACACAGAACCCTTTTGAACGTATGTGGTACCGAACGCGCTCAAGGCATTGTCTGAGCCAAGCTTGATGGTTGTTCCACTCGCCAGATACATCTTGTCATAGTAGGCTGAGCCTGCCAGTGTCAACATGTGTTCTCCGGAAACAAACACAGCACCAGCATCTACGGAGCCGGACCATGTCAAGTCCTTTGACATGTTGACCAGCAGAATACTATTTCTTGAGTCCGACGTGTCAATCACACCGCCACCGGCCTCAATGGTAAGATCTTTCACCGTCTGGATTGTCCCGTGCAAGTCAAGGAAGCCTCCCTCGCAGAGTTTCACAGACTCAGCCTTGGCAATGGCATTGGCTGCGCCCAGTCCCAGCACGATGCTGCCGGTTTGGGGCAGTATCTGGGTGGCCTTGTCCTGGTTGCGGCCGCGCACAGTCACATCACCAGTGATAGCCGCCGCCGCGTTCAGCAAAATCTCACCGCCAGAGAAGGTCTGCCCGTCCACATCCAGATTGTTGCGGCCAAAGGCTCTCAAGCCCTTCTCTACCGAGAGAACACCGGTGGCTCCGCCAAAGTGGTAATCAGCATTTGCAGCCACGGTAATCTCTCCTTGGTAGCTCACGTTACCCTGGCTACCGATGGCCAAATCCGGATGATTGGTGAGGTCCAGGCTGTTGTTGGCAATTTGAT
>JAZLFB010000072.1:0-2261 GCA_045615585.1 Akkermansia sp.
GAACCAAAGGGGAGAGAGAGAGAACCCCCCTGTAATTCCGGGTTCAGCGGGGAGCGATTCCTTTTTTGTCGCATTAGGAGCGCGGCAACATCAATCCGTGTTGCGCACGCGGGAACGCGGGGAGAAGATGATGGGCACGCCGTCTGCCTTGATTCGGCTGCGGATGGCGTTGCGCAGGTACTGCGCGTAGCTGTCGGCCAGCAGACGCTTGTCGTTCACAAACAGCACATAGGTCGGCACGGGAATGGTGGTGTACTTCTCATTCACGGCCGTGGTGGCGTAGAACAACTTGAGGCGCTTGTGCAGCACGCGGTGCTGCCCGGGGGGATTCATCTCCATGGCGCGTTGCAGCAGTCGGTTCAGCTCACCCGTGCCGGGCATGTTGAGAGAGCCTTCCTGCACGCGTGCCACCGCCTTGAAAATGTGGTCGATACCCTGTGCTTCCTTGGCAGAGACGATGGCCACGGGCGCGTAATCCAGGAAGAACAGGTTTTCTTTCACATGCTCCTTCACCGCTTCTTTGCGGGCGGAGAGGGGGGCATCGGGGCAGTACAGGTCAAACTTGTTGACGATGATGATGCAGGGCTTGCCCTCCTTGGCTATGATGGAGCCGATGCGGCGGTCCTGCTGCGTGACACCCGCCGCCATGTCAATGACAAGCAGACAGATGTCGCTGCGGCGAATGGCCTTTTCGCTGCGCATGGCAGAGAACACCTCCACCGACGTATCGCGCTTGCTGCGGGGGCGCATGCCCGCCGTGTCAATCAGTACAAAGCCCTTGCCGCCGCGCGTGTAGGGGATGTCGATGGCATCGCGCGTGGTACCCGCCACATCGGAGACGATGGTGCGCTTGTCGTTGAGAATGGCGTTGACCAGCGAGGATTTACCCGCATTCGGGCGACCCACAATCGCTACCTTGATGGGCGATTCCTTGGTCACTTCCTCCTGTTCCGGCTCCTCTTCGGGCAGGGCGTTCGGGTCGGCTTCCGCCTTGGTTTCGGCGGCACCCAGCTGCTTGAGGGCGGCATTCAGCTTGCCCGCCAGCTTGTCGAACCCGCGACCGTGCGCGGCAGAGGTGAACACATAATCGTGAAAGCCGAGGTCGCTGAACTCACCGAGATTCAGCTCCTGCTTGTCCGTGTCGGCTTTGTTGAGTACCAGCAGCACGGGCGTTTGGCTCTTGTGCAGCTGGGCGGCAATGGCGCGGTCAATGGGGGTCAGGTGGTCGCGGCAGTCGCAGACAAACATGATGTAGTCGGCGGCGTTCATGGCAATGTCCGCCTCCTGCGCCACGCGTGAGGCGAAGCCGTCATCCAGCGTAGAGCCGATACCGCCCGTGTCAATAACATCGGCACAGTAATCGGTAATGCGGACAGGGGCGCACAGGCGGTCGCGGGTGACACCGGGTTGGTCATGCACAATGGCAATGCGGCGACCGACCATGCGGTTAAAGATGGCGGATTTGCCCACGTTGGGGCGACCTACAATAGCTATGGTAATAACAGGCATGGGGTAATAGGGGGGTTAAAAGACGCGTTCGGAGGCTTTCGGATACACGACTTTCTTTTCTTTGCTCGGCACGTAGGGGGTTACGCCGACGGGCGTCAGCCCCTTGCCGCCGCCCACCAAATCCACAGGTCCCACCGTACGCTTGTACAGCTGGTAGTGGGTGCGTTCACCCTCCGGGTTCATGACGGAGTAGGTGAAGTATTCGGGGGAAGACTGGCAGAGCACGTGCAGATTCTGGGCGGCATCCAGCTTCACAATCGGTTTCATGAAATTGAGGTAACGCGCCATAAAACAGGCACCCACCACATGGTTGCTGTCGCGGTCGATAACTTGGCCGAACAGATCGTTGTGCCCTTCAATCTTGGCGAGACGCACGCTCATGTTCAGTCGGCGACCGCGGGCTTGGACTTGGAAGGTGCGGACATCGCCGCCGGGAATCATGGAGAACAATGCTCGGTTCGAGCTGTACGTTTCCGTGCTATTCGGCATGCGAATGGTGGCCACGGCGCGGTAATTGCCCGTGATATCAAGGCGGTAGAAATCTTTGAGGTTGATTTGGAAGGCTTTGCGGGCACCGGCGGGGATGGTGAGCGCGGGGAACTTGGCAATGGCCAGCGGAGAGACGGGTGTGTCCATCCCAGCACGGAACACCATGACACTCAACCACGGCTTGCCGGAATTGTTGTCAAACTTCTGGTTGGTATCGGTATTGAAGTCGGTTCGTAGCCATGTCGTTCTGTGAGCCAAGGAGT
>JAZLFB010000073.1:0-10551 GCA_045615585.1 Akkermansia sp.
CTCAATCACGAAAACGCAATCCTTGTAGATAAGGATATTGTCAACCCGCTTGCCCATGCGGGGAATGCTGAACTCAAAAGCAAGCCAACCATCAGGCATATCGCGAAATTCGCGCTTCAAAATGTCGATTTGCTCAATCCACGCTCCGCGCTGCGTGCGGGCGATGTCGAACTCGCTTTGCTTGGTAATCACGCCCAGCACCGCATCCTTGTCCTGAGACAGGAATTCGCTCACGGATGCTGAATAGTAGGCGCGTGCCATGGTTAATCACTTTTTGGGGAGCGTAGCTATGAACTCCTGGAAGCTCACACCGAGAGCGTTGGTGATTTGGCACAGGGTGAGCAGGGAGACGTTGTTGCTGCCGCACTCAACTCCGCAGAGGAAACTGCGGTCTGTTTCGCTAAGCTCCGCAAGTTTCTCTTGGCTAATGCCCTGCTCTGTGCGCCGTGCTTTGATGGCCGCGCCCACACGTTTCAGGATGTTCCCATCACTTTTCACATGTTGAATATAATCCTCACCCGCCGGTTTTGTCAGCCGGATATAGTCAACAACGAAAATTCTTCGCTCATCCCCTTGCCAACCCAGATGAAATCTGCTAATGTACACTCATGAGCGAAGAACCGCTACACCTATACTACCCCCTTTCCCTACCGCGTGATATTGACATCAAGCTTCTCCTTCGCGTAGATTCCCACATGCCCGATATCCTGGACAGGCTCCGCGAACTATGCGGAACAGGCAAAAACCTTTCTGAGGCAACAGACGAACTCGCTACTGCCGACTTCCTTCACGTCAACAATCCCGATTTGTACCGCTACAAGGTCCGCGAGCTCCTTCGGGCAGTGTTCGTTGGCACAAATCAATTTCGCAGCGTTGTGCTCCTCGGTCAAGATGGAACAACAGTGCATTTTTCTCCCTACCAGCAAAAGGAACTTGGCGAAGCTCTCTTACACCACTGCGGTTTATGATGAAGTACAAAACAGTAACGATGGCAGAGGGGATGTGCATGGTATCAGAGGCCGATCATCCCAAGCCTTCTGGCAAGGAACTATACCGCTACAAGGTGAAGAAATTCTTGGAAGCGGTTGCGATCGGCATGACGCCTAGCGCCAAAAATTGGAACGGAGCTGAAGATGCCTCAGGCGGCTTCCTCATCGTCAAGCCTGACGGAGAACTCGTCACCTATCATCTCTACAACAGACAAACCCTTGACGAATATCTGCTCCTCTACACCAAGTTTGAACGCCCCTCCACCTCAAAGCACCACTACGGCTCACTCTTCACAGACGAAGATGGGCAACTCTACCTGAAACTCGCCCTGCAAGTAAGATTTTGTAGGCCTTAATAGCAAAGATCCGTTAATACGAAAAAAGCAAACAGAAAAATATTAGTAGATGTTTGTTAAGAAATCGCTCGTACTAATTTTTAAGAACAAGTTCCTCTTGCTCAAGATTGTACACATCGTTCTCTAATTCCATGTTGATTTCTTGAACATTCCAACCCATAAGGCTGCAACAGCGAACGAAATCTGCATACCGATTCTTTCCTTTCATTTCGGACAAAGTAACGACAACAGCGAAACGTAGGGGGGAGCGTTCCGAAGAAGGTTTGAGTCTCTCTTTCATTTTGACACTCAAGCCCCAATAGGGATTCTGATATGAACCTCTTGGAACAGAGCGCGATTTTATTTCATCACAGACATACTTTACGTTATCCCATTTCCTGTAAATTGCACGAGCCTCCTCTTCTTTGATATAGCTGGAGTCGGAAGAATGTAACTTAGGTTTATTTATTGAAACTATTTCTAATAAATCCTTTTTATTCTTCCTAACACGCCCAAACTGAATTTCCATCTCTGTACATGTATAATCAACGCCCTGCGCACGAGAACACTCGGGTGTGTAGCATAAAGTTGCCCTGGCATAAAAGGGAAACTTACCTTGGCTCATTGGTATAGGTAAATGGTAAGTATATGTCTCATACTCCTGCGCTGTTCTTGAAATCACAAAACGTATTTCGTTATTATTCGATGTCAATATCTGAGAAATATTCTTAGGTACAACGCCATATCCTAATACGTTCAAATTATTTCTATCTAAATGCCACCCAGCAGCTGAATCGATCAGCAAAGCCTTAGCAACTTCCTTGGAAAGATGCATTTTATACACCAAATATGCTACTTTGCGTGTAATCCACGGCGCAGCATAAGAAGTACCCGCAGAATACGCCTCCCCGTGGTAGGAACACAGGCTCATAAGCTGACCTTTATCTCCACCATAATATGAAATATCAGGCTTATTAAAAAAAGATAAAACAGGACCGCTTCTTGAATAGGATGCAGGCTTATTTTGAGCAGTCACTGAATTAACAACTAAAGAATTCAATGAATCAGCAGGCGAACCTACACGCATGACTTTAGGAGAGGAGTTACTCGGCTTGTTCGTTCCTGCCACAACGAAAATAACATCGTACTCAGCCTGTAATTTGTCTAACTGTGCTGCAGCTGGAGAAACAAAAAAATCTGAAACCTCTATTTCTGATCCTAATGAAAAATTCCATACCTTAATATCAGGATTCTCGGCAACAATGGTTCTGACCTTATCTATAATAGTCGAAGAGGCGAAGCGCCCACCCGTTGTAACACCAAAATGTTTAACTCGGAATCTGCCACAACCATCTTCCAAAGAAGTATTAAAGGAAGGACCATCCACGATAATCGACGAAACGGTTGTTCCATGCTCATAATCTTCTTGTTCTATAGGGATGTTTGGGTCAATCATATTAATGTATTCTACCCATTTACTGAAATACACCTTTGAAGAGAACGGCGTATCAATCACTCCGACTACTGGCTCAATTGATGGAGAAGGAATCGTCATGGGTTCAAGACCTACACAGGAAGAAACATCTTGACTTGAATAAGTAGAAAGATCTTTAACTTTCATCGAGATTAAATAAGGAGCTTCCTTTTTCAAGATTTCAGTTTGAGTTCTCGACAAAAGATAAGTATTATCATCTAACCGTGAAACAGATTTTATATCAATACCAATCTTACTTAATATTTTGTCAGAATTTACATTTGTCTTATAGAGCGTTACAACGTACGCTTCATTGTTTAACACTTGAGTAGACTCTTCCTTAATAAGAAACTTGCTCACATAATTCATGTCAACAACTATTCTAGAAAGATCACTCTTTGCCAACCCTTTATAATTATACCCACGTTGTTTTTTATTTAGGATATCAATATGTTTTTTCTGCGCTTTTCCATCACAAAAATCGTCAACATAAGTTTTGGCCTTTCTCAATCTATCAATATCATCCTTTAGAGTTGTTAGAGGAACAAAGTATGTTATAACATGCGTAAGATCAAGCCCGTTTCTTTCAAAACAAACACCTACTATGCTCTTTCCTGGTGAATCTGTAGACCTAACCTTAAACAAGCTGCTAATCCTTTTACTCTTTGGAACAATACGTGTATACTTTGCGCTAATTAATGCTCCATCTATAAGGTTATTATCCTCCCATACATTATAAATCGACTGCAACTGATTTATTAGTTGCTCTATATGAGAACCTTTTACAATGTCATTTGCATTCAAAGATGCAGGTCCAACCTTTTGCGAATTTCCACGGGATTTAACATACGTTCCATCGATACATATTACTTTATTTCTCTTAGTCATCCTTATAAATTGTTGATTTTTCTACATGCTTGGCTCTTAGACACACCTAACAAGATTTCAATTTCTCTAAGAGTATATCCTTGTTTTTTTAATTTCAATTCATTGACATCATTTGATTTTGAAACAGAATTATATATTCTTCGCAAGTACTCAAATTTATCCTGCGAATCACTAAACGCAATTGAAATCTTTATTATATTTTCCAACTCCCCAGGCAAAATATCTTCATCCATATTTTGTATTATTTTTTTCAACAACTTTGAATTCTTGCCTAACGCTGGAGAATTATTAAGATACTTTTCGCAAATATTGATAGCTACTTCAACTATGTCTTCGCGTGTATATCTGTTGAAATCAATTACTGCGTCGAATCTTCTAATTAGAGCTTTGTCAAAATATTCAAATAAATTTGTCGTTGCTATCAACACAACCTCATCGTTCAACGCATCTAATTCTTTAAGCATGCAGGATGTAACTCTTCCCATTTCCCTCAAATCCCTTGCATTTGTTCTATCCATTGCCAAAGCATCTAATTCATCAAACAATATAATAACATTTCCAGGATGTGGCAGAACACTTATTTGGCGAAACATTTCGTCAATATTTTTTTGCGTTTGTCCCAGCTTGCTGTCTATCACTTGCGAAAAATTAGCCACATAAAGTTCCTTATTTAGAATTCTCGCAATATGTTTTACTGTTTCAGTTTTGCCCGTCCCAGGTGCTCCTTGAAACATCACTTTATGTACACCCGACAATTTACTAAATGCATTTATCAGACCTATAATATCATTGCTGATAATCTCAGGCAAATATAGAGGAACATTATTTAATTTCACTCTTTCAAAGTATGATGAAAACGTTTCATAATTTTGCGGCACAAAAGTATTCACGTTCATTAAAAGTGCCCGTATGTACTCTCCAAGTGGAGCGTCTCCGTTTTCTTCAAAATCAGCTGCTACTGCAAACGCTGCCTGCCTAAAGGAGCTCTCGTTCCCCTCCGCGTGGCTTCGAATGAGTTCTATAATGGTTTTTTTCTTCATGGCTGGGAGTTTTCTCCATTTTACCACACCTGGGACAAATTGTCAACTCTTTGGGACAAAAAAATCAGAAATTGTTACAACCAACATAAAAGCAATTATTTATAGCCCATATTTAAGTTATGTCATGAAGATGGCTGTATGGGAGAGTGGAAGCGTGGGAGAATTGGGCTGGAGCTAGCCGCATGGACACGATGACACCAGAGCAGCGGCACCGGGTGATGGTGGCGAACAAGAGCAAGGACACGAAGCCGGAGGTGGCGGTGAGGCGCTTGCTGCATGCGCTGGGGTATAGGTTCCGGATTCATCGGAAGGATTTGCCGGGGAAGCCGGATATTGTTCTGCCGAAGTATCGGACGGTGATTTTTGTGCACGGTTGCTTTTGGCACCAGCACGAGGGCTGCAAGGCGGCGAGCACGCCGGCAAGCCATGTGGAGTTCTGGCAGAAGAAGTTTGCGGCCAACCGCGCGCGGGATGCGCGCGTGCAGGCGGAGCTACAGGCCCTGGGCTGGAAGGTGATTACCATCTGGGAGTGCGAGGTGAAGGAGGTTGTTGCCAGTGGGCGGATTCCGGGGTTGAATGCGCCGGAGACGGAGGATTACGATGAGGAGGAGCCGGTGCTGATGGCGGCGGAAGAGGAGGACTAGGATTTGGGATTTTGAATTTCGGAATTTGGTGAAGTTAGCGCGCCTTTGGCGCGGGGAATTCCGAGCCCCGCAAGCGGGGCAATGGGGCGGCAGGAGACGCCATCCACCCCGCAGAGCGGGGGTCGGTGCAGAGACGCTCAAACGATGGTTACCCCCCCTAGTGTATGTGTTCGCACAATTCTTTGGGTTTCATGTGGCGCGGCAAGCATTCTTCTAATTTCCTTGCCAAATGGGGAGAGGGAAGGTAGCATGGTGCCTGTGAAAAGAGGGGCGGCAGTATTGGTGCTGATGTGCGCGGCGTTGGTCTCGCATGGCGGGGAGGTGTGGACGCAGGGAGTGAGCCGCGAGGCGGGGTGGTATGATGTCAACAAGGCATTCGATGGGGTGGACAACGATCTTTGCTGGGCAGCGGCCGCCTCCAACATGCTGGCGTGGTGGCAGGACCGGAATGCGGAGCTTGCGCTTGCAAGCGGCGCACCGCAGGGGAGGGAGGCCATCTGGAGCACGTTCGTGCGGTCCTTCGGCAACGTGGAGCACGACAAGCAGAACTACGGCGGCTTTGAGTCGGATGGCTTCCAGTGGTATCTGGAAGGCAGCATAGATACCACGCAATACCATATCACGGAGTACGGCCTGACGCAGGGCGGGTACTACAAGAACCTGGTGAGCACGGTGGGAGGCATAGAGGTACACTTCATCGACATGTTCACGGATGCCGCAGAAACCACGCAGGTCCTTTTGGACGCGCTGACATCCGGCTGCGGTGTCACGCTGGGTATCGCCACCTCCACCTATGCTCACGCGCTCACGCTGTGGGGCGTGGATTGCGACGCCAACGGCGCCATTACGAAGATGTACCTCACGGACTCCGACGACGAGCGGGTGGGCCAAAAAGGCCTGTTCACCGTCACCTGCGAGGCGAAGGATATGAACGTAGAGGTGTGGCCGGGGTATTTCATGGATTTGAACGTGCTGCATATCGAGAGCACGGAGACCCTTCCCGGCGGCAAGAAATACTTTGGAGAGGACGTCTACATAAGCGACGTAACCTGGCTGCGTGCAGCCATGCCGCGCATACCGGAGCCGGCCACCGCCACGCTCTCCCTGCTGGCGCTTGTTTCGCTGGCCGCGAGACGCCGCCGGGATTGAGCATCCGGGCAGGCGGCACCCCATCAATCCTTGGAGGACTTGGGGTCGATGGCATCTCGGAGACCATCACCCAGGAAATTGAGGGCAAGGAGGGTGAGGCAGAAGAAAAGCGCGGGGAAGACGAGGAGCTCCGGGGAGACCTCCATGCGGTCCGCCCCTTCCTTGATGAGGGTACCCCAGGAAGAATTGGGGGCGCGGACACCGAGGCCGATGAAGGAGAGCGTGGATTCCGTGAGCATGATGCCGGGAACGGCAAGCGTGGTGTAGACCACCACCGTACCCAGCAGGTTGGGAGCAATGTGGCGGAAAAGGATGCGCAGGTGTCCCAAACCGAGCGAGCGGGCGGCCAGCACGTATTCCTGGGCCTTGATCTCCATGGTCTGGGTGCGGACGATACGCGCCAAGGTGAGCCAGCCGAGCGCGCCGATGGCCACAAAGAGCGGCACGAGGCCAAGGATGGGAGCCACGCTCTCACGGCTCCAGCCCGTGTTCTCCACCACCCAGGCGGTGAGCTCCTTGCTGGGCTCCTCGATGCTCAGGGAAAACACAATGACAAGCACAATGAAGGGCAGCGCGAACAACACATCCACCGCGCGCATCATGAAGGCATCCACCCGCCCGCCCGCATAGCCGGACACCAGCCCGTATGCCAGGCCTATGGCGAAGGAGACCACCGTGGCCACCACGCCCACCAGCAGGGAAATGCGCCCGCCGTAGAGCACGCGCGCCAGCAGGTCGCGCCCGAGCTGGTCCGTGCCGAAAAGGTGCTCCCAGCTGCATGCGGCGGCAATGTTGGACAGATCCGTGGCGTTGGGGTTGGCAATGCAGGGGAAGAGCGGCAGCACGAAGCACGCCAGCACCATGAGCACCAGGAACACCAGGGATGCCACGGCGGCGCGGTTCTTCATGAGGCGGCGCCGGGCGTCGCTCCAGAGTGAATTTCCCTGTTGGTATTCGGTCATGAGTTGGAGCGGAGACGGGGGTTGAGGGCCACGAGCGCGAGGTCCACGGCCAGGTTGGCGGCCACGATGAGCACACCGTAGCAGAGCACCAGGCCCTGGATGAGGAAGTAGTCGCGGTCGGTGGTGGCGTTCACGAAATGCAGGCCCATGCCCGGCACCTGGAAGCAGCTCTCCACCACAAAGGAGCCCGTGATGAGCGCGGCGAAGGCCGGCCCCAGGTACGACACGGCGGGCAGCAGCCCGCTGCGCAGGGCGTGCACAAAGAGGATGCGCGCGGCCCCCACGCCCTTGGCGCGCGCCGTGCGGATGAAATCTGCGGAGAGCACCTCCGCCATGCCGCCGCGGGTGAGCCGCGCAATGTAGGCGGCGTTCACCAAGCCGAGCGTGAGCGCGGGCAGCGCGGCGCAGAGGGCGTCATCCCATCCGGCCACGCTGAGCCCCGGCACATGCATGCCGAGCGTGAGGCCAAAGACGGGGGCAATCACAAAGGCGGGGATGCAGATGCCCGCCATGGCGCAGAGCATGATGAGGGCATCCGGCCAGCGGTTGCGCCAGTAGGCGGCCAGCATGCCCGCCGGGATGCCCACCACCACGGCAATGAGCATGCCCAGCACGCCCAGCCACAGGGAAACCGGGAAAGCCTGGGCGATGATATCGCTCACCTGCACGCCCTCCCGCACCAGGGAGGGCCCGAAATCCCCGTGCAGGATGATCCCCTTCCAGTAGTTGAGGTACTGCACCCAGGCGGATTGGTCCAGCCCGTAGAGGTTGTTGAGCTGGTCCATGATGTGCTGCGGGAGCTTGCGCTCGCCCAGGAAGGGGTTGCCGGGCAGTTGGCGCACCAGGAAGAAGGTGATGGTCTGCAGCACGACAATCACGAGAGCCCCCTGGCAGAAGCGCTTGAAAAGCATGCGTATCATGGCTGCGGTTGGCGCCCCACTTCCACGGCGTCCAGGGGGTGGTCGTCCAGCAGGCGCGGTTCCCAGCCGCGCACATCTGCGGATTTGAGATAGGTTCTGCTGCTCCAGTAGAGGGGGATGACGGGCCAATTCTGCAGCATGGTGGCTTCCGCGCTGTGCAGGGCATCCGCACGGGCTTCCTCGGAGGTGGCGGAGCGGGCCTCGGCGAGGGCGGCGTCACAGGCGGCATTGCCCCAACCTGTGCAGTTGTTTCCGCCGCCGCTGCGCCACAGCTCCACGAAGGTGGCGGGGTCCAGGTAGTCCCCGCTCCAGGAGGAGGAGGAGATATCATACTCCATGTTTTGCTGGGCGGCCTTGTAGGCGGTCCACTCGCAGGAGCGTATCTCCACATGGATGCCGAGCACCTTCTCCCACATGGACTGCACGGTTTCCGCCATCACGCGCTGCACATCGCGGGAAGTGGTCATGATTTCCAGGGTGGGGAAGCCCTTGCCGCCGGGGTAGCCGGCCTGAGCCAAGAGGTCGCGCGCCAGCTGTTCCCGCTCATCCTGCGAAAGGTCCGGGTCCGGCGGCTGCGGCGGGCTGTACCCGGCGCCGGGCGGCGTGAAGGTGTAGGCAGGCGTGCCCGCGCCGCGCACCACGTCGTTCACCAGGGAATCACGGTTGATGGCCAGGTGGAGCGCGCGGCGCACCAGCGGGTTGTCCAGCGGCGGGCGCGTGGTGTTGAGGCGGTAGAAGACGGTGGCGTAGTAGGGATCCAGGCAGAAAAGCTCCCCGCCGCGCTCGCGGGCCATGGAAATGAGCTCCGGCGGCACGTTGTTGGTGATGTGCAGCTTGCCATCAAAAAACATGCGGGTTTCCGTGTAGCCGTTGACGATGGGCATGAAGCGGATGCCGCGGTTGCGCACCTCCCCTGCCCTCCAGTAGCGCGGGTTGGCGTGCACCTCCAAAAAATCGTTGTAGCGGTGGCTGTGCAGCAGGTACGCTCCGTTGCCCACCCAGTTCTCCGGGCGTGTCCACAGGCTGCGGCGGTCCAGCATGCCGCCGTGGGCCTCCACCGCGTGCGCCGGTATGGGGAACCAGGTGTAGTGCTGCACCAGCTTGGGAAGGTGTGGTGTGGGCCCGGCCAGGGTAAGGCGCAGCGTGCGGTCGTCCGGGGTCTCCACGCCCACCTGCTCCCACGGGCATTCACCGCGGTTGAAGGCTTCCGCGTTGCGGATGGGGTAGAGCATCTCCGCGTACTTGCCGCCGAACTGCGGGTGCAGCAGGCGCCGGTAGGCGTAGGCGAAATCATGCGCGGTCACGGGGCGGCCGTCGCTCCACTGCGCATCCCGCAGATGGAAGGTCCACACGGAGGCATCCTCGTTGTGCTCCCAGGATTCCGCCATGCCGGGGTGTTCCGCGGGCATCAGGCCCTCCAGCAGGGCGCAGATGATCTTGCCGTCTGCCACGGCGGTGGCCTTGTGGGGGTCCAGGCTCTGGGGCTCCTGGTTGTTGCCCACAATCAGGATACCCTGCTCCGCCGCGCGCTCCGCGCTGCTGCGGGAATCACCGCAGGCGGCCAGGGCCAAGGCAAGCGCAATGGGGAGCAGCAGGCGCACGGCTCAGTGCTTCTTCTTGTCTTTCTCCTCCGGAGCCGGCGGGGGTGTCGGCTCACGGCGCACAATCTCCACGCGCGTTCCCATGGGGCACTCCTTGAAGAGGCGCTTGGCCGTGGCGCGGTGCAGGCGGATGCAGCCGTGGGATGAGGGCTTGGAGCGCATGGGGCCCTGGTGCAAGCCTATACCATCGTTGGTGAGGCGCATGAAGTAAGGCATGGGGGAATTCGGGTAAAGGTTGGATTCATGGTAGCGCTCCTTGCCGATAATGCGGAATTTGCCCGTGGGGGTGGGCTTGCTCTTGGTGCCCGTGCAAACAGCGAAAGAAAAGAGCACGCATTCACCCTGAATCAGCTCGCCGTGCTGCGTGGCCAGGTTGATTTCCACATGCTTGGGGCCTGTGGGCACAGGGGGCTGCGGTTCCGGCTCCGCCTTTTTGGCGGTGGTGCACTGCGTGAGCAGGGATATGCCCAGGGCGCACATCAGGGTAAGTAGTCTACGCATGCGCACAGGGTAGCATCCCGCGCCCCGCCTGTCAATATCGGGATTGCA
>JAZLFB010000074.1:0-8630 GCA_045615585.1 Akkermansia sp.
TTGCCGAGCGAGGCATCCACATCGGCATTCACGTTCACCATACCCATGCCGCTGATGGTGCCGTTCATGACACCGTTTTGGTTCAGGTTGACGTTCTGTCCAAAGTGCGTCAACTTGATGACGGAGCCTTTTATCAGCTCGCCGTTCACGTTCACATCACCGCTGTGTGCCGTGCCGTTATTGAGAGCCGCGCTGCCGCTCACGTTCACATCGGCAGCCACCGCCACTTTACCCAAGGCGAGCGTGCCGCCCGACACTTCAAGAGCGTTGTCATAGCCGTTCAGGGCGGTGAGCGTCACCTTGCCGCCTGTGACCGTGAAGGGAGCATCCGTCACCAGCTCGCCCTTGCCTTTCAGGCCGACCGACTGCGTGCCGAGCGCGAGCGTACCTGTACCGCTGAGCAGAATGTCGCCCACGGCATCGGGCATCACGAGCTTACCGCCCGTCAGCACGGGGGCGGTGGTCAGCGAGCCGCCGTTGAGCGCGAGCGCAGCCCCCGCCGCCACATTGACAAGACCGTTCACCGTGCCGCCGTTCAGCGTCAGCGTGTTCCCCTTGGTCACGGTCAGCCCCTTGACGGCGGTGATATTCAGCGTGCCGCCGACATCAAGGCTGCCCGCCACCGTAGCGGTAGGAGCCAGATTCAGCGTATTGCCGCTGCCGATGGTGATAAGGCTCTTATTGGCGGTCTTAGCCAACAACGTGGCGTTGCCGTCCACGGAAAGGGAGCCGACATACTTGGCATCGCCCTTGATGGTTGTCTCTCCCGCCAGCACAATATCATTGGCAACGGCCTTGCTTGCAAAATCCAGCGTGCCGCCGTTCACGGTAATATCCCCCGTGCCGAAGGAATCCACCGCCGTAGCCTTGATGGTACCCGCCTTGAGTACCGTGCCGCCGCTATAGCGATTGCCCGCGTTGAGCGTCAGCATGCCCGCGCCGCTCTTGGTGAGCGTACCCTTGCCGACGATACCGCTGCCGGGAGTCTTGGTGTTGGCGGTAAACTTCACCGCCGCCGCGCTGTCCACCAGCATCTCACCGGGTTCCACCGCACCTGTAATCGTCACCGCAGCCGCCGTGCGGAAGATGACATTATCACCCGACTCAAACACACCGCTGCCGAAAGCACCGCCTGTCGTCCACACACCCTTGGGGGCATCCCACGTCAGGGTAACGGCATGACTTTCTACATTCAGCACCAGCGCGTTTCCGCTTTTAATCACGCTGTAACTGTTACGGCCAACGGTGCTGTCATAGCTCAGGTTGTTGAGGTTGCCGCTCACGGACCCCGTCGAAATGAGCGTGTATTGCCCCGCCCCGCTGTAGGAGGATAAATCAAGAGCGGTAGACGAGCTGATGGTGAGAGCCCCCGATACGGCAAGCGGGCTGTCGCCGAAAACGATGCTGCCGCCGTTGAGCGTCAGGCTGCCGGAAATCTGCCCGCCGTCAGCATACAGCGTGCGCACATCACCTGTCTTCACGCTGCCTTTCAGCGTACCGCTTTCCAAGTCAAGGCTGCCCGCCTTGAAGCCGCTGCCAATCGTCACGTTGCCCTTCACGGTAAGGTCGCCCTTGTAGGCCGTACCCGTCAGCGTGCCGCCCGTAGCTGTCACATCATTGGCAACCGCCTGGGTACCCATGGCCAGCGTACCGCCCGTGAGGGTGATTTCACCGCTGCCGAAGGCTGCTGCATTGCCCGCCGTGACGGTGCCGCCGCTGATGGCGGTGCCGCCACTGTAGGTGTTGGCGGTGCTGACGGTCAGGGAGCCCGCGCCGCTCTTGCTCAGAGAGGTGCTGCCGGAGATGGAACCGTTTTCAGTCGTGGAAAGTTCAACCGTGCCCGATGTGTTCTTCACCACGATATCGGCGGGTTTCACCTCGCCGCGAATATCCACGGTGGTCGCGGTGTTGAACTGCAGACTGTCGCCCGGCAGAAAGTCTTCACCACTCTCACCCAGCGGCAAATCATTGCCCAGAACCCCGGAGGGTTCGCTCCAAATGTGGTTCTCAGGTTCGGTGCGGCCCAGCTTTGTCACGGTCAGGAGCAGCGCGTTCTGCTTCTCATTCCAAGCAATGTCATAAATATCATACTTGCCCGCGTTATAACTGATATCCAGCAAGTCGGCACCTTTCACCGAATAGGCGGAAAGCAAGGTGTAGGTACCTGCGGCATAGCCGGAGACATCCAGCGTCACCTTGCCGCTCAGGGTCAGACCGCCCCCGAAGGTCAGAGCACCGCCGTTCGTCAGCACCAGCGCGCAATCCGTCAGCGTGTTGGTACTTGCCGAGGTGCTTGTCGAACTCGATACGAGAGAAGCGTTATCAATGGCAACCGTTGTTCCCGCTTTCGCCGCAAACTGCTTCGCGGTCAGCACGGCCTGCTCTTCCACCAGCAAACGCCCGTTGTTGAGCGTCAGCATGCCGTTAATCGACGAGGTACGGGATTGGCGGATTTCGTCCGCCGTACCCGCGATACCACCCTTGATTTCCTTCAAATCCGCCTCGGTATACTTGCCGGAGAATACGATGCTGCCGGCAGCAGCATGCGTCTGAGCATCGGCACCCGTATAGTCTTGATTCAAAACGACATCCTTCAACACCTCAACCGCACCGTTGAAGCGGATTTCGCCGCCTTCTGCCGCCGCCAAATTAGGAGCGAGCGTGCTGTACAGATCGCTCAACTTATAGGTAGCGCCCTGTTTGACATAGTTCTTGCGGAAGGTCACATTGACATTGCCCACAATATCCACGCGCTTCTTGGCATAAATAGCCCCGCCGTAGGCAGCACCGGTCTTGCTCTCGGCATGATTGCCGATAAAGTTCACGACACCGTTATTGCTAATGGAGGGATAGCATGCATACGAGGAGGAATCCACCGAAAGCGCACCACCGAACGCATCACCGCTATCAGAAAGGGCACCATTGTTTTCAAATAAGATACTCTCCGCAAAATCCAATACTAACGGGCTGCTATACACAACATCCGTATGGATGGCTCCACCCCAACTTGAGCCGCTGCTTTCAGCCGTGTTGTCGGAAAAGAAGATATTCTTAGCAGCTTCCATTGAGAACGTCTTATCGACGTAGATTGCGCCGCCCTGTGCCGCTGCTGCGCCGATGGCATGATTATCGCAGAACACAATATTCTCACCAGCCGACAGGGAGCCCGGTCTCTGGTGTAAATCGTTCTTCATCACCGCAGCACCGCCCCATGCGGAACCGGCTTTAGAAATAGCGGTATTGCCCGTGTAGGAAATGGTAGTCATCGCCTGCATATCAACACTGCCATAACTACTTTGAGCACCACCTTGGGCATCGCCGGAATCAGCGCTTGCTATATTATCAGAGAATAGAATGTTAGCTCCTTTCAGCGTCAAAAAGACATCCTCATCCGTTCTCAGGGCACCTGCACTAGATTCGGACTGCGACGTTGCCTTATTTCCACTAAAAATAATATTTCCGCTAAGGTCCATACTCAAGCTGCCGCTACCACCACTCAAATTATGAATATACACCGCTCCACCGAGAGCTTTATCACCCTCTGCCGAATTATGATAAAATTCGGCGTTGCCTATGCCGGTAAAAGAATACGCCCAACGGCTCTCGGAATAAAGAGCACCGCCGCAAGCCGTTTTTGTATTGGAAATAGCTTTATTGTCAGTAAAGGAGATACCATCGGTCAACCGCACACAGAAAGTGGAGGCATCTCCGTCACTGCAGATGGCACCACCCTGAGCATCGCCACCTTCGGAAACGGCCTTATTACCGGAAAAGGCCAATTTTCCCGAATTGTCAAGAAAATCGATGGCTTTTCCTCGTGCATAAATGGCTCCACCTTGGGCATTTTTTCGTGAGGAGACAGAATTATCAGAGAACGTAATGTTCACATTATCAGAACATACAAAGGTGGATGTTCCGGCAAGATAGAAGGCACCACCTTTAGCATCACTAATTGCCGTTGCCTTATTTCCTACTACACAGAGGTCGCCCCTATTACCCGATATAGTGATGTCAGTAGTGGTGTATACAGCCCCGCCATAAGCATAAGAATCCCTTAATTCACCGGTATTCGTCACAAAATTATGACTAAATGTAATATCTCCATTGTTCCCTATCACTTCAAAAATCTTGCTGTTGGAGATTGCACCGCCAAAAACATCGTTGGCCTGTCCCTCCGCAGAATTATCGGAGAAAGTAACAGACTTATTGCCGGACATGAGAAATTTCTCGTCAGAAGCACTGTGAATCAAATAAAGAGCACCGCCTTCAGTATGCTCTGCATCTGCATGGCCTATAACATGATTATTCGAAAAACTGACGCTTCCATTATTGATGAAATATACATTATTACGCTCCGAACAATAGAGCACGCCACCCTCAACGCATGTACCTTCTCCTTCAATGCTGTTGTTTGCAAATTGAATGTCACCATTATCAGAAAAATCAAGCACAGCATACCCACTACAATATATAACGCCGCCATAAACTGATCTTTTGCTAACAGTTGAGTTATCAGAAAATGAGGCGTTGCCATTATCCTTCACCGGCAAAGTAAGGACGACAGAAGAACTTTTACCAACGTGATACACGACGCCTCCTCGAACTTCAAACGATGAAACAATTTGATTATTTTTCATCTGTACGGAGGTAAAACCTTCCAGCGCAAGGGGGGAAGTCGTTGTACTGTTGACAACGCCGCCTCTCAGAGCTGAAGTCGCCTCAACATGGTGATTCGATTCATTAAAAGAAGCAGCCTGAGCATACGGAGCAGTTAACGCCATGACGCCGCCGGCGAGGGTGGCCGTGGCGAAGGTGAACGAGCAGACGGCACACATAACAGCGTGCAACAAGGAGAGAGGGAGATGTGGTTTCATATTGGTGGATTTTCTGATGATTCCGATTATAACAACGGAAAAGAAAGGCATATTCTACAGAAAAAAAACAAGAGAAAACGGATTTTGAAAGGAGACACGCTTGAATCGAATGAAAAAAAGGTATGCCGGCGGATTCGAAGCACCGACATACCCGGAAAGCATTGCTTTGCAAAAGGGGTTAGTTGCCCTTCACCACCGTGGTGTACTTGGAGATGATGCCGAGGATGTTCTCGCGCTTCACGTCCACACTGGAGACGGTGCTGATGTGACCGTTAGCCTTAGCGGCAGCGATGGAGGAATCACCGATAGCCACCACGCCGAGGTAAGAAGTAGCGGTAGCCGTACCCGTGCGGGCACCGGCGGAGGAAGTAACAGCCACAGGATCAGCAACATTGGCATACACTACACCGATGGGCTGAGGCATGGCACCGAGGCCGCAGCTGTTCAGAACGAAAGCGGAGGCAGCAATAGCAACGATAGCAATAGTACGTTTCATTGTTTGATTTTTTTTAGGATTGAAGCGTAAGAGGAACGGAATTGATAACCACTCGGTCAACTACGCGGCCCTCAGACGCTGCCACTATACAGCATTGCGAAAGAATAAGGAGTGGAACGCTTGAATAATGAGTGGGTTACAGCAGAAATAGACTTATTGCCCTCTTTTCGAAGTTGCTAAATTTCCGAATAAGTCTCATTATACAACTTCAACGCAGTCACGCAATTTTAACAGTCTATGCGTTAAATTTGCTTGACCCAGCTTTCGCAAACCACACCCATGAATACACGTATCGCCAAAAAGCTCGTCAGCGATTTACCGCTGAATATCAATGACATAGCACGTCTTATACTGGAATTAACCGAAGCTCTGGGGGAGCGGGCGGCGGGGCTTTCTCGCGTGGAAATGCTGACCCTTTTGCGCCGCGTGATACAGGAGGGCGTGCAGGCCGTGGAGAAAGCGGAGCAGACCGTGAGTTTTGAGGAGGCAGCCCGCGCCAGTTTGGCGGCGCGGCAGGACAGGCGACCGACCACAAGGCGGGATTTGCGCCACTTCATCGGCCGCATGCTGCGGGATGGGGAAGCCGCCCGCCGCCCCCTGCGGGCATGGACGGTGAGCGACTGCAAAAAACTCTTAAATAAAACATTCCCCAACAGCCCCAGTTCATACAGAAAAGGCCGTGCCATTTTGAACAGTATATTTATGTACGGCTTGCGGCAGGAATGGTGCGACAAAAACCCTGTACAGGGCGTGGAAACCCCGCGCGTGACAGAACGCCCGATTGCAGCCCTGACCCTAGACGAAGTGAAGCGGCTGGAACAAGCCGCCGCCCGCCCGCGCCACCGCGACATGGCGCTCTCCCTGCGGCTCATGCTCTACTGCGGCGTGCGCCCTGCGGAGGTTTCCCGCATCGACCCGCAGCGCGACATTGTAGGCAACGAGCTGATTATCCGCCCGCAGAGCAGCAAGACAGGCGGCGGGCGCGTGATACCCTTGCGGAAAGTGCAAACCTTTCTCCGCCGTCACCCGCAACAGAAAACCATCCCCCGCAACTGGCAGAACCGCTGGCACGCCCTACGCCAAGCCGCGCATTTCACCACATGGCGGGCAGACGCCTGTCGCCACACCTTCGCCACCTACCACGCCCGCCACTTCCGCAACCTCCCTGCCCTGCAATTGGAAATGGGGCATAGGGATACAACCCTCCTGCGCTCACGCTACATCACCGCCAACACAGGAAACGGTGCCGAATATTGGAAGAATGTTTGATGAATCAATTTCGGCGTTGCGTTGCAAAAAAATGAAACGCTTTTTATCGTCCGATGACCCGTTGGGCCTCTTCTCTCGCCCATGCGTCGTCTTCGAGAATCATAGCCAGCTCGCCCTTGTAGTCGCGGGGGCGGGCGTTGGAGAGAACTTTTTCGACGGTCTGCCAAATGCCGGGGAAGCTCAGTTTGCCGTCCACAAAGGCCTGCACCGCCACCTCGTTGGCGGCGTTGAACATGGCGGGCATGGTGCCGCCTGTCAGCCCCGCCTGACGCGCCAGACCGAGCGCGGGGAAATCATCCCAACGCGGGGCTTCAAAATGCAGCGAGCCGAGCTGTGCCAAATCCAGCCGAGGCAGATTGCCGACCACGCGGTCGGGCCAGGTGACGGCGTACTGAATGGGGAAGCACATGTCGCTGTTGCTCAACTGTGCCAACACCGAGCCGTCGCGGTATTCCACCAGCGAATGGACAATGCTCTGCGGGTGTACCAGCACGTCCACACGCTCCATCGGGATATCAAAGAGCCAGCGGGCTTCAATCATCTCCAGCCCCTTGTTGAAGAGGGTGGCGGAGTCGATGGTAATCTTGCGCCCCATCTTCCACGTGGGGTGTTTGAGAGCCTGTTCCAGCGTGACCGATGCCAGCTGTTCGCGCGGCGTGGTGCGGAAGGGGCCGCCGCTGGCGGTGAGAATGAGGCGGTTCACCTGCTCTGCTCCGCCGTGGTTGCCTTGCAGGCATTGGAAAATGGCGTTGTGCTCGCTGTCCACAGGCAGCACGGCAATACCCTTCTCTTTGGCGCGGTTCATGACCACTTCGCCCGCCATCACCAGAATCTCTTTGCTGGCAATCGCCAAATCCTTGCCCGCTTCAATGGCTTGCAGCGTGGGTTTCAGCCCCGCCGTGCCGATGATGGACACCAACACCATGTCCGCCGCCGCCAAGGTAGCCAACTCGCACAGACCATCCAAGCCCGTGGAAATGCGGGCGTTCGGCAACAGGCGTTGCAGCTCCGCCGCCTTGGCAGCATCAAAAATACAAACGTCGTTCACGCCGAACTCCAGCGCCTGTGCCGCCAGCGTCTCTACGCTGCTGTGGGCGGCAAGCCCCACCACTTCCATCTGTTCGGGCAAGGCACGCGCCACTTTCAACGCACTGGTGCCGATACTGCCTGTGGAACCGAGGATGACGACGCGACGCTTCTTCATAACGCCGACCATCTTACCCCGCTTCCCGCATAAAATCAAGCACAGAGAAAGGGAAGACAATATGGATTGTCAGATTTTTCGGATTGCTTCAGCGGCGCCTCCCGCCGCTTCACCCCTAACGGGGCAACCGCTGCGCGGTTGGCTAATCGGCTTTACAGCCGTCAGCCGCTTTCAAGATTTTTCGGATTCGCCATTTCCGCGCGGCTACGCCGCGCCTGACTTTAAAACTTCGTACATCGTACCTCGTACATCGTACATCCTCACAGCGCGTCGGCCCATTCGGGTTCGGGCTGGGGGGCGGAGAGGGCGCAGATGCGGTCGATCATCTTATCCCACTTCTCCTGCCCTTGGATGATGTCAATCTGAATACGCAGGAAGTAGATGGGAATCTCCGTCTCCTTGGGGTCGAGGAAGCGTACGGCATCCTTTTCGGTGGTGATGATGGCATCCAACGCGCGGTCGGCGCAGCGTTCCACAAAGGTGTCGATGTCCGCTTGGTCAAACCAGCAGTGGTCGGGGTAGCGGCGGCGGATTTCCACATGGGCGCCCTGCCCCTCCACCAGCACTTCAAAGCTCTCGGGGCGGGCAATGCCGCTCATACAGGCCACATACTTGTCTTTCAGCCAGTCAAGGGGCAGTTTTTCACCCGTGAGCAGGTTCTCCAAGTAGGCGGGGGCGTGGTTGGTGACAATGATGTCCGCCACCTTGTTGTACTTGCGGATGGTGGCAATCAGCTCATCCTGCGGCTTGCCGCCGCTCTTGGTCAGGATGATGTAGGACGCGCGTT
>JAZLFB010000075.1:0-19437 GCA_045615585.1 Akkermansia sp.
ACCCCTTGCGGGATTGACTTCCTGAACCCCTTGATTTTCCTTGGTGCTTACTTCCCGAAGTAGCGCTTGAGCAGACCTGCCAGCGCCTTGCCGTGACGGGCTTCGTCCTTGGCCATCTCGTGCACGGTGTCGTGGATGGCATCCAGATTCTGCTGCTTGGCCAGCTTGGCAATCTCCAGCTTACCGGCGCAGGCACCCTGCTCGGCAGCGGCGCGCAGAGACAGGTTCTTCTCCGTGCTGTCCGTCACCACCTCGCCCAGCAGTTCGGCGAACTTGGCAGCGTGTTCGGCCTCTTCAAAAGCATAGCGCTTGAACGCATCAGCCACCTCAGGGTAGCCCTCGCGCTCGGCCACACGGCTCATGGCAAGGTACATACCCACCTCGCAGCATTCACCGTTAAAGTTGTCACGCAGCCCTTTCAAAATCACCTCGTCCACGCCCTTGGCAATGCCCACAACGTGTTCGCAGGCGTATTCCTTGTCGCCCGTTTCCTCTACTTCTTCCCACACTTCGGGACCTTCGGCATGGCAAACGGGGCATTCGATGGTGGGGATATCCTCGCTCTCAACAATTTCACCGCAAATGGTGCAACGATACTTTTTCATCTTTTCTTTCTTTAGGGTTAAACGCAGGCGGTGACATGCCGCCCGCACAGCAGACAGAATAAATCATAAGTTTGCAGGCAGTCAACTATAATTTTCAGCCTCGCGACATACAAGCGCCTAACAAATCAAAAAAAATGGGCTTGCCGCAGGGGGGTGGGGGTGCTATAGTGACGCGGTATGGATTTGTCTGCATTCAGAGAGGAGTATTTGAAGGATACCCTGCACCGCAGGGATTTGGCCGACACACCTTTTGTGCAGTTTGACCGCTGGTTTCAACAGGCGCTCAAATCGGGGATTCCCGAACCGAACGCCATGAGCATTGCCACCGCCACGCCGCAGGGCATGCCCTCGCTGCGCACGGTGCTGTTGAAGTATTACGATGACCGCGGCTATGTCTTTTTCACCAACTACACCAGCCGCAAGGCGCGGGAGATTGAGCAGAACCCCGAAATGTGCATGTTGCTGCCGTGGGTGACGCTGGAACGCCAGATTATTGTGTACGGGCGTGCGGAAAAGATTTCCCGCGCCGAGACATTGAAATACTTCCTTTCCCGCCCGCATGAATCGCAGCTGGGCGCGTGGGTGTCGCACCAAAGCCAAGTGATTTCCACCCGCAAGCTGCTGATGATGAAATTGCAGGAGCTGCGCCGCAAGTTTGCGGAGGGGCAAGTGCCGCTGCCCGATTTCTGGGGCGGTTTCCGCATTGTGCCGCACCATGTCGAGTTCTGGCAGGGCGGTCCCGGTCGCGTCCACGACCGCTTCATGTACAGCTTGCAGGAGGACGGCAGCTGGCAGATTGAACGTCTGCAACCTTAAGGCGGGCGCGTGACAGCTCAACGGATTTCCACCGCCGTGCCGAGAGGCACCAAGTCGTAGAGAGTCGCGGCATCGGCAGGGGAAAGGCGGATGCAGCCGTGCGAAACAGGCGTACCCAGCTGTGCGGTATCAGCCGTGCCGTGCAGATAGATGTAGCGCGCCCGCGTGTTGGCGTTGTGCGCTTCGGTGCCGTGCAGGCAGAGAATGCGGGCCAAAATGGCATCCCCCACGTCTTGCTGCGGGTTGTACAAGCCCTTGGGCAGTCGCCCGCGGAACACGGTGTTGAGCGGGGCGTTGGTGCCGTGTTTGCTGCAAATCAAAAAATGCCCCGTGGGGGTTTTGCCGCTGCCCTCTTCGGTGCCTACGCCCGCCGCGCCTGTGGAGACAGCGGCAGTGAACAGCACGCACCCTGCCTCATCATGCAGGGTGAGACGTTGGGCGGAAATATCGACAAAGATGCGCTTCATAACGATTCTGACAGGAAAAAAGAACGGCACATTGTTGAGCAATGCGCCGTTCGGGGAAAGGGATTCACGACCTTGCCTTAACGGCGGCGGGCGGTGGGTCGCAGACCGGGCGTGCCGTTTCGCAGCAGGGCGGCCTGGGCGGCCAGACGCTTGGCTTCCGCCTGACGACGCATCACGCTCATGATGGTGAAGAAGAGGATGAGCGCCACCACACCGATGATGTAGTGGATGGGTTCCAGACCGTCCAGCCCCAGCTTAGCCATCAGGTTGTCCATATCCTTGCCACGGTCGCCCTTGCGGGTGGAATCAATCTTCTTGGCGGTCTTCTTGGGCTTCTCGGTGGTGGCAACAGTATCGGCGGAGGTCGTTTCCTCGGTGCTGTCGTCGGCGGTGGTTTCGCTGCCGCCGCTGCGCAGATGGCTCGTCACGCTGTCTTCATCCTTAGCGGGCTTGGTGTCGTTCTGTGCCAAATCCGTCTTGTTGGCGGTGTTCAGGCGGCGTTCCTCGTCCTGCATCAGCGTCTTACCCGCGCTGCCGGAGTTGTTGGAGCCCATGGCCGTCTTGCCGATATCCACCGTGCTGACATCGGACATGTGCACGCGGGATTCCTTGGGGATGGAGCTGAACACCGACACGCGGATGCACTTGCCCGCGGAATTGCTTTCCATGAAGATGTAAGACTTGTCAATCTTCATGGCCTTGGCGTTGCGCACGCCGTACTTCTCGGCCTTGTCAGGCGTCAGCTTGTTCCAGTTCGCCTTGTCAGCATGGGCAATCGCCAGCACATCATCCGTGCCTTCCTTAGAGGAGACAGGCTTCTTGTAGTCCACCACAATGCAGATGAGCTTGTCGGTGCGGGGGTCGAAATCCATGGTGAGCTTGCGATTCTCATCCAGATTCCAAATGCGGCGCACAGAAAGGTCGCTCAACACGCGGTAGGCGTAGTCTTTGGTCAGGTTGGCATCGGCCTGTGTGCGGGTGATATCCGGGCTCAGGTCACTCAACTGCACAGCACCCGCCAGCGAGGTCAGGGCGAGTGTCAGGGAAAGGGCATAGCGCAAAAAGCCGTTCATACCCCTATATTATCACGCCATGCGGGGGTGTCACAAGCCCTTTTTTCAACAAATCGGTGAAAAATTTAAGCGGCGTGTTCCCATAGATTTATCGGAAAGCGTAAAACGTTTGATGCCCTAAGTTCTGCCGCCGCACTTCGTGCTTCCGTCTCCGCTCAATAGTTGCCGCACAATTACCCCGCCGATTGCAGCCAAGTTTGCTTGACAGGGCGGCGGCTGTTTGTTAGAAACAGAGCAGTGCGCTCATTCGCGCGGCTAACATCAACCTCTTTTTCTTTCCTGTTATGAAAAACTACACCATGACCGCCATGGTCCTTGCAGCCGGTTTAAGCTGCATGGTTTCCTGCACCTCTCTGCCCGGCAACATCTCGCAGGGCATTGAAAACGGTAACGCCCACGCCTATTATGAGGCAGGCAAGCACATCGACGATTGCAAAGTCGTCAAAGATGCTCCTATGGGTGTCAGAGCCCTGTGCTTCCCGTTTGATGTCTGCATGTTGCCCTTCAACGTCGTTTATGTCGTTGCCAATCCGTCGGATGATCCTTTCGATTATCCCTCCGCAGAAAGCTGCTTCTATTACCGAACTCATGCGTCCAAAAACCAAGAAGCTCTCAAATACTACACCAAGGGCGCCGAGCTGGGTGACGCGGGCTGCCTGTATGAAATGGGGCGCAACTATGAAAACGGCTGGGGCGTGAAGAAAGATAAGACCATGGCCCTGCAATACTACAACAAGGCCGCCGCCTTAGGCAATGCGTCGGCTCAATCCGCCGCCGGCAAACTGCACAATGAACTGTATGCCCAGTCTCCCGACTCTCTGGTAGGCAAAACGATTTACTTCAACTATGCCAATGCCTCCCGCGCCCTCAGCGGCAACGGCGGCGAGACATGGAATACCGTCCGTGATTCGAGCACTATTTCTTCCATTCGTTTCAGCAACACCCCCAACAACAAGAGAAATCAGGGTGAGGGCGTAGGCGAGGGTCATTTCCTTTCCTACCAAACGATGTCTGACGGCGGCAAGAGCACCACTTCTTATGACTATAAGAAAGCTGATGCAAAAACAGCTAAAATCGTCTTCCCCGGCTACGAATGGGAAACCACCTACACCCTCAACTTTGAAACGCCCACCAGCGGCACAGCTTCCTACCATGGCAGCGGCGAAGGCGAGGAATGGAAAGGCAGCGGCATCAAATTTAACATTAAATAACCAAGGCTGAAAGCCGACAAAAAATCCCCGTCTGCCCCGCTCGGGCAGGCGGGGATTTTTTGGAAGTTGGAAGTTTGAAGTTGGAGGTTGGAAGTGTGCTGTTCGCCGCGCTGCGCGCGGGGAAAGAGAAACGCAAAGCGTAGGCTGCTGGTTCTGACGAGTTCCGGCGGGGTTATTTAGTAGGGGAGCATCCGGCCTTTCGGATAAAACAGACCCTCATTCCCGAAACGGCGTGCGGCATTTAGCCCCGTATGCGGAAATTCCGCACCCGTAGGGTGCCTAATTTTACAATTTCAACTTTCAACCTTCAACTTTCAACTTTTATTCCATCTCCCCCTTGATAAAGCCCGCGGTGGGGCTTTTCGCCTTGGCCAGCTGTTTCACCGTGCCTTGGGCGACAATCGTGCCGCCGTCGGCACCTGCGCCGGGTCCTACGTCAATCACGTAGTCCGCCTCGCAGATCAGCTCCAAATTGTGCTCAATGACCACCACCGTGTTGCCGTTCTCCACCAAGCGGCGCAGCACCCCCACCAACAGGCGCACATCATGCGGGTGCAGACCGATGGTCGGCTCCTCAATCAGATACAAATCCTGCGGCAACGCCTTGCCCTTGCGGATGGCCGTCAGCGCGGCGCGGCGACCCTTAATCAGCTCCGCCACCAGCTTAATGCGCTGCGCCTCGCCGCCCGAAAGCGTGTTACTGGCCTGCCCCAGCGTCAGATACCCCAGCCCCGTGTCACAGAGCAAGCGCAAGGGGTCGGCTAAGCGGGGTTGGGCGGCAAAGAACTCCGCCGCTTCCTCCATGTTCATGTCCAGCACCTCGGCAATCGTCTTGCCCTTGTAGCGCACCTGCAGCGTGCGGCTGTTGTAGCGCGCGCCGCGGCAGGTTTCGCACGGCACCGTGCAGGGCGGCAGAAAATCCATCTCCTGCCGTTGGTAGCCCGTGCCCTTGCACGCCTCGCAATGCCCCGCCGCCGTGTTGAACGAGAAACGCGAGGCATCAAAACCCAGTCGGCGGGCATCGGCACTCTGCGCGAACAGCGTGCGGATTTCGTTGAAAATGCCGATGTACGTCGCGGGCGTAGAGCGCGGGGTCTTACCTAGCGGGCTTTGGTCCACTTGGTACAGCGCGCGTACCGAATCCAGCCCCTTGTCAGACTTCCACGCCGCGCGTTCTTCCTTAGTGATGCTGCCGCCCAACGCCGCCCGCACGGCGGGTCCCAGCGTGCCTGTGATAAGACTTGTCTTGCCCGCGCCGCTGGGTCCTGTCACCACCGTCAGGCGGGCGCGGGGGATTTTCAGCGTCTGATTTTTCAGATTATGCAGCGTGCAGCCCGACAGCTCCAGCCACTCACACCCCTTCAACGGCAGATACCTGCCGCAGTACGGGTGCTTCTCCTTGGCGGACAGCGCGCGCCCCGTCACGGAAGCGGGATTGGATAAAACCTCCTCAAACGTACCCTGCGCCATGATTTGCCCGCCGTGGACACCCGCCCCCGGACCGAGGTCAATCACATGGTCGGCGGCGCGCATCGTGTCCTCATCATGCTCCACCACCAGCAGCGTATTGCCGCGCTCTTTCAGCTCCGCCAGCGTGGTGAGCAAACGCTCGTTGTCCTGCGGGTGCAGCCCGATGGTCGGTTCATCCAGCACATAGAGCACGCCGCGCAGCTCCGAACCCAACTGCGCCGCCAAGCGAATGCGCTGTGTCTCGCCGCCCGACAGCGTGGTCGCCGCGCGGTTCAGCGACAGATACCCCAAGCCCACGCGTTGCAGGAAACGCAGACGCTGCCCGATTTCCGCCATCACATTGCGGGCAATCTCGGCATCGCGCCCCTCAAAATGCCACGACTCCAGCAACGCCTGTGCAGAACGTGCATCCAGCTCGCCCACCTCGGCAATGTTCTTGCCGAACAGCGTTACGCCCAGCGCAAACGGAGACAGGCGACTGCCGCCGCACGCGGGGCAAAGCACGCTTTCCGCCTCCTTTGCCGCCGCTTTCTCCACATCGCGGTCGTATTTCAGCTCCACCTCCAGTTGAGACAGTTTATCCTCCGGCTTCACCTTGCCGTAGGTCACCGCCCCCACGCGACCGTGCCCCAGACAGCGCGGGCACCAGCCGTGCGGCGAATTGAACGAAAAGGTCGAGGGTTCGGGCGCCTCATAACTCTCCCCGCACTTCGGGCAGGTCAGGTGCGTCCCCAACAGCGTCTCCTGCTGCGCGTCCGCCCCCTCCAACAGGCGGATAAAGCCGTCACCCATCTCCAACGCCCGCATCACCGTCTCATTCAGCGTGGCGGCATCGCAATCACGACCGTTCATCGTAATGCGGTTGCCGCTCACGGCAATCTCCGCCGTCACCACATCCACATCATGATTCGAGTAGCGGTCGAGCGGCGTGAACTCATCGCTCGCCACCAGCTTGCCGTCCGCCCGCAGATACGGATACTTCTTCTTCACCGCCCAGCGCGCCAAATCCGCATAATGCCCCTTGCGGTTGCGTACCACGGGCGCGGCCAGCAACAGGCGCGCGGGGCGGGCAGCCACCCGCTGCTGCACCTCTGCCACAATCTCGGCGGGTGTGCGGCTGCCCACGGCAATACCGCACGCGGGGCAATGCGGCGTGCCCAGCTTGGCATACAGCAAACGCAGGAACTGCCAAATCTCCGTCACCGTACCCACGGTGGATTTGCAGCCGCCGCGCGAGCGGTTCTGCTCAATCGCCACCGTGGGTGGCAGACCTGTCAGGCGGTCGATGTCGGGCGTCTCCATCTGCTCCGTGAACTGGCGGGCGTAGGGGCTCATCACGTCCATGAAGCGCTTTTGACCCTCCGCAAACACAATGTCAAACGAAAGCGTGCTTTTGCCGCTGCCCGAAAGCCCCGTGACGACCGTCATGCGGTCGCGGGGGATATCCACGTCAATGTTTTTCAGCTGGTGGTGGCGCGCCCCGCGCAGGGCAATCACGCCCGCGGGTACCGCCGCGTCAATGCTCTCGGCAGCGGCGGCGTAAGGCTCCTCTACCTCCGTGTGCAAAGCCTGTGCCAAGTACCCCGCCGTGTAGCCGCGCCCACAGGCCGCCACTTCCTCCGGCGTGCCTTGTGCCACAATGGTGCCGCCGCGCGTGCCGCCTTCGGGGCCGAGGTCAATCACGTGGTCGGCGCACTTAATCAGCTCCATGTTGTGCTCAATCACCAGCAGGGTATTCCCCTGTTCCGTCAGGCGGTCGAACACCTTTAACAGCACCTCCAAATCATGGAAATGCAGCCCCGTGCCGGGTTCATCCAGAATGAGCAGACTCCCCTTGCCGTCCTTCACGCTGCCCGCGGGGGAATCCACCAAAATGCGCGCCAGTTTAAGGCGTTGGTTCTCACCGCCCGACAGCGTGTTGAGCGGCTGCCCCAGCGCAAGGTGCCCCAGCCCCACCTCCACCAGCACCTGCAAGCGCTCGGCAATGCGGCGGGCGCGGGCATTCTTCTCCTTAGAAAAGAGTTTTTGCGCGCTGCGGATATCCAGCGCCAGCATCTCCGCCATGTTGTAGCCCAGCAGGGTAATGCTCAACGCCTGCGGCGTGTAGCGCGTGCCGTGGCACAGGGCGCAGGGCACAAAAATGTCGGAGAGGAACTGCATCTCCACCTTCTCCTGCCCCAGACCCGCACAGCGCGGGCAGCGCCCCTCGCCGCTGTTGAACGAAAAATACCCCGGTTTCAGGCTGCGGGCTTGGGCGGCAGGCTCGGCGCAGAAGAGTTGGCGCATGTCCTCGAACACGCCGATGTACACGGCGGGGGTGGAGCGCGGCGTGCGCACAATCGGGCTTTGGTCCACCAGCACCACCTCCTGCAAGTGCTCCGTGCCGCGGATGGCACGCACGGAGACGCGCTCCTCGTCATCCAGCGATTCGGGGTGCAGCGTGCCGTACAGCACTTGGCACGCCAGCGTGCTCTTGCCGCTGCCCGACACACCCGTGAGACAGGTGTAGGTACCCAGCGGAATCTTCACCGAAAAATCATGCAGATTGTGGCACTCCGCCCCCTCAATCTCCAAAAATTGGTTCTTATCTTGCGCCTTGCGGCGACGGCGCGGCAAGGGAATCTCGCGCAGGTGGGCCAAGTACTGCCCTGTCAGCGAGGCGGGCGCGGTAAAAATGCCGTCGGGCTTGCCCGCATACACTACGCGACCGCCGCCCGAACCGCCCGCGGGTCCCATGTCCACCAAGTAATCCGCCGCGCGCATCACGGCCTCCTCATGCTCCACCACCACCAGCGTGTTGCCGCGGTGGGCAAGGCGGCGCATGGCGGCAATCAGGCGCGCCGTATCGCGGGCGTGCAGACCCACCGTCGGCTCATCCAACACAAACAGCGTCTCCGTCAACGCCGCGCCCAGACAGGCGGTCAGCGACACGCGCTCAATCTCACCGCCGGAGAGCGAACGCGTCAGGCGGTTGGCGGCTATGTACCCCAAGCCGACCTCACACAGGTACGCCACGCGGCTGCGCAGCTCGCGCACCGCCTGTGCCAGCGAGCGGTCTTCCCCCGCGGCGGGCAGCACATGGGCATCCAGCCACGGCAATAGCTCTTCCATCGGCAACGCCTGTACCTGCGGCACGGTCAACCCGCCGATGGTGAACGAAAGGGCTTCTTTTCTCAACCGCCCGCCGTGGCACACGGGGCAGACGTTGTACACGCGGTAATAGGCAAGGAACACGCGCACGCTCATCTTGTGGGCGTGTTTCTCCATGTCCTCAAAAATGCCTTTGTAGCCGTACCACAGACCGTTGTCGTAGGCGGTCCACACGTCTAAATCGCCGCAGTTGCCGTAAAAGACGAAGTCGCGCTCTTTTGGCGAAAGGTCTTTCCACGGCACATCCATGCGCACGGCGCGGGCTTTTTTGTTGACTCGCACAAAGTCTTTGTAGCACTGCGACAGGGTTTCGGAGGACAGCATTTTTAACGCGCCGTCTTTAATGGAGACATCGGGGTTGATGCCTTTGTTGTAATCGAAGGAGATGGCGCGTCCGTACCCCTTGCACGCGGGGCAGGCGCCCAGCGGTGAGTTGCCGCTGAACAGTCCGGGGCGCGGCTCGGCAAGCGGGTACCAATCGCTGCGGAACATGCGCGGCTCCCCCCACGCGCCGTTGTCGCCGCGCAGGGAGACATAGGCGACATCCTGCCCCAAGTGCAGGGCGTTTTCGATGGCTTCCATCAGGCGCGTGCGGCTTTCGGGGCGCAGTTTGATACGGTCTTGCACGATCATCCATTGCTCCATGCCGAGGGTGGCTTCATCGGTGGCATCGAGCCGCAGCACGTCGCCGCCCGCCAGCACACGCAGATAGCCTTGGGCTTGCAGGGCGGTCACCATTTCATCGAAGCTGCCGACGGGCGGCACGGCAAAGCAGACAAGGGCATCGTTTTCGCCCGCGCGGGCGGCATCAGAAAGGAGTTCGTCGGCGACGCTCTGCGGGGTGGCGGGGCGGATGATGTGGCCGTGTTCATCGCGCCCGACGGCAAGGCGACTGAAGATGAGTTTCAGGTACTCGTTCAACCCGGTCATGGTGCCCACGGTGGAGCGGGAGTTTTTGACGGAGTTGCGCTGCCCCAGCGCAATGGCGGGCGGCACGTTCTCGACGGCCTGCACGTCGGGGCGGTCCATGCGGTCCATGAACTGACGGACATAGGGCGAAAAGGTTTCCACATAGCGGCGCTGCCCTTCGGCATAGAGGGTGCTCACCGCCAGCGAGGTCTTGCCGCTCCCGCTCGGTCCCGTCACCACGGTGATTCCCCCCAGCGGAATGTCAACATCCACGCCCTTCAGGGTGTGCTCCTCCCCCCCCCCGATGTGGATATTTGGGTCCCTACCAACCCCGCCACTATACCCAACCCCACTAAACAAGAAAAGCCCAAATCACGGCATACCAAGGGAACGTGCCGTTCCATCCCTATGCGCAAGCGTGCCGCTTGACCCATCTGCGCAAGCGTGCCGCTTGACTCATTTTCAGATATGGCTGCGACACGGAACAACCGCGCGGCACGCATCACCCTTGTTCTTGATGCCACCGCGATTTTTTTACCTTGCCACAACTCGCAGAGATTAGCTCTTACGCTTTTTGCGCTTCGGCTCTTTGCGGGTTTCTGTCCAGCAGATTTTGCCGTTGAGCGCACAGCCGCCCACAAAGTTGGCAGCACCGCTGAGCGATTTGAAGGTGTAGTCCTTCTGCGTGATATGGCTTTCTCTGACTTCTGCGCGCAAGGCGATGGCGGCGGCAAGACAGGATTTCTTCGTCTCCGCACAAATGCGGCTGCCTTTCAACACCACAATACCGCCGTCGTCGGTTAAACGGCCAACGGCATCTGCCCCCGCCATCGTGAAGTAACGCAGTTTGGCGGTATCCTCATCTTCCTTTTTCGGCGGGAAATTCTTGTACACGCGGTTGTAAATCGTGCTTAACTTCTCGCCGTTCCAAGAGATGTAGGCAAAGGCATAAACATTGTTTGTGCGGCGAATCCGCTTCGCCAACGCATGCGGTGTCATGACCTCGCCGTTAACTTGAATCTTGTCGGGCGCACACACGATGGCTTCTGTGCGGTGAGCGGGTTCCTTATCCTCATACACCACCACATCACCATCTTTCAGCCCCATTTCATAAAAATTGTACTTGGCGCGGCGAACGCTGGTAGTCACGTCTTGAACACCTGCCAGCACCTGAGTCAACGCTGACCCATCCAAAATTTGCGGCATCGGTACATCATTCGCTTCCGTGGTAGGTTCAGGAAGCACCGGCAAAGCGGGTTCTTTCACCTGCTGCGGCTCAATCGCCAAAGAAGAATGAGATTTTTCCAAAAAATGATAACCCATCAGGTTGAAGATAACCTTCGTGTGATTGATACACTCATCCATCTCCTGCTGAATGGTGGCAATGCCGCAACCCACAGAGGGCGGCATGGAGTTCTCAATGTTCCAGACTCCCGCTTCGGTTGCCAACTCATGAAAACGGCTTTCAAGGTAGTTCAGGTGTGCCGCATTAAACACCGCATCACCCGTACTGGTTACCACGAGCGTATGCGTCCAGAACGCCTTGCTGTCATTCACAGAATGTTGCGCCAGTCGGCGGCTGACATTTTGCGCCTGTCCGATGTAAAGCGTCTTGCAGCCATCCTTCACCCCCATCAAAAAGTAAATGCCGCTGCCCTGCAACTCATCTACGCTACCCACCTCTTTAAGTGCCGTTCGGGGGAAACGATACGCAATTTCCGTCCAACGCGCACGCGTCACTTTCACCACCCCATCCAACGAGGCAGACACCACATGAAACGTCAGTCTGTGTTCTGCAGCCATAACTATTAATAACAAGAAGACTATAACACATTGGCAAACCCTAAATCAAGAGGGAAATGAAGAAACTGTGCACCATTCCTTCTCCCCTATAATTGAACAGGAAGCACATGCTAATCAGTAATGGGTGTACACAAAATGGAGAAATTGAACTCACGCTTCAAATTCTTCCATTTTGAATAGCTTATCTGTATCCGATAATTCAAGTGCTATATGGCCTTTTTCCAACATGGATTGAGGAATTCTTTTGCGCAAAATTGACGTGACACACTGAATGTTATGTTGTTCAAGAATTTCGCACATTGCAAACAACTGCTTATCATCGACGCTCTCTTTTTTGTCAGTGAGCATGAAATCAAGATGAGGAATATTCTTTGAACGAGCAAATATCGTGTACGCAGCATCGAAGCAGAATGCTGTTACTTGTTTTGCTCCGTCACTAAATTTGCTATTTTTCAGGATAAGTGAATATAGGGTTTTGTGTTTTTCAGCCTTCTCGATCAATTGGATTTCATTATCATGACCATACATTCTTTGAAAGAATGTAGAGAAAAATGAATTTAAGTGTGCTAAGTTTTCGTATAAAACCCCCTTCAATACATCGCCATGGATATACTCATCTATTTCCAAAAGTTTATCCGACAATTTCTTGATGGAGTTTCGCCTTTGCTCAAGGGAATTCATTTGTTCTTTATAATGCTCCAATTGAGAAATTGTGTTGGATAACTCTTTGATTTTTTCCTGCATTTCCACTGCCGTAACTGAGGACATCAGTATTGCCCCCAATTCTTCGGAACGCATGGTCAATTTTTCTAAAATTCTTTTCTTTTTTTCCAATCCTGTGTTTACCAATTCAATCTCTTCCGATATAAAGTGACATTTTTCATCAAGCATGGCATTATGAAAATCCACCAATTCATGGAATTTATGCTGCATATCGGGCACAAGAATATGGGCTTCTTCGTAAATTGCCTTCAATACATCTAGAGAGAAGGTAAATTTGCTATGCTGAAATTTCTGCTGAGCATGCATAATAATCCTCTCTTGAGCTTTCAAAGTAGAAATATCTGATGTTATGGTGCGGATATTTCCTCGGATTTCAGTAAGTTCTGCAATTTGTGTGTTGATATCAGGATTTACGAAAAAATTCTGAATTTTATTTTTTATTATCTCAGCAGCCTTGGAAAGTTCTTCAATATTCTTCTTGCAGTCATCTTCATTTGTTTCCTCTTGTAAGACTTTAAGGAGTTTTTTCTCCCATTTTAAGCGTTCGCTTATCCTGTATTTTTCTCTGAAGAAAGATGTTTCACCACCCAAAAGATATACACATAGCGATTCTATTTGTTCTCCTTTTGCGTAATTGTGCATCTCAACAAAATCATCAAACGAGGCTTCTGTGCATCGGAAATTGTGAGCTATTATGCTCCTATAGCTTGGCATCGAGTTCTGGTACCCAGAGAATAGTTTTTTTGAAAGAATATCATTAATGTATATGTTTGTTGAAGTAAAGTCATTAATAGAGTATATTCGATTCTTTTTCTCGCGTGCAAAATTGCGTTGAATAACATAGGTATTACCTTCATCTCCCCATGTATCAACAAGTGTCAATATTATTAATGCTTTATTATCATACAAGAAATCTTTAAACTTTTTATTCTCTTTCCCTCTTTTTCCAGAAGGGTTATAAACGATGCTCGCTTTTGCTCCAAGACAAAAATCTACGAGTCTCAAAAACGTCGTTTTACCTAAATCATTCCCCCCACGAGAGCTCTCATTATGCGAAGCATCAACTATTAGGTTTAGGTGAGGTCCAAATGAGACATCCCTAATTATTTCTCCTGATACTTCAATTTTTAGATTCTTTAGAAACATAGATAATTTCCTTATTTTGAGTTATGTCAACAACACCCATTAAAAATAAAAAATCGAGAGCCAATATAAAAGACGCGTAAGGAATCATCTGGATATTCATGTCTTCTCTGCGCCATTTCATAATATTTATTTTTTTAGAGCGTGGAAGAGCCTGCAGAATCATAGCCGCGTTGTAATATAAGGAGCTTTCCGGATGTGTATTGTATGGAAGAATCATTTTGTGTCAGGATGAATAAAAATTTTACACTCCTCAAATGCCTCTGCAATTATAACCATAATACACAAAGATAAGCGGTCCAGTTGTTTCACTTTGCAGTTTTCGCTTCTCTTAGAGAATGTTATAGCCTCTTGCTTAATGTAATCAAATCTTTGTTCCTCCGACTGAAATAATTCAAGACTTTGCTGGTATTTATCTACAAGGAACCCTACAATTGCAACTTTTTGACTAATTATAAGGTTTTCGCTCTGTCTATAAATATTAGTCAAAGTAGGAATCAATTTTGTTACATTTCTTATTGCAATACCACGGCTCTCTAAATTGTTTCTGCGGATTTTATTTATAATTGCGAATTTACGATTTGTGCTGATTTCTCTTCCCTTTGATTTATACTCAGCTAAGACATTCACTACATCTGCCAAGTCGCTCTGATAATCCGACACCTCATTTTTTGAATAGCCAAGCCATTCAGATGTAATTGAATAAAATTGCCTCAGGATATTTTCGTCACCAATGTGATAATCAACTAAATCAGAAAGCGTCATCACATCGTTTTTGATATCAAACGTTATTTCTGGGTACTGTACATATTTTTGTGGATTTTTTGAACTAACTCGCATATAATCTTCAATCAATTTTTGCGATTTTCCTGCAAGCAGAACAAATCTGAAAGTAAATCCTTTATATCGTCCAGTTTTGGCTGTTCTATCCAGTGAACCTTGAAGTTTTTCTACAGTCCCTGATGAGCTAACCTGAACAACTATTTTCTTTTTTTCGTCAATCAAATCAACCCCTTGGGCATTCGGTTCAACTTTATTTAAATTTTGCAACGAGTAACCAAATGCAATATTTAGCATTTTCGCTGCTAAGTTTTCACCAGTCTTATTAAGCGAAAAATCTCCACGCGCAACACCTGAAGTTAATTCTGTTTCATATGCGTTCAGATCATGTCTAATTTCGGTAAGCAATATTTGTGCGCGCATATCATTCCTCCCAAGCCATCATGATATGTTATATGACCATCAGCCCTAGAAAATCTCCATCGCAATAATGGAATTAGCGTAGCTATGCCGAGAAAAACCTGTATTCCTCACATCTCCCCCAGAATCTCGATGAACTTGTTAAACGCATAGGCACGGGGGTCGGGGGGAGTGGTATCGTAGACCATGAAATAGGAATACTGTTCGCCCGCTTTGTCAGCCCATTTGCGACCAAGTTCCAACTTGTCCATGCTGTCGGCGTTGCCAAGGTGTTCGCCCTTGGTTTCAATCACAACGATATTGCCGGAAGTGGTGCAGACAATGAAATCGGGGTAGTGATTGATAAAGCCGTTCAGACAGAAACCTGTGCGGGCGATATTGCGGTGCCACCACTTAATGTTCGTCATGCGGGAAAGCTCCAAGACCAGTTTCATCTCAAAGGCATTGCCGTTCTCCTCGGCTTCGTAAAGACTCCCGCCGTAAAGTGACGTATGCGAAGCGGGTGAAATCGTGCGGGGGAAACGATTCGCAGGACGGCACACAATCGCCGCCTGATCGAGCAATGTATTGAAGCGCGTACGCACATGTTCTTTGAGAAGCGTCTGTACATACTCTTTAATACGCACGGCAAACCCCTGCGGCTCGCGCTTCAATGCAGCGAGTTGAGATTCATCCATTTCCTCGATAATATGGTCGATATAGCGTTTCAACTCATTATCATCCACCGCATCAATGCGGGTCACTTGGGTATGGATAATCCCCTTGCAAATCTTAATCTGCTGGGAGGGAGCCTGAGAATTCAGGTGTTCTTTGAGCAGCTTCTGGTCGTTCGTAGCCATTTTCATCACCTTGGGCTGCCCGCTGCTTCCTTGCTGCACATCAATCGAAGCCATTTCTGATTCCACCCCCTGCCAGTTAATAGCCGTGGGTTTACCGCGCAGCGTAAAACCATCCGTCAGATGCTCCTCATTTAACAACGTTTCCAATGACTCGTCCTCTGACTGGAATAAACTGTGCTGAACCTTGCGGACAAACTGCGGCAGCTTGAGTGCCGCCACTTCCTCCGCAAACTCTCGATTCATGGCAAACGTGTTTTTCATATGCTGTAAATCTGTCGGTGTATGCTCACCGCTATCATCATCTTTTTCAAGCTCATTATTGAACGCCGCGCCCTGCTCGTTCGCATGAGCTAACATGCTGTCTACATGTTCGGTGTTACTCTCTGAACTTTGTGCATGTTCGGGATTAACACGGAGAACGTCGTCCATGCCGTTCTCATCCTCATCATCTCCCGACGTTTCCAATTCAAGCGTTGTTCCGTCTGTATTCTCCCCGGCCATGATAGGCGGCGGGGGCGGTTGGGGCGGCGCAACAGGTGTCTCCACAGGTTGTTCTTCTGCCACGCGATAGTCCTTTTTGCTGAAGCCGGCCGTGTTCAACCCCGCTACAATCCCTTCCAGCGTGGTGCTGAAATCTTGGGAACAGGTCAACACATAGGACATATTCAACCACGGACTCTTGTGTTTGCGTGTGTAAGGTTGGCGCAAAATGCGACCCACAATCTGCTCCACGTCAATCTTGCTCGTCTTGTTGGCGAGAGAAGCCAGAATATAAGCAAAAGGACAATCCCAACCCTCTTTCAGCGCATTAACAGTAATGATGTAGCGAATCGGACAGGCACGGCTCATCAAGGCAACATTTTTCAGCTCATTGATATCCGCTGTCTTAATAGCAATCTGTTCGGCGGGGATGCCGCACTCTACCAACTTGTGACGCACCTTTTCAAATGTCTCACTGTCGGCATTATTCTTGGGCTGTGCCTGAAAAAGCACAATCGGGCGAATGTAGTTGCCGCCGTTTTGCTCTTCGGCGGCGGCTACATATTCCAATCGGTCGCGCATATCCTTGGCATCCGCAATAACCTCGGCAATATTGTCGCGGTTGTAGACAATCACCGGCAGCTTCACCATGTTCTCACGCTTTAACTGGTAGGCATCCACATAAGAAATGATATTGCTCTTTTCCGTGGGTGTTGCGGTCAAATCCAGCACAAAGCAAGGATTAAAATTCTTCAGCATCTCAATGCTCAGCGTGCTTCGTGCGTGGTGACTCTCATCCACAATCACCACAGGATTCAGCTGATTAATCACCTGAATAAGTGCCGTCTCGTCGGCACCGTCAATGGGTGACTGCGGTGTTCCCAACGCTTTTGCCATCGGGGCAAGCGCGCTGTTCTCCTGTTTGGATTTCAGCTGTTCCTTGCGACCGCGGAAGGAATCGTAAGACAGCACCATCACGGAAAGCTGTTCCGTCACGGAAGCGATGTTAAAATTCTGCCCGCAAAGCAACTGCTCTTTGGTGTACACTTCCACGCGCCCGCCGAACTGCACATCGAGCTTTTGTCGATAGGGGTGTTCGGGGGAGCGCAGAGCTTCCAACGTTTGTGCCAAAATCGGTTCAGACGGCACCAACCACACCACCGCCTTCATCTTGTTGGCGGGCAGAGCATCGAAAATCGGTTTGAGGGAGCAGCACGCCTGAAACGTCTTGCCGCCACCAGTCGGAACCTTGAAACACACATGCGGCACGCCGTCCAGCAAATCCTGATACGGTTTCATGCCGTTGAATCCGACTGAAAATCCCTTTTCTTCCCACAGATTCTTGTAGGCGGTAATGTAATTGCCCTTCTCGTTTGTCAGAGCAAGGTAACGCACCAAATCCTGCAATACCGCTTGTTGGTAAGTTTTTAATTCCATAAAAAACTCCTGTCTTAAAGTTTCGTAATATCGCGGGGAATCTTCTTGAAGGTGATGTGGAAGCGCTGCAACTCCGCAGCACTCAGCGCACACCTATCGGCGTAAATGACAAACGACTCGCTCATCTCAGGAATCGTTGCCAAGAATTCATAATTGAGCGTGGTGATACCTTCCTCATCGTAATAGAAGTAGTAGGCGCATCCGCTGTGATGCCCCAAGAAATAGGTATTTCCATTTCCCTGTGCGGGTAAATCCTCACGGGTTTCCATATACCAGATGTAGGAGCGGATATTATCGACCCCCACCGCTGCGTTCAGTTGACCTTCTTCATCCAACAGGCGTTCACCCAGCTCATAGAAGGAGAAATTGCCGCCTGTTCCTGCTACGGCTTTGTTACCTGCCCCGTATCCGGCAATCACACGCTTTACTCTTTCAGCTGTTACACTGTCGGCATAATCTCCCATCTCTATTAAAATAAAATGACGATTCCCATTGTCAGCTTGATTTAAGTATAAGAGCGCATGCCCGCTAGTTCCAGACCCCGCAAAAGAATCCAAGATAATATCTTCTCCTGAAGACAATGCCTGAAAAACGCTTTTTACGAGTTCCACAGGTTTGGGATAATCGAAAACTTTAGTTGACTCAGGGAAAATACCTTTTAGGGCATTTGTTCCTTGAACGGTATAAAATGCCTTTTCGTTCCATATTGTAGGAATCTGTCCTCCTACAGTAAGATTATCACCAAAACGCAATGTCGGGGCATTATCTTCTCTCCCTATAACCTGCAAATCCCCGCTCTCGATTTTTGCAATCACTCCACTGGGTAAATACTGAACACTATATTTGTTTACTGCTCCTCGCGTGCGATTAGGCGACACCTTTATATAGCCCTTTTCCCAATCTGAAGTCAAACGCGATGCTATTTGTCTCCATACACAGGGCTTCCCTTTTGTTGTAATCGGCCAAACTGCAACAGTCCCCTCAGGCGCGCATGAATAGTCGTATTCAAAATCTGCTTTTTCTCCAACGTATTCTCCTGCATCAATAAGCTCTTGCAAAGATTTACCAACTCCAACAAATTGACCTGTTGACTCATTGATAAAAATAGGATAAGCCTGATTTGGTCGTTGGATTTTGTCAAAGGTACTCAGCGTTAAGCCCTCAAAAGGGGTTCGCATATTACCTCCGCTAAAATCAAGAGAGTTGGGGGAGAATTCTTTCGGAACAATGAATACTAAAAATTCATGAGTGTAGTTAAATCCGGAACTCGGTTTACCGCCCGAAGTCTGCACAGTTACTGTCACTACTTGCTTCGTTGCAAAAATTTCTTTACACAGCGCAACAAGATTATGCAGCTCATGGTAACTAATGCTGATAGCCATGCATCCATCTTCATGCATCAGCTTTTGCAAGAGTCGCAAGCGGGGGTACATCATGCAGAGCCATTTGTCATGGCGGCTCAAATCATCCCCTTCTTTGCCGACCACCTCACCGAGCCACTTTTTAATCTTGGGGTCATTCACGTTATCGTTATACACCCACCCCTCATTGCCTGTATTGTAGGGGGGATCAATGTAGATGCACTTCACCTTACCCTCATAGCGCGGCAGCAACGACTTCAAGGCTTCCAGATTATCGCCGTGGATAATCATGTTCCCGCTTCCGTTATCCTCCTCATGCATGCCGCTCTCGTCAAAACTATACTTCCGCTCCAACACGCGATACGGCACCGCCTGATGGTGATTCACCACTTTATCTTTTCCAATCCAATCGAGAGTAGGCATTCTTCCGACACTCTACCACACTCCCCCGAAAAATCCAGCAAAAACGTGGAAATGACTCAATAAAAAAGCGTAATACGTTTTTGTTAGGTGTATTACAATTATGAAGATATATGAGTAAAAAGATGATGATACGAATGCATTTAATCTTCTTAAAATCCCCGCGCCCTGCAGGCGCCTAGCTATCAAATTCATTATCCACTTGTCACGCCATAGCACAAAGTGCGGCGGCGGAAACTTTCCTCCCCCTTTCTCCCTTGCAAGGGGCGGTTGAAAGGCGTATAGTGGGGAGCGTATGAAACAGATGTTGCAGATGATAGCGGCGTTGGT
>JAZLFB010000076.1:0-31709 GCA_045615585.1 Akkermansia sp.
GGAAGTTGGAAGTATAAAATTCCGCGCGGGCAAAGCCCGCGCCATTATCCAAATACATCAAACTTTCTTCATCTCTTCATCGCCTCTCGAATCAGCTCGGCAATTTCGGTGTTCTCATGCACACCGCGGAAGGCGGACGAACCCGCGCCGATGGCAAAGACAGGTACCATCACGCCGTTGTGGCTGCCCGTGGTGAAACAGCCGCGCACATAGCCCCGCTTTTGGTCGGCATCGAGAATGGACAAACCGCCCGTCTGGTGGTCGGCAGTAATCACCAACAGCGTGTCGGGGTGCGTCTGCATCCACGCCAGCACCACGCCGATAGCCTTGTCAAAGTCCAGCATCTCACAGGCCACATCACGCAGTTGGTTGGCGTGACCCGCCGTGTCAATCTGCGAACCCTCAATCATCAGGAAGAATCCCTTATCATTTTTCTCCAACGCGGCAAGGGCGTGGGCCACATCGGTGGGCAGCACATCCCCGCGCTTGGCGGCGGTTTCCATGTGACCGTGGGCGGAGAGCTTGATATCCGTGCCCTTGGCGCGCATGGCTTCCATCTGTTCGTGGTTGAAATGCTTGTGACCGCCGCCGCGTACAAAAGTAATGCCCGCCGTTTTCAGCTGCTCGGCAATTTCTTTGGCTTTTTGGCGGTCATCCGTGTGGGCGAAGAAGGCGGCGGGCGTGGCATCGGTGATGTCCTTCGTCACCACCAAGCCCGTGCTTTTCCCCATGCCCTGTGCCGTGCGGAGAACGGACGTAAGCTTCTCACCCTGTGCGTTCTGCCCGATATGACCGTTGATGGTCTTTTGCCCGCAGGCCAGCGCGGTGCCGCCCGCGGCGGAATCCGTAATGCCGTGGGAGGCCGAGGGCGTGCGCGAGAAGCCGCACACAGGCAACTGCTCAATGTTCAGCTTGCCGTGGTTGGCCAGCCAGCCTACGGAAATCTGCTCCGTACCCATGCCGTCACCAATCATGAAGATGATGTTCTTGGCCTGCGCGCCGTCGGGGATGGCGGGGGCGGTCACGCAGTCGTGGGTGGGCAGGTCGTCAAACTCCTGCGGGTTGGGGTTGTGGGCAGCGGCAAGGGGCAGCGCGGCCAGAAGCAGGGTCAGAAAGAGGCTTTTCACGGTCGTGCGGCGGTGGGGCTTATTCGGCGGGGTGGACAATGACCTCAAACTTCAGACGCTTATCGGCGGGTTTGTCTTTCTCCCACGGGCGCTTGTACTCCATCGTCACGCTCATCTTACCGGGCTTCACCCCCTTGAACGTCAGCTCCGTGGGGGAGGGCGCACCGCACATCGGCGGCTCGTCCTCTTTCATTTGGGCGGGGGGCAGAATGCGCGTGCTGATTTCGGCGGCATCACCCTGCTTCTCCGCCACCTCCCACAGGAAACCCGTGGTGGGGTTGCCGTTCAGCAGCACAGACGCCTTTTCCCCGACCTTCACCTCCACCGACACGGCAAGAGGAGTAGCGGGAACACAAGCGGGAGCCTCCGCAGCATCGGCGGTGTCATTCGCAAAGAGAGGCGTCAGCAGACAGCCGGACAGCAGAAGGGAAGAAAGAAAAAAAGTTTTCATACGCGCCAAGTATCGCATAATAGATGAACCAAAGCAAGGAAATTGAGCGGAGTGCCCGACAGTACCCCTGCGGTGACGCAGCAAAGCAACGGGTGAAAACGGAGACGGGATTGCCCACGCCTAACCGGGTACACAATCAAATGTTCAACTTCCTTGACATCTCTGCACCTGCTATGGTATAAGCCGATATGCAAAGTCAGCTCCTGCGGTTTGTTCGGTTTGTTTGTGCGGCGGTCGGACTGTGCGGTTGGGGCGCGTATGCTGCCACTTACTACGTTGACCCTGTGCGCGGCAATGATGCCGCCGACGGCGGCGAGATGAGCGCATGGCAGACCTTTGCCCCGCTGAATGCCCGCACGTTGCAGGCGGGTGACACCGTGGTGGTATCACCGGGTAAACTGACCGCCTCGCTGGCCCCCAAGGGCAACGGCACCGCCAAGGAGCCTGTGCGGATTCTCTTCCGCCCCGGTACCTATGAATGGCTGCCCGATGGGCTGGAACACCGCTGTCTGGCTATCTCCAACACCAGCGACCGCTTGGAGGAACCCAAGGCCATTGCCATGGATCTGGTGGGCTTGCGGCATTACATCATCGGCGGGGAGAGCGGCAAGTCGGCGCATTTCTTCTGCCGCGGTAAGATGGTCGAGATTCACATGGAAGAATGTGCGCACATGCGCTTCTCCGACTTCAGCTACGATTATGTTCGCCCCACTGTCAGCGAGTACACAGCAGAGAACGTGACGGCTACCTACGCCGATATCGCTGTTCACAAGGACAGCCCCTACCGCGTGTCGTGGGGCAGCCTGACTTGGGTGGGCGAGGGCTGGACGCTGCCCGCCGATGAGGGCTGGGTGCAGACGGTGTCTGCCGACGGCTCTTTTGTGCGCCGCGGCGGCCCCTCTTTGGATGAGGGCAGGGTGGAGGAAATCGCCCCCGGTAAGCTGCGTGTGCATTTCGATAAGAATCCCGGCTTTGAAAAGGGGATTCGGTACCAGCACCGCGCCTACACCCGCGACTGCTGCGGCGTGTTCTGCGACCGCTCTGCCGACATCAGTTACCGCAACCTCGCGTTCCATTTCATGCACGGCATGGGCATTGTCTCGCAGTTTTCGCGTGACCTGTCGTTCCGCAACCTGCGCGTGCTGCCGCGCAAAAACAGCGGGCGCACGGCGGCGGCGTGGGCGGATATCCTGCATTTTTCGGACTGTTACGGTCAAATCAAGGTAGAGGACTGCCTCTTAACCTCCGCCAATGATGATGCCATCAACGTTCACGGTACGCACCTGCGGCTGGTGAAGAAGCACGATGACCGCCGCATCCGTGTGCGGTTTATGCACAAGCAGACCTACGGTTTCCATGCGTTCCGCCCCGGGGATGAGGTGCAGTTCACCTCTGCCGAGACGCTGCTGCCCTTGGCGGAGAACGGGCGCGTGACGACCGCCGAATTGAGCGGTGACGGACGCGACATGGAGCTGACGCTGGAAGCGCCCCTACCCGCAGCGGCGGAGGTTGACCGCACGGTGCTGGAGAACGTGACCGCCACCCCCGCCGTGACGGCGCGGAACACGCGGGTGCGGATGGTGACGACCCGCGGTTTCCTGCTCACGACCCGCCGCCCCATTCTGATTGAAAACTGCCATTTCGACCGCACGGGTATGCCCGCCCTGCTGATGGAGGACGATGCCAACTACTGGTATGAGTCCGGCCCTGTGCATGACATGACGGTGCGCGGCTGCACCTTTGAGCATTGCGCCGAGCCTGTTATCAGCTTCAACCCGCAGGTGCAGAACGATGCGGGACCCGTACACCGCCATATCCGCGTGCTGAACAATCGTTTCCTGTTGGACAAGGGGCATTTCCTGAGTGCCAAGTGGGTGAGCGATTTACAGGCCAAAGGCAACCGTTTTGTGTTGCCCAAGGGGGTGGAAGCTAAGGCGACGCAGCAGAACAGCGAACACATTCTTCTTCAACAATAAACTACCATGTATGATGAATTAAAACAACTGATTGACGCGCACCGCTGCATCGGTGTGATTTCCCATTTCCGACCCGACGGTGATGCTATAGGCTCCACGCTGGGACTGGGGTTGGCGCTGAAAGCGATGGGGAAAAAGGTGTACCTGTGGAATGAGGACGGCGTGCCTGCCCGCTATGCCTTTTTGGAGGGCGCGGCGGAGATTGAGATGCTGCCCGCCGAGGTGCCGGGCGATTTGGAGCTGCTGGTGTGCGTGGACACGGGCGATATCAAGCGTTTGGGGGATAAGGCGTTGGCGATGTTTGCCGATTTCCCCTGCATGGCGAATATCGACCACCACGGCACGAACTCGCACTACGCCCACTGCAACGTGGTGGAGGGCGGCACGGCGGCCTGTGGCTTTGTGCTGTTCAACATCTTGCAGGAGTGGGGCGTGACTATCACACCCGCGATGGCAGCAGCGTTGTACACGGCTATCAATACCGATACTGGGTCGTTCCAATACAGCAGCACGACCCCCGCGGTGATGCGTGCGGCGGCAACGCTCATGGAATGCGGGGTGGACGTGGCGGATATCAACCGCCGCGTGTATCAGGAGAAGCCGCTCACCGAGCTGCGCGTGGCGGGCGAGGTGGTGAACAATATGGTGGTGGAAGAGCAGGGGATGATTTCCCACTACTCCATGACCATGGAGACGAAGCGGCGCATGGGGCTGGGCTTGGAAGATACCAAGGATTTGGTGGACATCATCCGCGTGGTGCAGGGTGTCAGGGTGTCCGTGATTTTTGAGGAGCTGGAGGACGGACGCATCCGCATGTCGCTGCGCTCGAAAGATGAGCGCGTGAGCGTGGCGGATATTGCCGTGCAGTTCGGCGGCGGCGGTCATGCCATGGCGGCGGGTATCCGCATGCGCGGTGAGCTGTCGGATTGCCGTCACCGCGTGCTGGAGGCTATTCGTGCCGCCGTGCGTGCCCTGCCTACGGAAAAGTGAGTTTTATGAGCGAGACGATACAGGAGGAGCAACCCTGCGGCGTGCTGCTGGTGGATAAGGACCCCGGCTTTACCTCGCACAACGCGGTGGCGTTGTGCCGCCGTATTCTGCACACCAAGCGCGTGGGGCATTGCGGCACGCTGGACCCCATGGCCACCGGCATGCTGATTGTGGTTATCGGCAAGGCGACCAAGATGCAGGACATGCTGATGTGCGAGGATAAGGTGTACACCGCCACCATGAAGCTGGGCATTGAGACGAACAGTCAGGATGCGGACGGCGAGGTGGTGGCGGAAAAACCGACCGACGGCGTGACGGAAGAACAAATCTGCGCGGCGTTTGAGTTCTACCACGGCGCGTTTGAACAGGTGCCGCCCATGTTCTCGGCGGTGAAAATCAATGGTGTGCCCTGCTACAAACTGGCACGCAAGGGCAAGGAAATTGAGCGTAAGAGCCGCCCTGTGGAGGTACTGGATTACGAGATTACCCGCATTGACCTTGCCGCGGCAGAGGTGGATTTCACCGTGCATTGCACCAAGGGTTTTTATGTGCGTACCTACGCGCACGACATCGGGCAGAAACTGGGCTGCGGGGCGCACCTCACGGCGTTGCGCCGCATTCGTTCGGGGCATTTCGATGTGAGCGAGGCCGTGGATGTTCCCACGCTGAAAGCCGCGAGCCGAGAGGAGCTGTTGACCCGCCTGTTGCCGATAGACAAAGTGTTGCAAGACCGCGCTTAAACCATGATAACGCTGCACCGTATAGCCGATTTAGCCGAACTGCCCGCCCCCGTGCAGCTGGCTATGGGCTTTTTTGACGGTGTGCACCGCGGGCATCGGCAGGTGATTGCCGCCCCTGCGGCGGCGGGGGTGTTGCGCGGGGTGCTGACCTTTGAACAACACCCCCTTGCGCTGGTGGCACCGCAGCGCGCCCCGCGTTTGCTGACCCCCTGTACGGCGCAGAAAGCCGCATTGTTGGCGGCGGCGGGGGCAGAGGTGCTGCTGTGTCTGCCTTTTGATGCCGCATTGGCGCAGATGACCCCGCAGGCGTTTTTGGATGCCTTGTTGGAAACGGGCAAGGTGGCGGGTTTTTCGGTGGGCAGCAACTGGCATTTCGGCAAAGGCGGTGCGGGTGACGCCCGCTTTCTGGCGGATTACGCCGCTGCTCACGGCATTCCCGCCGTGGTGAACGAGCTGGTGGCGTGTGAGGACGGCGGTTTCGTCTGCTCCAGCCGCATCCGTGCGGTGGTCGGGGCAGGGGAGATGGCGCTTGCCGCCGAGCTGTTGGGGCATCCGTACACCCTGTTCGGCACGGTGGAACACGGGCAGCACTTGGCGCGCACGCTGGGTTTCCCCACCGCCAACATCACGGTGGCGGAAAATGCCGCGCTGCCGCCGTTCGGCGTATACGAGGTACAGGCAGACATCGACGGTCGCACCGTGCGCGGTATTGCCAATCTCGGCATTCGCCCCACCATTGAAGAATCGCGCAAGGTGGTGCGCTTGGAAACCCATTTTACTGATTTTTCGGGCGATTTGTATGGCAAGTCACTCACCGTCGCCCTGCAAAGCTTCATCCGCCCCGAACGGAAGTTTGACTCCGTAACCGCCCTGAAAGCGCAGATAGAGGAAGACTTGTTCGCCCTAAAGGGCGAACAAAAGTTGAAAGTTGATTCGGGCGCGCCTCACGCGCCCTCACCCCCTGCGGGGGCAAACGCTAACGCGTTTGTCCAATCCGCCTTACCGCCCCGCTGCGCGGTGCGCCCTTAACGGGGCCGTCGGCGGCTTTGAAAGTCAATTATGAAGTTAGGCACGCTTCGCGTGCGATTTCAGTCTAAACGCAAAGCGTATGCAAAGGCAGCATGGCATGCACTGCCACCATATTTTTGCGGCACATCGGTCGAAACATTTCGTGAATAACCAAACGGCAGCTTGTTTGGCGTTTCCCGTTCGTGGTTTTACCTGCGCCGCAGGCGCACGAACTTTTCAATTTCAACTTTCAACCTACAACTTTCAACTTTTTCCCTTTTTATGCTTGACATCGTGCGTGTGTGTTCTATACTGCCATTATCATTTCACGTTATGAAAGCTCTTTCCCTTTTCTCTCTTCTGGTTCTGGCCGCTGCCACCGTGCAGGCGGCTCCCGCTATCCGCGCTAACGAGCTGACGGTGGACGCGTTGAAGTCCGTTGCCACCGATAAGCAGAAGGCCAGCCTTGAACGCCATGCCGAAGCCGTGAAGAAGGCTGAGAAGGAGCGCGAGGACGCCATCAAGGAAGCCAAGGAGCAGACCACTCGCAACAACAACGGCATGAAGAAGACTATCCAGAAGCATCAGCTGAACACCATGCTGCCCCCCTGCGAGCGTGAGCCCGAGGCTCCCCGTGACCCCGGTGATTACACCATCCGCTTCTGATAGAAGCCGCAATTGATTTTCAAAAACACCCTGCATGATGTGCCGGGTGTTTTTTATTTTGAACCCTGCGGTGGAATAACAATTTCCGCCGTGTTCGGCTGCGTTTAGGCTTGCATCCTGCGCAGAGTGTGCGATAATAAGTGTATCACCCTGTTATGGCTGACGATTCCGATCAATTTTACAAAGAACCGACCCGCCGTGAATGGGCCGGGTTTTGGACGCTTGTCGCGGTACAGGCGCAAAACGCTTTCAACGAAAAAGCGGTGCAGTTCCTGCTGATTCCCTTGGGTGTGTGGCTCTGGGGTGCCGCGGGCAGCACGCTGGAATACATTTTGGGTGCCATTTTCGTGTTGCCCTACATCCTGTTCTCTCCCCTTGTCGGTTGGCTGGCGGACTGCTTCTGCAAAACGCGCATCATTCAGGTGATGAGCATCATGCAGATTTTCGTGATGAGCTGCATGCTCTTCTGCTTCTACCAGCGCGATATGTATGCCGCTATCATTTGGTTTGCCGTGTTTGCCACCCAAGCCACCATTCTTTCCCCCGCCAAAAAGGGTATTGTGAAAGATCTCCTTGGGTCGCGCTACATCGGGTTCGGCTCCACCATCATTGAAATGAGCATGGTGTTCGTGCTGCTGGTGGCGCAAATCGGCGTGTTCTTCTGGTTCAGTCACCTGATGGACGGCTACTCGCAGCTGGCCGATGCCGAGGAATGGGCGGGCTGGCACGCCGTGATTCTGCCCACGTGGGTGTTCCTGACACTTGCGTGCATCGTGTCGGCGGCTTCCTTCCTTGTGCCGCGTTACGAGGCCAAACCCACGCGCAAGTTCAGCGTCAGTCTGTTGTATGAACACTTTGTGCAGGTCAAGTACCTGTGGAAAGACCGCAACCTGCGTCTCAGCGAAATGGGCGTGTGCTACTTCTGGTGCTTGGCGGGTTCGCTCTTCCTCATCATCATTCAGATTGCCAAGGACTTACAGGCCGCTGACCCCAACGTTGACTTCAGTTTGCAGTGCGGCATCCTGATGGCGTGGCTCACGGGCGGCGTGGTGACAGGCGGTCTGATTGCCTCCCAACTCTGCAAGGGCAAGAACGAGCTGGGGCTGATTCCTCTCGGTGCCATCGGCATGACCGTCTGCCTGTGCCTGTTGTCCATTCTCGATGTCAACACCTACGCCAGCAACACCTTCTTGGCGCTTACGGGCGGTTTCGGTGCCATGTACCTCTCCCCGCTCAATGCGTATTTGCAGGATAACTGCGACCCCAACAACCGCGGCAACATCATTGCGGCGGGCAACCTCATCGACAACGTGATGGGCCTCTTTGCCGTGGCGCTCATGTGGTTGATGCACGAAATGGGCAGCCACCCGCAGGGGCAGTTCTTCGTGCTGTTCCTGATGAGCGTGTTCATCCTCTGCTCCTCGCTGCGCCTCATCCCGCAGGAGTTCATCCGCATGGTCGGCATCTGGGGGCTGCGTCTCATCTACAAGCCGCGTCTCATCAACCCCGAACGTCTGCCCGAACGCCGCGGTGCTTTGCTGGTAGCCAACCATGTCACCTACGCCGATGCCCTCTTCCTGACGATGGTCTGCCCGCGCCCCGTGCGCTTCATTGTGGCAGAGGAGTTTATGTCCATGGCGCCGCTGCGTTGGATTCTGGAAATCTTTAACTCGCTTCCCATCTCCTCCAAGAACCCGCGCGAGGCGCTGACAAAGGCCATCCAAGGTATTCAGAACGGCGATTTGATTTGCATCTTCCCCGAAGGGCAGCTGACCCGCAGCGGCTGCCTGACCCCCATCCGCCGCGGCATGGAGATGATTGCCCGCCGCGCCCACTCCCCCATCATCCCGCTCTACATGGACGGTCTGTGGGGCAGCATCTTCTCCTTTAACCGCAACCGCTTCTTCACCAAACTGCCGCGCCGCATGCCCTACGGCTTCACCGTGGCGGTGGGTGAACCCATGGACCCCGAAACCTTTACCAGCCGCCGCGTGCTGCGCGCGTTCCGCGCCCTGTCCGCCCGCTGTCTGGAGACGGTTGACGGCGGCAGCCGCGAGGCGCTTATCCGCGCGTTGGAAGCCATGGGTAACACCCCGCTGGTGTACTACCCCGGCGGCTGTCTGACGGGGCTGAACATCGCCGCTGCCGTCATCGGTCGCTCCGTTCCTGCGGAACACACGGGGCTGGGTGCCAAGTGGCTGGAGGTGCTGATTAAAGGCACGGAAGACCTGCTGGAGCTGCACCGCGCGTGGATGAACGCCTGTCAGGTGCGCCGCGTGAACTCGCTCAAGGAGGGTCGCCACCACCTGCTCACCACCGTGGGTCACGGCGAGCCGCAGGAGCTGGTGCTCAGCGTGTTGTGGCCGATTATCACCCGCACCACCGTACACCTGATTGAAGAGCCGCAGGAGACGATTGAAGAGCGCATTTCGCAGATTGTGGGCGGCTCTCACATGCGCCGCCTGTTGCAGACGGCCATTCCCCCGCGCCAGATTCCCTTCTACGACTTCAGCGGCGGGGCGGCTATCTCCACCCCCAACATGCGCTGGCGCCCCTGCATGTCCACCCCCGGCGGCATCATTGTGGCTATGAGCATGTGCAGCAGCGTCTTCAAGATGCGCGACGGCACCCTGCAACTCGGCGTGCGCCCCCGCACGCGCGGCTTGCTGCTGCCCGGTTTCGAGGTAGAGGCCGAGCAGGAAGGCTTGCACGCCACCATCCACGGCCCCAGCCTGCTGCGCCCCTACAGTCTGCCGACGAACATCTACATTGACGAGAGCGGCTTCTTGGCAGAGCTGTCGTGATGATGGCGGTACCCCGAGGGCTATTTGTTCACTTGCGGTGATTGAGCGCCCATTGGCTGCCCAGCCGGTGGCTGCGGGCAATGGCGGCGGCTACATAGTCCAAGCCGCGTTCAAACGCTTCTTCCAACAATTTGCCTTGTGCGAGATACGCCGCCACCGCGCTGGAGAGGGTGCAACCGGTGCCGTGGGTGGAAACGCCCGTGGTGCGGGCGTGGCTGCGTTGAAGGGTGGGGGCAGCGGGGCGCGCCAAAAGGTCGGTGCAGTCGTTACCGCCCACATGCCCGCCTTTGGCCAGCACAGCGCAACCGTAGCGGGCACACAGTGCTTCCGCCGCCTGTCGCAGGGCGGCAACATCGGTGATGGGGGCGCAGCTCAGCAGGGCTTCCAACTCATCGCGGTTGGGGGTCAGTACCGTGGTCAGGGGGATGATTTCTTCCTCATACACGCGCACGGCTTCTCGCTGCATCAGCGGTTCGCCCGCCGTAGCAATCATCACAGGGTCTGTCACCACGGGTAGATTCTTCCCCCGCAGTTCCGCTGCTACGGCGTGTACAATCTCGGGGCTGTACAGCATGCCCAGTTTTACCGCCGCCACAGGAAAACTCTCCAGACACAGACGTACCTGTGCCGCTACGAAATCCGCAGCCATCGGTACAATGCCCGCCACCTTGCCCGGAACCTCGTTCACCACACAGGTGACTGCGGTCAGGGGGTAGCAGCCCAGCGCAAAACCTGTTTTTAAATCGGCTTGCAGCCCCGCCCCTGCAGAACAGTCGGAACCGGCGATGGAAAGAAATACGGGTGTCATGGGAAGAAAAGGTTTTATTGTATGAATGTATCGGCTGAAGCGTGCGGATTCTTTGTACCCAATCAGATGTGGATTCTAGCGTAAATCCTCCCGCAGTCAAGGCGAAAATCCTCTGCTCTCGGATGCTGCTGTGATGCTTGTTTCTTTTCGCTTGACTTTAGGTGGTTGCCATTCTAGAATTTTCGGCGTGAGTCAGCCTCTTGTCAGTGTCATCATTCCCCTCTACAACAGGAAACATCTTATTTCCCGTTGTGTTGAGTCGGTGTGTGGACAAACCTACACTAACTTAGAAATTATTGTGGTGGACGACGGTTCCACGGATGAGCCGGATGAGGTGTTGGCAGAACTTACCAAAGATACGCGCGTCAAAGTTCTCCGCAAACCCAACGGCGGTGTTGCTTCCGCCCGCAATTTGGGGCTTGATTCAGCATCAGGTGAATTGGTCATGTTCGTGGATTCGGATGATTATATCTTGCCCGATGCCGTGGAACTCCCTGTTCGGGAAATGATGGAAAAGCAGGTTGACTGCGTTACTTTTACATCCACGAGAGATATCAATAAGTTGTCGGTCCAATTTCCGAGAAAGCCGGATTGCCGCCTTTGTCAAAAAGATGTGGATTGTTTTGAAATTGCTGCTGAACGAGGTATCCCCGCCGCACCGTGGAGACGCCTTTACAAGCGGGATGTCATAGGCTCTCTACGCTTTCCTTTGGGTATTTCCGTGGGTGAGGACTTTATCTTTTCTCTTGGTTATTTATCTCGCTGTAACAGCATCTCAATGCTTAAGAATCCCTGTTATGTCTATGTAACGGATGATAACGAATCTCTGGTAAAACGTTATTATCCCCGAATATGGGATGATTTAATTGCGCAATGGGAGGCAGCCGAAGCTTATATGGCAGAGCATCCCGGCAGCAAAGCACAATTAGAGTTGCGTCGGTTCCTCTGGGGGGTGTACATCAACTGCATTCGTAAACTGTGTCTTCGCTCTCCTTTTTCGTATCGCGAGAAAGTCAACATTCTGAAGAAATGGGGTCACTCGGTGTTCTTTCAACACCTCGAGCCGAAATTATGTCCTTCTGTTCTTGATTGCCGATGCGCTCGACTCCGCTTGAATTGGATTATCCCTGCTGTAGTGAGACTTTGCGTGAGGAAAACGCGTTGACCGAAAAAACAGGGCGTAGGTTGAAGCCCTGATAGCTTTATCGTTTTACAAAGGTACCTACCCCCAGCAGCAACACGCTGCTGCCAAGGCCTACCGCTGTGGGCGGCATATTCAGACACAGTGAGGCAGTCATGGATGCGGCTGTGGAGCCTACCATAGATATCAGCACCCACTTGGCGGAGATGTGGCGGGTAAAGCGTTCGCCTAACAGAACGACCAGCAGCAGGGGCAGAAAAATACCGCCGCCGCGCAGAGCCATGGAAAGATAGTTCCATGTCAGAATATTGCTGTCACGCTGCCACAGGCAGAACGCCGCAATGGCGATGGTTGCCAAAGTGAGGGCAAGGCGGTTGATGATGAGAAGCCTGCGCTCGTTGGTGACTTGCAGCAGATTGCCCGCAAAATCGCGTGATATCATGGTGCCGATGGCCAGCGCCTGTGCTGCGGCGGAGCTGATGACCGACAGCACAATGCCGCCCAGAGCCACGCCGCCCACCGCAGCGGGTACTTCCTGTAACAAAAAGGTCGGCAGCGCCAGCATGGGGTTCATTTCAGGATAGTGCGCGCGCATGTACATGCCCGCCAGACAGGACATCAACCCCACGGGAATGCACAAAACCGCCCCCAGCAACGCCCCTTTGCGTGCCGTGTTGACATCGACGGCGGAATAAAGCGCTTGAATATACATCTGCGCCGTCATCATGCCCATGGCGGTGGCGCCCAGACAGCTGAAGGTGTAGGCTGAGCCGCGGGAGTTCAACGACCAAAAGCCCTGCGGCAGAGCTGGGGAATCGGCGGAAGCCAACCCGCGTGCCGCTGCTGCCGCCGCCAACAGCAGCGCACTCCACAACACGGCGGCTTTCAGCATGCCGCTGATACCCGCCCCGCGTTGCCCGCCGATGATGATATACGCAATCATCAAAAGGCAGATAACGGCAGCCGCTGCGGCGGAGGAAAGGGGAAAGACGGCTTCCGACAGCGCCATAGCCGGCAACATGCTGGCCGCACAGGCAAAGAAAATGCCGCAGCAGGAAATCAGGCTCACCACGGGACCCGCAGAACGTCCGTACTGCAACACCAAGAACTGCGGCACCGTCTCTAAGCCGCTGCGGCGCAGGGGGGCGGCAAACAGCAAACCCAGTGCCGCCAACCCAAGACCGATACCCAGCATGAAACACCACGCGGGCAGACCGTACTGAAAAGCCAGCTGTGCCGTACCCATCGTGGCACCGCCGCCCACGGCGGAACCCATGATGGCACCCGCCACCAATCCTGTGCCGCAACGCCGCCCGCCCAGACTGAACCCCGCGGCACCGCGCTGCCCGCGCCCCCAAACCACCCCCGCACCGATAACGAGAACAATGGTGAGAGCAAGGGTGAGCCAATGTGTGACAGAAAGGGGCAACATGAGAAAGTTGAAGGTTGAAAGTTGAAATTAGGAAGTTCGCGTGGCTACGCCACGTTCTGTCCGATGGATTAAATCTATTATAATCGCTTCTGACAAGCACAAAACTTTGTTATACTCTCAATACCACCGCCAACGCTTCGCGTTCATCGTACTCCTGCACGCGTCAGCGTGCCGCACTTTGTAATTTCAACTTTCAACCTTCAACTTTCAACTTTAGTTCAGCAGTTTTTGCAGCTCGGCACATTCCTGCATCAGGCGTAAGGCTTCCTCGTTGCTCAGACCGCCGCCGTGGATGCGGGCTTTCAGTTGGTCGATGTGCGCTTTCACGGAGTCTTCGGCGGCGCGGGCGCAGGCCTGTTCCACGTAGACGGCAATGTCGTTCATCGGCATGAGGGTGGTGTCGAAATCGCGCAGGGCGGCGGATTGTTCGCGGGGCAGGGAAAGCAGGAACTGCTGCCACGCTTCCGCGTTGCCCGGTTCGGGCAGACATTCCATGAGCCGTTGCAGGACGGCACCGCCCGACAGCAGACGGATGGGTTCCTGCAACTCTTCAATGCGCTCCAGCAGCATCTGCTGCGCCTCTTTGTTGCGGACGGCCAGCGAGAGCAGCCCGCGGATGGTGGCGTGCAGCCGCACCGGCACCACGGGGGCTTCATCCACCTCGTCGGGCAGCTCGGCCAGTTCTTCGGGCGTGTAGCCGCCCTGTGCCTGTTCGTAGCGGTTGGCGGGCGGGCCGTTGCGGCGGGCGCGGATGATATCTTCCACCGTCTGCCGCAGGGATTCCAGCCCCGTGTTCAGGCGCGTGGCTAAGTCCACCACCGCCACATCACGGCGGTTCGGGTCGGTGATTTCGGCGGCAAGGTCGGCCATGCGGGGGATGAGGGCGGCGCGCGCGTTGGCATCACCGCGAATCAGCCCCAGCTCCACCCCCACGCGCACTTCCAGATAGGGGCGGGCGTTGGCAAGGGCTTCGCGCAAGGCTTCCGCCCCTTGGGATTTGATGAGGGAATCGGGGTCCTCGCCCGCGGGCAGACTGGCGTGGTACACCTCCATGCCCACGGCGGCGAGTTTGCGGAAAGTTTTTTCGCTGGCCTTGATACCCGCGCCGTCGCCGTCGTAGCAGAGGATGGCTTTCTTGGCGTATTTACGCAGGGTTTTGGCGTGCTCCTCGGTAAAGGCGGTACCCAGACCCGCCACGGCGTTGCGGATATCGGCCTTTTCGTGACAGGCAATCACATCCAGCTGTCCCTCGCACACCACCACGCACATATCCGCCTTGGCAATGGCGTGGGTGGCTTTGTACAGCCCGAACAGCAGTTCGCCCTTGCGGAAAGCGGGGGTGTCGGCTGTGTTGACGTACTTGCGCGGGTCCTGTCCCTCTTCCATGATGCGCCCCGAAAAGCCCACGACCTCGCCGCGAATGTTGTGGATGGGGAACATGAGGCGGTCGCGGAACACAGGGTACAGCCCGCGCGTGCCGCGCCCCAGCAGGTAGGCATCGGCCAGCAGACGTTCATCGATGTTGCGGGCGGCGGCCAGCTGTGCCAGCTCGCGGAAGTCGGGCGGCGCCCACCCCAGCTGCCACGCTTTCGCAATCTCAATGCCGAACTCGCGCTTCTTGAGGTAGGCGCGCACATGGTCGGCCCCGCGGTCGCGGCAGAGCTTGCGGTGGTAGTAGTCGGCTGCCAGCGTGTTGGCTTCAATCACGCGGCTGCGGACACGGCGCAGACGCGCCAGTTCGGGGTTCTCCTCTTCCTCAATCACGGGGATGCCGTTCATATCCGCCAAACGCCGCAGGGCGGTGGGGTAATCCAAGTTCTCAAACATCATGAGAAACTTGACGGCATCGCCGCCCACGCCGCAGCCGAAACAATGGAAGGTTTGGCGCGTGGGGTTGACGTGGAATGAGGGTGTCTTTTCGCTGTGGAAGGGGCAGCACGCTTTCCACGAGTTACCCGCGCGGCGAAGCTGGACGTAACGCCCCACCAACTCCACGATGTCGGCGGAGTCTTTGATGCGGGCGACACATTCCTCGATGATGCGGGGCACGGGGGGAAGTTGAAAGTTGAAGGTTGAAAGTTGCCCGTCTTCGCCAAGGCTACGCCGAGGCCTACGGGAAATTTGCGAGCCTTCGGCTCGGTAATGGGGATATTTTACTTAGTTAGTTGGTGAAGGTGTTCCTCGAAGCCGGGATAGGAGGTGTTGATGTTGGTGCAGTGCAGCAGGGTGGTTTCGCCCTCTGCCGCCAAGCCCGCCATCAGGAACCCCATGGCAATGCGGTGGTCGCCGTAGCTGTCCAGCACCGCGCCGTGCAGGGGCGTTCCGCCTGTGATGTCCATGCCGTCGGGGTATTCGGTGACGCCGGCACCCATCTGTTGCAGATTGCCCACCACGGTGGCAATGCGGTCGCTCTCTTTCACGCGCAGTTCGGCGGCGTTGCGGATGCTGGTCGTACCCTCGGCAAAGGCGGCGGCTACGGCCAGCACAGGGATTTCATCAATCAGGTTGGGGATTTCGTGCTTCTCCACCACGGTGCCGTGCAGCGCGGCGGTGCGCACGGTGATGTCGCCGTATGGCTCGCCCGACTCGCTGCGGTTGGTGATGGTGATGTCCGCCCCCATGCGTTGCAGCACGGTGATAACGGCGTCGCGCGTGGGATTCAGCCCCACGTTTTTGAGCACCAGCTCGCTGTTCGGTACAATGGAGGCCGCCACCAGCCAGAACGCCGCGCTGGAAATGTCGGAGGGGATGGTGATATCCTTGGCCGTGAGCTGCACAGGCCCCGTCACCGCCACATCCAAGCCGTCCGCCGATACCGCGCAGGGCACGCCGAAGTGGGTGAACAGGCGTTCCGTGTGGTCGCGGGTCACGGCGGGTTGGTGAACGGAGGTAGTACCCTGTACCAGCATGCCCGCCAGCAGCACGGCGCTCTTCACTTGGGCGCTCGCCATAGGCAGGTCGTAGTGAATGGGCGTAAGCGTGCCGCCGTCAATCTCCAGCGGGGCGTAGCCGGGCTTCTCTCCACAGGCGGTCAGCTTGGCACCCATCTGGCTGAGCGGGTCAATGATGCGCTTCATGGGGCGGCTGCACAGAGAGGAATCTCCGAACAGGCGGCTGCGGAAGGGCAGGGAAGCCAGAACGCCCGCCATCAGGCGCATGCCGGTGCCGCTGTTGCCGCAGTCGATGTCCTTGGCGGGTGCCTGCGGCTTGCCGCCCGTGCCGGTGAGGGTGAAGTTCTGCGGGCAGTCACCGGGGGTGACGGTCAGCCCCAGCTGTTGCATGGCGCGCAGGGTGTTCAGGCAGTCCTCGCTGCACAGGTAGTTCTGCACGCGCATGCTGCCTGCCGACAACATGCCCAGAATGGCAACGCGGTGAGAGATGCTTTTATCGCCGGGAACGGTCAGTTCCCCCCGCAGACCGTGGGCGGCGCGGGTGACGGTAATGCGGTCACTTGACATGAATTTGAATGTGTTTTTGTTTCATGCCCTCTTTCAGGGCGGTGTTGAAGTAAGAGCGCAGCCCCAGCTCCTGCTGGGCGCTGATGATGGCGGTGCGAAGACTCTCGCGGCACTCATCCAAAGCGGGGGTATAGGCGGGGGTGATGGGACCCGCCATCACAATGTGCCAACCCCAGCGGCTCTGCACCAGCGTGGGGGTGCCCGCGGGCAGGGCGTTGTCGCCGAACAGCGGGATTTCGGGCAGCGGCGTGCGACCGTCATCGTACAGGGTGCCGAGCTTGCCGCCGTTGGGCGCGCTGGCCTCGTCCTCGCTGGCTTCCGTGGCGAGTTCCGAAAAATCTTCGCCCGCATCCAAGCGGCTCATCAGCACTTCGGCGGCGGCTTTCACGGCGGCGGGGTCATGGTCAAGCGTGGCAAGGAAGATGTGGCGCACAGGGCGAGAGGCGGGGATGGTCAGCTCATCCTTCAGCTGACGGTAGTGGGCGGCGACGGCGGCGTTGCTCACCTCGCTCACGGGTTCCAGCGTGCGGTGCAGCAGAATCTCGCCGCGCAGACGGGCTTCCAGCTTATCCGTAAAACTCGCCACGGTGTAGCCCTGCGAGGCGAGCTGCTGTTCAAACGCCTGCGGGTTGGGGCAGCGGGTGGCAAGCTTGGCGACTTCTTCCACCGCCACTTGGCGCATCGAGGGCAGGTTCAAATCGTTGTAGCGCGTGCGCAGTCGCACCACGGCGGCGCGCACCAAATCCAGCGTGTCGGTGGCGTTGCGGGCATCGGGGTGCGTATCCAGCCCTGCCAACATATCCTGCTCGGCGCTGTAGCGGGCAAGCTGCTCGCGGGTGATGTTCTCCCCATACACCGTAGCGGCGGGCGTAGCCAACTGCGCATGGCGGCTGTAGATGGCGTGGTGGACGGGACCGTGGAACACCAGCAAATCCAAGGCCATGTAGCCCAGCACCGTGGTAAACAAAGCCAGCTTCAACGCATAGATTTTAAGGGGTGTCCACTTCACGCCCGCCATTGTACCCGCAACCCCCGCCGTTTGCAAACAAAAAGCGGCTTTCACGCCTAGGAATGACGCAAAAGCCGCTTGTTCAGACCGATGTGGCGCGGCGTTGCCGCGCCATTATCTAAACTTTATAAATGATAAATGCTTTATAACGCCGTTTCCAGTGCCTTGGCGATTTGCAGCAGCTTGGCTTCCTCGAAATGGTTGCCGAGCAGCTGGATGCCCACGGGCAGACCGCCGTTCTGCGGGCAGGGAACGGAGATGCCGGGCAGACCCGCAAGGTTGGCGGGAATGGTGTAGATGTCGGACAGGTACACCTGCAGGGGCGTCAGGCTGTCATCGTGCAGCTTGGGCGCGGGCGTGGGTGCCACGGGTCCGAGAATGCAGTCCACTTTCTCGAACGCGGCGGCAAAGTCGCCCGCCACCAGCGAACGCACCTTTTGTGCCTTGGCGTAGTAGGCATCGTAGAAGCCGCTGGAGAGCACGTAGGTGCCGAGGATGATGCGGCGCTTCACCTCCGACCCGAAGCCGGTTTCGCGCGTCTTGCTGTACAGCTCATCCAGACCGTTGTTCTGCGGGGTGCGGTAGCCGTAGCGGATGCCGTCGAAGCGGGAGAGGTTGGAGGAGGCCTCAGCACAGGCAATGATGTAGTAGGCGGCTACCACGGCCTCGGCGTGCGGCAGGGAGATTTCCACAATCTCCGCACCCAAGTTGGTGAGGGTTTTAACGGCCTTGTCGAGCGAGGCCTGTACCTCAGGCGCGTTGCCGGAGGAAAGGTATTCCTTGGGCAGACCGATGCGCATGCCCTTGATATCCTGCCCCATGCGGGCGGCAAAATCTTCCGTGGCGTGGGTGGAGGAGGTGGAGTCCTTGGCATCGTGCCCGCAGAGGACGTTGAGGAGCGTGGCGGCGTCCTCCACATTGCGGGTCAGGGGACCGATTTGGTCGAGAGAGGAGGCGAAGGCCACCAGACCGTAGCGGGAAATGCGACCGTAGGTGGGTTTCATGCCCACAATGCCGCAGTGAGAGGCAGGCTGGCGGATGGAGCCGCCCGTGTCGGAACCGAGGGCGGCAATGGCCATGTCACCCGCAACGGCGGCGGCGGAACCGCTGGAGGAGCCGCCGGGAACGCGCGTGGGGTCCACGGGGTTGTGGGTGGCATCGAAAGCGGAGTTCTCACCCGCAGAGCCCATGGCGAATTCATCCATGTTGGTGCGACCGAAGGGGATGGCACCCGCCGCGCGCAGTTTGATGACGGCGGTGGCGTCGTAGGGGGAGACAAAGTTTTCCAACATGCGCGAGGCACAGCGCGTGGGTGCACCCTTGATGCAGATATTGTCTTTCACCGCCAGCGGAATGCCGCCCAGCGGCTTGGAGATGTCGGCGTGCGCGGCTTCCGCCAGCGCGGCTTCCTTGTTCCAAGAGATGTAGGCGTTGACGGCGGGGTTGCCCGCTTCCATCTTGCGGGCGATTTCTTCCACCAGCTCGGTGGGGGAGATGTGACCGCCCGTCAGCTGCTGACGCCAGTAGGAAATGGTACCGTTTTGCATGAGTTGTCGGAAGGGGGGTGCGGGTTAATGGGCGGATTCCACCACCTTGGGAACACGGAACTGACCGTCCTCCTGTGCGGGGGCGTTGAGCAGGGCATCGGCATTGGGAAGGCTCTCACCGGGGACATCGGGGCGCAGGGCATCGAACACGGGCAGGGGGTGGTACATCGGCTCGACGTTCGAGGTGTCCCACTGCTCCAACTGCTGCACATGGACCAGCACTTGGTTGAGGTCGGCGGAGAATTTCTGCGTTTCTTCCTCCGTCAGTTCCAGCTTGGCAAGTCGCGCAATGTAGGCGACATCGATAAGGGGTTGTGACATATCAGGATTGGGTGAGCATGTAGAGGGTGAGCTTGTACAGCCCGTAGATGGAGCCGATGAGGAACACCAGCAGAAGGATGTTTTCGGTCAGTTGGTTGTTGCCGGCAGTCTCTCCCTTGTTGACCGCCACATGCTTGCGGCGGTGGCGGCGTGCGTCAACGACATCCTCGTGCGGTGCCATGCTGTTCGGATTATCGTTCGTGAGGCGGTAATCGGCGTAGCGATAGGCGTCATCGCGCCAGCTTTCGTCGTCGGCATAGCCGCTCATATGTGCGCGGGTGCTTCTCCGCTCCAGTTCTTTCAGCCTCTCGAATGAACTTTGCCGTGCCATGGGTGAAAATCAGGAAAGGGTGATGAACAGGTAGATGAGCCACGTGAGCAGCAGCAGGAAGAACAGCGGCAGGTGGAATGCCAGCCCCTTTAAAAACGATTCGCGCAGCATGCGCCAGCCGAAACGCTCGCGCTCTTCTTCGCCCGGCTTGTGTCGGAACACATCGGTGTGGATGTATTTGTCGCCGCCGCGGAACGCTTCGTTAAAATCATTCTCGGCGCGGTCCAAAATGGCGATGGCTTCGTGCAGACGGGCGGAAAAACCTTCGGTGCTCCACGTCTGCGGTTGGAGCGAAGAAAGGATTTTCAGGTGGCTCGCCATGCAATTCAATGCCAGTTCCACATCATGCTCCTCCGCTCGCATGGATTTCAGCTCTTTGTCCAGGCGGCTCGCAGCATTGTGCAGATTCATGCCCACCTCGTTAAGACTGGCACTGAACAGGATTTTCTGGTTGGTGCTTTGCTCCAATTCTTGGCTCTGCGCCTCGTAAAAAGCAGCCTGCTTGCGGGCTTGCTCCATGCGCAGACGCATTTGCTCAGGAGAGTGCAGGTCACCGTCCGCAGTGCGCGGGTCAAGTTCCATCTGTCGGTATGCGGTGCCCTGGTTCATGTGAAGTGAATAAATTTCGGGTGCATAATGCCCCCTTATGTTTCGGAAAAGTTAAACTTTTTCCTGCCTATTGTCAAGATAATATCTAAGATTTCTTAAAAATTAAGCAGAAAAAATTTTTGTTAGACCGAAAAAAGTCTGTTCAGGGAGATTTACATCAGCCCAACGGCAATTTCATCTGCCACCAAGCGACCTTGGCGGGTCAGAAACAGGCGACCGTCCGCCGCTTGGTCGGCAAGACCCTCCGATACCAGCAAGGCGGTGAAGGCGGCATCCTGCGGGCGCAACAGGGCAGGGGGTAAGCCCTCATCCGTGCGCAGCAGCAGCCCCAGCAATTCCGTGCGGCGGGTTTCGGGGGTAATCGTCTCTGTGTAGGCGGGCGGCAGCTGCCCTTCTTTCAGCGCGGCAATGTAGTTGCCCGTGTGTTCCGCATTGCGGTAGCGCGTGCCTGCCGTGCAGCCCACGGCACCGGGACCGAGCGCCATGTAGTCCTCTCCCCGCCAACAGGCCAGATTGTGCAGCGAGCGGCAGTGGTCGCCGTGGGCGTAGTTGGAAATCTCGTAGTGGCGGAACCCTGCGGCGGTGAGCAGGTCGTCCGCCAGCTCGAAACAGGCCACATCGGTTTCTTCATCTCCCGCATCGGCACCGTAGCGGCGGAAGAAGTCGGTGTCCTCCTCATAGCTCAGGTTGTAGGTGGAGATGTGGTCGGGTGTCAACGAAAGAGCGCTTTCCAACGTGTGCCGCCATTGGGCGAGCGTTTGCCCCGGCAGGGAGAACATGAGGTCGAAATTGATTTGCGGCATGCCGACCTTTCGCAGCAGCGCGGTATCCGCCGCCACCTGTTCGGGCGTGTGGGTGCGCCCCAGCAGGGTGAGCAGGTCGGGCTCAAAACTCTGTACACCCAGCGAGACGCGGGTAATGCCCAGCTCGCGCCATTGCTCCACCTTTCGTTCGGTGAAGGTGGCGGGGTTGCTTTCAAAACTCCATTCCTGCACGCGGGAAAAATCCACGGTTTCGCGCAGCCCGTTTACCAGCCGTTCCAAATGGGTGGGGGAGAGCATGCTGGGGGTGCCGCCGCCGAAGTAGATGGTCTCGGGCGAGTACCCCTGCGGCAGACGCAGCCGCGCTTCCTGCACCACGGCTTCCGTAAAGCCGCGCATATCCGTATCGGCGGGCGTGTGCTTGAAAAAGGCACAGTAGGGGCAGATACGGTGGCAAAAAGGAATGTGGATGTAGAGGTGCAAGAAAAAGTTGAAGGTTGAACGTTGGAAGTTGAAAGTGGGGCCTTTCTTTGTGTGCCTGTGGTTGTATTGTATACAACAGTTTGCCTAAATCAACCCGTAAATGAAAAAAGTTGTTGTCATTTCGTATAGATGCCTGACAAATCCCCCTTTGTCGATTTCCACGCCGCGCATCCTTGTTGGTACGTCCGGTGCTGTCATCTTGCGGCTCTGGGGGAGACAAATGCGGGAAAGTAAAGAAAAATTGTCAATTTTTGTAAATTTTGCTTGCATTATCGGTCGATGTGTGGTTAACTTGCCCCGCACACAGCGCGCCGCTGTAGCTCAGTGGTAGAGCAACGCATTCGTAATGCGTGGGTCGTCAGTTCAAATCTGACCAGCGGCTTCCCTTTGGGAATGCGTGTTGTGCTTACAGACATAGTGCCTCCGTAGCTCAGTTGGTAGAGCAGTTGACTCTTAATCAATTTGTCCGCGGTTCGAGCCCGCGCGGGGGTACCAGTCTGTGAGCAGCGTGCAAAACAGCAAAGCCTCCGTAGCTCAGTTGGTAGAGCAGTTGACTCTTAATCAATTTGTCCGCGGTTCGAGCCCGCGCGGGGGTACTGAAAAAAAGGGTAGCCGAACAGGCTGCCCTTTTTGTTTGCCGATGTTGCACGCGCTTTTGGCTTGCTATCCGTTGGAAAAAGGAGTAAATTCACGCGCATGGATATCCAGCTTTTCAAGGAACTTTGCGAGGCAACCGGCGCGCCCGGTTTTGAGTACGGCATCCGCGACCTCATTCTGAAGGTCATGACGCCGCTGGCAGACGAGATTTCGGTGGACAACATCGGCAACGTCGTCGCTCTGATTAAGGGCAAAAGCTCGGAAAAGAGCATCATGTGCGCCGCCCATATGGATGAAATCGGCTTCATCGTCCGCCATATCGACGACAACGGCTTCATCCGCATTCTGCCCCTCGGCGGGTTCGATGCCAAGACCCTCACCGCCCAGCGCGTGATGGTGCACGGCAAAAAGGATTTGCCCGGTTGCCTGGGTGTAAAGCCCATTCATGTGATGACCCCCGACGAGCGCACCAAGATGCCCGCCGTGACGGATTATGTGGTGGACCTCGGCATGAGCAAGGAGGATGTGGAGAAGTATGTCACCGTCGGTGACCCCATTACGCGTGTGAGCGACATGGTGGAGATGGGCGACTGCCTGAACGTGAAGAGCATTGACAACCGCGGCGGTTGCTACATGCTGGTTCAGGCCTGCAAGGCTATCATTGCTGCGGGCGAACGCCCCGATTATGACCTGTATGCCGTGTTCACGGTGCAGGAGGAAGTCGGTCTGCGCGGTGCTCACGCTGCCACGCTCGCCATCAACCCCACGTTTGCCTTTGCGCTGGATGTTACGATTGCGTTCGATACCCCCGGCAGCGGCGCGCACGACAAGTGCACGGTGTTGGGCAAGGGTACGGCCATTAAGGTGTACGACGGCACGCTGATTACCGACCGCCGCATGGTGGACTTCATGCGCGCCCTCTCCGATGAGGCTAAGATTCCCTACCAGCTGGAGCTGCTGGCTGCGGGCGGTACCGATGCCGGTGCCCTGCAGAAGTTCACGGCGGGCGGTTCCATCTGCGGTGCGCTCTCCATCCCCGTGCGCAACGTGCACCAGCACATTGAAATGGCGCACAAGACGGACATCCAGGCCAGCGAAGACCTGCTGGCTCTGCTCTTCACCAACCTGAACCGTTGGGATTGGACGTGGGAGCAGAAGACCCGCACGCTGGCTCCCAAGGCTGCTGCCAAGAAGCCTGCCGCCAAGAAACCTGCTGCTAAGAAGGCTGCCGCCAAGAAGCCTGCGGCTAAGAAGGCTGCGCCTAAAAAGAAGTAAGGGTTCATCAAGAACGTTCTTATCACCCGCCCGACATGTGTCGGGCGGTTTTTTTGCGGTATTGAGCAGGAAAAACGAAAGAGGAGAGCACGATTGTGCTCTCCTCTTGCTGTTGTTGCGCAGGGCAACCCTTGTCAACCGCAGAGTTGACGGCAACGTGTTTAGTTGCGCTCGAACAGGCTGCGAATCTTCTTGCCGACGATTTCCACAGGATGCTCGGCAAGAGCTTCGCGCTTGGCCTTCAGGTTGGGAGCGCCGGCGGCGGCCTCGGCCAGCCAATCCTTGGCGAACACACCTGTTTCGATGCGCTTGAGAGATTCCTTCATCTTCTCCTTCACTTCCGGACCCAGAATCTGCGGACCGTTGTAGTATTCACCGAACTCAGCGGTGTTGGAGATGACGCTGTTCATGCGCTGAATGCCGCCGTTGTAGATGAGGTCCACAATCAGCTTGGCCTCGTGCACACATTCAAAGTAGGCCATTTCGTGGGGGTAACCGGCCTCGATAAGGGTTTCAAAGCCGTACTTCATGAGGTCGACCAGACCGCCGCAAAGCACGTTCTGCTCACCGAACAGGTCTTCGTAGGTCTCCTGAGCCATCGTGCATTCCAGCACGCCGCCGCGGGTAAGACCTTCGGCCTTGGCCATGGCGAGAGCCACGTTCTTGGCGTTGCCCGTGGGGTTCTGGAACACGGCGATCAGGCCGGGGCAGCCAAAGCCCTCTTCGAACACGCGGCGCACCTCGGTGCCCGGGCCCTTGGGGGCCACCATAATCACGTCCACATCGGCGGGGGGTACGATGGTCTTGAACACATAAGCAAAGCCGTGAGAGCAGCACAGCGTCTTGCCGGCGCACAGACCGGGCTTGATTTCGTTGGTGTAAACGGAGCCGTGGTGTTCATCGGGCAGAAGGATGTGGATGATGTCGGCCTTCTTAGAAGCCTCGGCCACGGTCATCACCTCAAAGCCGTCCTGCACGGCGGCGTCCCAGCTCTTGCCGGGGCGGATGCCGATAATCACATGCACACCGCTGTCGCGCATGCAGAGAGCCTGGGCGCGGCCCTGGGCACCATAGCCGATAACGGCCACCGTCTTGCCATTGAGAACGCTCACATCGGCGTCCTTATCATGAATGATATCCATGTTCTTGTATGATTGGGGTTAAGAGTTAAACATCCCATGTTTGGGAAGTACAGAGCAAATCTAGCACAAAACGTATAAAATGCAAGGTTTTTTTAGGTCTGCACGCGTTATGCGATTAAATGCCTGAATTCAGCCACCAGCGGTTCTTGGACGGCAAAGAGGGCGGCGCGGTCTTCGGGTTCGTAGTCCAGATAGCCGTGCAGATGGGTCAGCCCGTGTACCATGTAGCGGAACAGTTCTTCCTGTTTGGGTAGACCGTGGGCGGCGGCTCCCGCCTGATGCAGAAATAGCATCAGGCGGGAGAGTTATCGAGAATTACTAAAGCTCTCTGTGCTCCTTTCTCGTTTAGCAGGCATCAAGACAGTTCACCACATTACTTCTTCCTGTATTTATCGGGGTTGTAGATTTGATCGCATTTAGTTGCCCATGATTCAAGCTTTGAGTTGAGCGAAACATTTTTAGAAGGGCAAATGAACCAACGGCAAAGCCACCAAAGGAATAAAATAAACCAGCCAACGGGTCCTGCGCATATCAATGCAATAACGATAATAAGTTTAATCATAATTATTGTAATGTGTTAATGTTATTGTGTTTGGGCTAATTGGAAAATGTTTGGTCTCACTCTTTCCTCAAAGGAGTGAAATAAATACTATAAGCCGAAATACAGGTGCTATCTTTTCTCTCAATTGATTTTAATGTTAGCGTCCTTGTGCGAGTCTTTGTCCTTCTGCTAAATTCTTAAAGTCCGCAGCTTTCATCAGGTCTTTTTCAACACCGTACGAACCTTTTTCATAATATACAGCGAGACGTTCGGATGCATCAGCACAACCTAAACGGGCCGCTTTTAAAAACCATGTAAGGGCCTCATTGGTCTTGTTCTTTTCCAACATAAGCCTTCCCAAAAAGTACATTGCTTTAGCTGAGCCTTGTTCTGCTGCTTTTTTTGCCCACTTAGCAGCCTCAGTATAGTCTATATGTATGCCCCTATAATAATGAAAAGACACAAAATCTCCTTTATAATACGCTTGAATGAGCCAGAGTTGAGCTTCCAGCATACCCTGTTCTGCTGCTTTTCTAAACCATGATAAGGATATTTCATTCGTTCTATACACATACTCATATTCATAGGAATCGTCATTTTTACGGTACAACGCTTCGAACTCATCCCAGAGTTCGCTAACGAAGGTTTCATCTTTATCATCACGCTTACACTTATATAAATATGCAAGTGAGTATTGCATTTTAGGGTCGCCCTGTTCCGCCGCCTTTCTCATCCACTTTTCTGCCTCGGCAAAACTTTGAATTTTGTGTCTCCCTCGGTACCAGCCGTCACGGAACATCATACCCAGTTGATACTGCCCCCATGCATCCCCCTGTTCTGCTGCTTTTTTGTACCATTGAGCAGCTTCGTTGAGGTCAGTCTCTACCCCCGCCCCCAATCGGTACATGTCACCCATGCTGCTCAGAGCTCTGGGAAACCCCTGTTCTGCAGCTTTCATGTACCACCGAGCTGCTTCTTTGGCGTTATTTTCTACACCCTTCCCCGATTGGTATAGTTTACCTATCTGCCACAGTGCGGCTGCAAAACCCTGTTCCGCCGCCTTTTTGAACCACTTGAGGGCTTCAGCATAATCATGAGTCACCCCTCCGCCACCGCAATAACAAATTCCCAAGCTTGTTTGAGCCTTGGCAAAACCCTGTTCTGCGGAGGCTCGGTACCATTTTGCAGCCTCAGCCATGTCTTTTGTCACACCTTGACCGAATGCATACAAATTAGCCAATTCGAACTGCGCTTCCGCATTGCCCGCAGCAGCTTCGTTTAGATACTTCTTAGCTGTTTCGTATTGTCCCTTTTGCTCTTCGTATTGCTTCTTTTTGTCTTCGTACTGCTTCTTTTTTGATTTAGCTGCAAGAATATCAGGTTTCAGGTTTTCTAAGTAAGAGGGAGCCGCCATTTTGACGATATACAACAGACCATAAACCAAAAGACATATCCATATGGGGAACACGGTGAGAGTCAGAATTTGAGCTGTAAGGGTAATGCCTATGCCGAGAGACATTATTACAAACGCTGTTTTAGCCCCTGCAGAAGTTGAAGTAGCCTCCTTATCCGGCAACACTTCATGCAAAAACCACCAACAGCCAACGCAGCTGACAGCCATAATTACACAAAAATCTAAGCTTGTGAACAGTCCCAACAACAGCTCTGCCGCTAAGAATGCGAGCAAGAGCAACTTTCGTGCCATTTTATACTTTTCAAGCTGCGCCGTTTCTTCGGCATAGCTTGCTTCTGCCCGTTGCAGCTCATCCTCATTGGGCGGTATAGGTGTATTCATGTTAGATGTATATGTGCGGTTAAAGTAAGCCCGGCACTGTACATCTCATTGAATAAGATGTGCAGTGCCCTCATCAGTCTCAAATATCAAACAGTTGGCAAAGGTGTCAAAGTGAACAGGTGTGTCAGTACAGGTAGATTAACGGATGCGGAAGTCAGGTTTGGCGTATCAGCCTGATATGAACAATACGTCCATCCGGGAGACAATAAAAATGCCCTTTAAGAAAGTTGCCGTCTCCCGTAAAAAGCACCGGTGGAAACCTGATATGTATTCATGTACAGATGCCCGTTTTCGGAATACTGAACTGTAAGAAAATCTCCAGATACGAGCGGTGTGCCGACAATATCACCGAAAGAGGTAACATGTATTATACCGCGAAACGCACCTGTATCGGTGTCAATTAACTGAACTTTGCCTCGTTGCGCGTTTAGTGTTGCTACAATATTCATATGATTATGTTATGGGTTGGAAATTAGCGATTAGTTGGTCAACTACGTTATGCTCACTCTGTTGTCTCTGCCGCGCTGCGGCGGCATGTCGGGTAACAGAGGAAGATGTTGAGCATACTCCAATATCAGCGGAATGGTCAAAAGAAGCCCTAATGGGAATCTTAAGAAAGCTCTTAGCATTATCGGACAAAAGCTGCTGCGATGAAAAGGCTTGGCTTTCTCTGCGCACGTAAGCGGAAAGGCCGATTTTCTCATACCGTTGCGGTGCCGGCAAATCACTGCCGAACATGATGCGGTGTTCATCCGCCCCCGCCTCCAGCCACGTTTGCACCGTTTCATGAGAGACGAACGCCGTATCAACATACAGGTGCGGCAGCTCTGCCAATGCAGCGGGTACATCGGTATGCGGGCAGCCGTGCGCCAAGTCAACGGATAATTCAGGATAACGCCGACAAAACGGAAGATACTCCCCGATGGTATTGCTGACACCGTTATCATTCTCCCCCGTATGAATCTGTACGGGGAAAGCTCGTTCACGGGCTATACTCAGCACGCGCATCAGCTGCACAGGCTGTTGCAGCCACGGCGATTCCCCGCCATGAAGTTTCAGCCCCTCGTACACCCCCTCCGGCAATTTTGCCAAATCCGGGTCATGCTCCAGATACCGCAGGCTTAACCAGAAAAAAACATGCGCTCTCTGCCCCGCTAAGCGTTTCATTTCCCTTGCTTCTGCGTGCATGCTTGTTCCCTCGACATCCCAAACGGCATTGGTGGAAGAAACGATAAACTCATCCACCCCGGCGCGTGTCATCGCGCCGACGATTTTCTGCGGGGAGTAGTAGTAAGGCTCCTCCCTGCCGCAACGGGGGAAATACCCCATGTGGACGTGCGCATCGAACATGGTTATCAGGGGCGTTGCCGCATCATCTGCTCTTGCTTCATGTCCACCACAATGTGGTTTTGCTCCGCCACCTTGCAAAAGTGCTCCGCCGGCGTGAACATATCGCCCGTCTCATTAAAGTTGCGACACAGGCAAATGGAGCAATAATCACGGTCCTTGCAGACCGCACATTTCGGGAATTTGGCCTTAGTAGCATGGCGCACGATATTCAACTTTTCGGAATGCAGCCACACCTCTTTCAACGAATCTTGATACACATTGCCCACCACGTAATCGCCGAACGCAGGACAAGGGTAGAAATCCCCATTGGCCGCCAGACACAGGGAATCGGTCCCCGCGCCGCAGGCTTTCTGCGCCATCCATGCCTCCGGGGTGGGCATCGTCGCTTTCTTACCGATGGTAAAATACTCGCTCTCCGTCGGCACGGCGAGCAAAATCACATCCTCCAGAATCTCACGTGTTTGCGGAATCGTTAGGCGGTTGCACAGGTTGGAGCAATCGCCGTCTGACTTCGCCATGATGATGAAATCCGTCTGGGCAGACATTTTCAGACTTTCGGCGAACTTGATGACATCAGGATACCCTTGGTAATTGATTTGCAGACAGGGGCAGGAAATGCGCACGGGAACATCCGCCGCTCGCAGGCGAATAATCGCGTCAACTGTGCGCTTCCACGAACCTTTTAAGCAGGTAACGGCATCGTGAATCTCCGGGGTCATGCTATAGAGGGATACCTGCACCGTGGCATCCGCTTCGCGCAACACGCGGATTTTTTCATCCGTACACACCGTCAGATTCGAAAGCACCCCCACCGTGCAATCCCTTTCGCGGATGGCTTGCACAATGCGGGTAAAATCCGGGTGCATCATGCACTCCCCACCGGAAAGAGTGATGTGCAAACCTCCCAACGCGCGAAATTCATCCAAAATCGCGCAGATTTTCTCGTAGGAAAGATACAACGGATTGTACGCAGGGATATAACAATGGCGGCAGCGCTCCGTGCAGTTTTGCGTAATATCCATGTGCAGGGAGAACAGCGTGGGGTGCTTGCGGAAATAGTCCCCCAACACCTCCTGCGAGATTTTGGAGAAACCGCCCTCGGCATTTTTTGCCATCTCATGCTGTGCTATTGTCTTAGGCTTCTCCGTATTGTAGGTGAAGTGCTGTTCCTGTGCATCAATGGCAGCGGGTGTTTCTCCCGCAAGGAGATATCCGTCTTTCAGTAGCAAGTCTACAAAATCATCGAAATCACGGCAAATTTCTTCTGCATCTCCGTCCGTGTAAACGGAGAGAATATAATCCAGTATTTCGGATTTTTCCGTGGGGATGCGGGTCAATTTTTCACAAAACACCTCGGCATCGCGGAACACGCGGTCACCGGCATTAAGGCGGTGGAAAAAGTACATGAACGGGCCGAACTGGCGTTTAAACGTTTGGTTGGAGAGACGAAGAAGCATACGATACAAGAGTTAGTTGTTGCTGAAAATCTTTCGGCGGAGCTGCGCGGCAAGGCAGCGTTCGGGCGCATGGCGGAACATATCCGCCGTTTCATTAAAATTGCGGGTGGGGCATACCTTGCACCAAGGGCGGTTTTCGCAGCTGCTGCACTCGCCGAAATCCCGATTGCACAATGCACGCAGTGCCTGAAGTTTCTCGCCGTTCCACACCTCGGCAAAACTTTGCTTATGGGCGTTGCCCAACACAATGCCGTGGCAGCCGTCACAGGGGTAGAAAATTCCCTCCGCATTCAGATTGATGCTGTGCCTGCCGATATCGCACACCTTGGCATTTGGTGCGCATCGTTCGGGAGAAAAGGGTTCTTTGTAGAATATATCGCGGTGTTCGCACCAAACGCATTCCGTTTCCGCAAGGGAAAGCGCGCAGGACTGATTGGAACAGTCATGATCCACCTGCCCGAAAATATCACAGTCGGGGATGAGGTGCATGCGGTGAGCTTTGGCAAACTCGCGCAATCCCGGCAACGCATGGCGATTCGCCTGCATGATGGGAGAAGCCAGCCGCACCGGCACGCCCGCTTCTTCCAACGCTAAAATGGCATGCATCGTCTTTTGCCAAGAGCCGGGGATGGTGGTGACGGCATCGTGCTCCGCCGCCGTCATGCTGTAGAGAGACACGTTCACAAACTGCGGCTGCATCTCTGCCAAAAAGGCTACCATATCCGCGTCGCAGCGCGTCAGATTCGACATCACGATCACGTTCAGATTTTGCTCCTTGGCATAACGGATAAAATCGCGGAACTGAGGGTGAAGCATACACTCGCCGCCGGAGAACATGACGCTCATTCCCCCCGCCTCGCGGAACTCTCGCAGCACTCGCCTACCAATCTCCAAAGGAAGGAAATGCGGTCTGTAATCCGCAATGTAGCAATGCACACACCTCTCCGTGCAGGCATTTGTCAGGTCGATATGCAGAGAGGCAGGCAAGCTGTGGCGCTCATAAAAGGAGCCAAGGGGAAAAGGGGGCGTTTCCTCTTTTTCCACGAAAGGAACACCCGCCGATGTCTTTTGATGTCCCGAGCCTGACGGGAAAATATTTTCCTCCCCATCAATGTTCAAAAATGTTGCTGTCGCCAGCTCTGTATAAAAACTCTGCACATCTTCCGCCACCTCATGAGGAGGAAGTGCATAGGTCTGCGCCACTTCGGCTATAATCTCGTTTAGCTCTCTCTTCCCGCCTTGTTCTATGGGCTGCAAAAAAACTTGGGCTTCCTTCAGAATACGACATGCATAGGTCCGCTTATTCCAAAGGAGGGTTTCATCCCCCGCATGGCGAAGGTAGGTGTGCTGATTTAGAGAAAAATTCATCATGCTGCGTTAAATGCCATACGTGAAACTAAGAGCAGATGATTTATGGCTTCTGGAAATAGACAAGAAAAGGGCAGACAGGGTAAATATATTCCCTGTCTGCCGAGCAGAATTTACCGGTTTACTTCAAAGGACCGCACAAGCATCGCGTGTTCATATTCGCGCAATTAACGCTCTGGATACGCTCCGTCGGGCAACCGGCAACATAGGACTGAGTAGCCTCGCTGGAGGCAACGATTTCGGGCTTTTTGTAGCTCATTTTAATGATTTCTATTTGTTTGGGTTGGTTGAATCACGCGCAGGGCGTGCTTTCTGCATTCGGCAGGAAGGGGATTGTGCCTGCTACACCTGACGGCAGCATAGAAAGGATATAGATACAAAACATTGCCATCCCATAGGGGATGGTGACAGAATAAAAAAAGTGGTGTTTGACTTTGTACCGATTACACTCATAATCGGTGTGAAATGAAACAAAAAACAAACACCGGAGAGAATATAGCAGTATTACCCCAGATTTGCAAC
>JAZLFB010000077.1:0-3483 GCA_045615585.1 Akkermansia sp.
CTGCACCTTCACGCCCTGCTCGTCCTTCAGCTTCCGCAGCACCTTTGGCACAAGGTGCGGGGGAATAAGGTTGCAAAGCTGGGCGAGAACTGATAACCTTCCTTCAGTGGTGGTGGTTGTTTTCATATACGCCAATTATGAGTGTAATTGGCAAAACCTACCACCACTTTTTGTGCCTTCTTGAATTTTTATGGGACGGCAGTGTTTGCAAAACGAGAATCAGCAGACGCTTGAGAATAGAAAAAAGAGTGTTGTTGTTCCTGCTGAATTAAGGTTGAAAGAAGGAGCAAAGGTGATGTTCTGCCGCAATGATGCGAAAGGGGGTAAGTATGTAAACGGTACGATGGGAGTAGTGGCGGAGTTGACAGATGATTCTATAAAGGTTAAAGTGAATAATGGTGATCAAGTTGAAGTTTTTCGTGAGAAGTGGTATGTTCAGGAGTATGTGAAATCTGATCAGGCCAATGGCGCGCTTGTCTTGAATACAATTGGCACATATGAGCAGTATCCACTTAAATTGGCATGTGCAATAACCATTCACAAATCGCAAGGCCAAACTTGGGATAATGTTTGTATTGATTTAGGTGATCATGGAGCGTTTGCCAGTGGACAAACATATGTTGCTTTAAGTCGTGTGAAAACACAGGAGGGCGTGCATCTTCTGCAAGAACTTAATAGAGAAGATATTAAAGTCAATCCGCGTATTCAAGAATTCTTGACGACGGGCAAAAAGCCGAAGCCGTGCAATGATGTCCCGAGGGGAAGAAGCGCGCGGGTTATGGTTGCATTTTGGAGGTCTCTTTTTCCGGATGCGAACGAAGTCCATTACGCAAACTGCAGCAGGAGGCGCGTGAATAATCGTTGCTTGCAGTGCTTTTGGTATACTTTGGACAGAGCGTTGTTGAAAGAGGATTTCTATTTAATTGCTTTGCAAGGAAATAAATCATGGTTTTTTAAGATACCGGCCGGGTCCATTGAAGATGACTGTTTCGCTGTCAATAGACATATACTTAGTCAAGATGGCCGTCACAAGATGAATGATAGGGAGTTTGAGGCATTTAGCGAAATACGCTTCGATATATTCATGGGAATCGGTAATCGCTTTGCAGAAATGTTTCGCGAGATTGCCCATTTCGATTCATATTTGATAGCCCAAGAAGAAAATGGAGTCGTATATCAGCGTTCCGATGCTGAAAACAGTCGTTAAATTGAATCGGGTGAAAATTTCTTTTTGAACAACATAAACTCATATATAGCCATGAAAGCTGAATTATATCCGTTGGTGGGCGCGGAAGACGTCGTTTTGCGCTGCCGTGCTGCTATCACCAGTCGTCAGGAGCTTTTGCTGTATCCGGCATGGAGTCGATTGCCCCAGGGTGATTGGCAGCCACTGCCCAGGGGATGTGCAAAGCGCCTATGTATCTCCAATTTCCCCAATGATGTGGTAGAATCTCTATTTGATGCCGCCATTACCGGGGCCTTGGAAACAAATGAGGAACGAGATCTCTTGAAGGCCCAGGTGAATTGCAAGGTTCCCTACAATCAGGAGCATTTGAGCTTAAAACCAGTGACTTTGAACAATGAGGCTAGCTTTATCAAAATACAGCAGAAATATGAAAACTGCATACACAGGATTATGTTCAGGTCTTGTCCGCTATCAATGTTTAAGACGGATGTGCACTATTTCATCAAATACTTGGACGGCACAGAGGTTGGGCCGTTTTATGCAGTGCCTAATGCTGGTTATGTTGAATTTGTGCCCGTGCTTCGCCTGGATGAGGGGCGCGGCTATGTTAAACTGAACGGATCGTGTTGCTTAGTGTCTAGCAAGGTGCTTGTGCTCGATCAAGAAGGCAACAATTTATACGAAAAAGCTACAAGAGATGGTAATGTGGATATGATGCATGCTCTATTGGCTGATATGCCGAACATTGATATCGGCAAATCCAAGAAACAGAAATCCACAAGTGCGCCTAAAATTAAAGAAGTCAGTGTGAGTATCCCAAACTCTGTAGAACGGGAAATCAATGAAGCAAGCTCTGTCAAAAAGGAGCATTCCAAATCTTCTCCCAAGGCTCCTGCTCCAGTCGCAAATTATGTGGTGAAAACCATCAAAAATATAAGAGTGAGCCTCTTGCGCTCCATGAGAGGTTTGCACTTTATGGGAGCCGGACGAGGATATAACTTGTGTTGCAGTGAAACTGCTCAGAGAACCGGAACGTATAGAGGATGTTGTTGGTTCGACGTTCCCCTTGCGAAGCTCGAGCATCCTGCCCTAGATGGAGAAAAGTGGTTTTTTGACATGTATGTCGAAAATATGAGAACTACGTATAGTGTTCCTGTTGAACAGTTGCGCAAGTTGCCAACAAATCGTAAGCGTTGTAAAACGGTATACATCAACGTATACACGGAAGCTGTCCACGATGGGGATGGAGATTGGATAGGGGCGCATATGCAACGGGAGGAAACCGATTGGTGAAGCTAAAGTTATCCCCTTTCCTCTAAACTGGGCATCAAGTATGCTGCGCGCTTCTAATCATCAAGAAATGAAAGTGTAATAAATTCGATGACGAATGGGCGAACGCTGCGGGATGCTGCAGTGAGAGGGGATTTGGCAGCGGTTGTGGAGATGCTGGCGGTGCCTGCGGAGCAGGTGCGGCAAGGGGTGCTGCCGATACATGCGGCGGCGGCATCCGGGGTGGTGGAGGCGGCGCGGTTGCTGCTGGAGCGTGGGGCGGATGTAATGCCTGTGATGCGTCAAGCGGCATGCCGCTGCATTATGCCATACGGAAGGGCAGGGTGGAGATGGTGGCGTTTCTGCTGGGGCGTGGAGCGGAGGCGAATGCGCGGAAGCGTTTCCGCTGGCCGATGGAAACGGCGGCGATGAGGGGAAATCTGGAAATCGTCCGCCTGCTGCTGGAGCATGGCGCGGAGGGCACATGGGAAAGTTTGCGGGTGTCTGCGCGGAATGGCAACAGGGAGATTGCCATTTATCTGCTGGATCATGGTTGTTTCGCGGGAGAGCGCGAAATCATGGATGCTGCGATAGAGAGGCACATCGGCATCGTTGAGCTTCTTGTGGCGCACAGGGGAAGCGGCCGCGGAGTGCCGGCAACAGAGAAGGAGAGGATGATTGACACCGTGGGATACTTGATGGAGTGGGGCTCTGCCCCGAGGTCTCGCGTGATTGTGGAGTACTTGAAACCGCGCGGAGCGGCAGGTGCGGCGGCTCTTGCGCACTACCGCGCGGCTCTGCTGCGCGCGGCGGAGAAGGAGGGAGAGGCTGAGATCGCCGCGGAGTTGCAGGGGATGGCTTAAGGCGTGCGCCTACTCTGTGCCGGGGATGGCGGTCTTCCGCTCCTCCTCGGTGAGGTAGCATCCGGGGTCTGAACCGTACCAGTTGCCGTTGGCGAAGGCGGCGCGGGTGCGGAAGCCACCGCCGCAGATGCGGAAGTGCTTGCAGGTGGCGCAGGGGCCGGAGAT
>JAZLFB010000078.1:0-5344 GCA_045615585.1 Akkermansia sp.
GGCCTGTGCGCCAAGGATTTCAAAGGGCGCAAGCTGCACTCTGTACAGGGAGCGCTGCGCGCCTATATGCAGCGAGCCAAGTTCCCTCGTTTTATGCGCATCCAGAGCTGGTACGAGCCTAGTGTCTGGAAGAGTTTCCGCTACATGACCACGGAATCCCCCTGGGCGGCAGACCGCGTGCAAGAAATATGCCCGGAAATACACCCCTTCATTTGGGAATACGCCGTGGAACGACGTTTCTTTGAATGCACAAGAGCTATTTCGGAACACCCCGTATGCCTTTACTCAGGGGCAGACAGCCATGTGAAAAACGTGGATACACTTATTGCCGCTTTCTCCACTCCCGAACTTTCCCATATCACGCTGAAACTGGCAGGTGTAGACCCCGCAGGAAGACCCGGCTTGCCGGACAACATCAAGGCACTTGGCCGTGTTGGGCGGGATGAAATGGTGCACCTGCTGTCTGAAGCCTGGGCCCTAGTGCATATGAGCAGGGCGGACACCGGCCCCACCATTGCCAAGGAAGCCCGAGTAGTGGGGATGCCGGTTATCATCTCCGACCAATGCGGAAGCACCCAACATGTGGAGGATGGAAAATCCGGCTTTATCCTTGCCCCCCAAGATGTACCGGGGTTGATAAAAGCGGTGCTGGCAGTCACCAGGGATGCCAGCACTACACTCTCCATGGGAGCTTACGGGCACGACGCGTGCCGCCGGGCACTTTCTGCGGATACCATGGTGGGAGAGTTAATGCCCATATACCGCAAAGTGCTGTCTGAGAAATAGAGTCTTCTTGACGCAGATTGAGACATTTGATAGATTGGCAAGAACAATGAATGAAAAACATCCCCTCTTTTCTGTCGTCATCCCTGCCTACAATGCGGAAAAATTTATCTTGCTGACACTGCAAAGCATTTTGCGACAAACCGTGCAGGATTTCGAGATTGTGGTGATAAACGACGGCTCCACGGACAACACCGTAGAAGTGCTGGAAGGCATTGCGGACCCACGCCTGCGTGTCATCACCAGAGAAAACGGTGGAGAGTGTGCGGCCCGCAACCAAGGTTTCAGAGAAGCTCGCGGCAAATACGTCTCTTTTATCGACAGCGATGACGTGTGGCTGGAAAACCACTTGGAGCAGGCACATAACTTCATGGAAACGCACCCGGAATGTGCGTGGTTCTCCTCTACCTATACACAGGTGGAAAACATTTGCGAAACAGACATACACCTAGCTGACATCTCAAGCGATTCTTGCATGATAACCAATTGGTATCTTGAGGGCAATGCCTTGATTCTCCCCTCGTGCGTGACAATGCGACGGGAACGCCTGCTTGATTTTCCGGACCTATTCCAAGTTGGCTATAAGATGTTTGGAGACAGTCTGGGTTGGTGCAAGTTTGCCAAAAAGCATCCGATGATAGGCATCGCGGAAACACCTACGGTGCTATACCGCTTTTGGCAAGGCAACGCCTGCACCACCTACAACGTGTGCCGCCACGGAGAGCGCACCGAACAGGTGAAAATGGCATTGGCCAAGCATTTGGAGTTTTTCCGTGAAGCGGATTGCCCGCCAGAAGCAAAGCTGTACTACCGCCGTTTTGCCTTGGGCAATTGGTGGGCGTGCATTACCTCAGCCTTCCTGCCGGAGGAGTGGGAATCTGATTTCTCGAAACGCCGGGAAGTGGTGGGCGGTGTTTCAACATGCTGGATGCGTGTATGCACCCTCGTGAACAAACTTTCCCTGAATGCCATGCGCTGGGCGATCCGCATACGCAAGGAAGCAGTGTTGCGAAAAATGAAAAAACTGGCCTGTAAACAAAGGCAGCGTTTCAATCCCTAAGTAACCCGTGAATCCCCGCCGGCCACAGTTCAGCGTTGCCATCCCCGCATACAATGCGGAGCCGTTTATCCGCACCGCCATAGAGAGCGTACTCCACCAAACGGTACAGGATTTCGAGATTGTGGTGGTAAACGATGGCTCCACGGACGGCAGCCTGGCCGTGCTGGAATCTATTGCAGACCCGCGGTTGAGCATCATCACCCAGGAAAACGGAGGCGAGTGCGTGGCCCGCAACCGCGCCATCCATGAAACCAAGGGAGAGTATGTGGCCCTGCTGGATGCCGACGACTGTTGGCTGCCCAACCATCTGGAACTGGTGCTAAGCTGTATCAGACAGCACCCTGATATCCAATGGTTTGTCACCCACCCGGTCAAGGTGCCGGACATACAGGAAAAAGATTTGCGCCCCGCCACTGGAGACAATGCCCATGTCATCACCAACTGGTTTTTGGAAGTGAGTGGACTGCCCGTTGCCTCAAGTAGTGTGCTCAAACGCGATTTCCTGACCACCATACAAAATCCCTTTCCGCCGGGAATTCACATGTTCGGCGACAACATAGGATGGAACCGTTTGGCCATGGAAGATGCCCGAGTTTGTCTGCTGAACGCCCCCACCACGTTGTACAGGTACTGGGAGGGCAATGCCTCCACCCGCTTTCTTCGAACGGAGCACGGCCTGCGCACACCTGCTGTGAAGGAAGCGTTTGCCGAATATGTAAAACTCTGGCATGCCCCCAAGGCAACACCGGAAGCCCGCTTATACTACCGACAATGCCTGCTGGAGGACTGGTGGGTTGCCATCAGCTCTGCCATGCCTCCAGACGAATGGCAGGATAATTGGGTAGCATGGAGGGATGTGGTGGGTTCCGGCAACACCCGCTGGATGAGGCTGTGGAGCAAGGCGGCATCGCTTGTCATGCACGCCATGCGCTGGGGCATCCGCCGCCGCAAGCTGGCCATCCTCGCAAAAATGGAAAAACTGGCAAACAAGAGCCGCACCAGAATAGAGAACAACTTCAATTCATCATGCTCGTTAAATTCAAAATAGCCGTTTTGCGCCTCATTTCCGCATGGCGCTGCCTGTGTTTGCGCCGCCGGGGCTTCCGCTTCGGGAGCGGTTGCTTTGTGGACGGCAAACCGTACACCAAGACAACCTGCGGTTCGCGGGTGGAGCTTGGCGATGATGTCACGCTCATCTCCAACCGGCGCCACAATCCCCTCATCACCCACTCCATGAACATACGCACTCTCTCACCGGAGGCGCGTATCCACCTGGCAGACCATGTGGGCCTGAGCGGCTGCTCGCTCGTATGCTGCAACAGTATCTCTGTTGGAGAATACACCATCATAGGCCCTGATACGCTCGTGTACGATTCAGAAGGGCACAACTTCTCACCGGAAACAGGATGGAGAATCCGTACCGTCCGCTCCGGCCGCCCCATCACCATCGGCAAGAAATGCTTCATCGGCGCGCGCTGCATGATTCTCAGCGGCGTCACCATCGGCGACAACTGCGTGGTGGCAGCCGGGACGGTGGTCACCCAGGATATCCCGGCCGGGCACCATGCCTCCGGCAATCCAGCCTCCATCAAACCATTGCCCAAGATACTGGGCGGACCCGGACGAAAGAAGCCGTTGGTTGACACTACCCGTTCAAACTGATAAACTACAGCCATGACCAGCGAGGAATTCTTATCAGAAATCAAGGAAGCCTTGGAGCTTGATGATTTGGACATCAAGATGGAAGACAACTTCCGGGAATACGAGGAATGGGATTCCCTGACCTTCCTGACACTCGTGACACTCATGCATGACCGCCACGGCGTGGATTTGGATATAGACACCTTCAACGGCGTATCCACCTGGCAGGAACTGTACCAATTGCTGTAATGCCCCCGTTCTGGCAAAGGGATGGCAAACTGCAGGCACCCGCGCTCATCCAGGGAGACGGTTCCGTGCAGAGCTACGCAGGGCTTTACGCTGCGGCGGATGCCTTTGCAGCACGCCTGAAGGGACGGAGCCTGGTATTTATCCGCTCCGGGAACAATGCCGAAACAGTGGCAGCCTATTTGGGTTGCCTGCGCCATGGGCATGTATGCCTGCTCATCGGCAGTGAGATGAACGAAAGCATGCTTGCACGCATGGTGGCCACATACATGCCGAACTACATATACGGTCCGGGGGAGGACGGAGCATACGCCCTGCGGCATATGGACAACGCTTCAAACATGCCCATGCATGAAGATTTGGCCGTACTGCTTTCCACCTCCGGCTCCACGGGGTCTCCCAAGTTGGTGCGTCTCACGGCGGCCAATCTGCAGGCCAACGCGGAATCCATTGCAGGGTACCTGGAGCTTTCCGAAACGGAACGCCCTGTCACCAACCTGCCTTTCTACTACTCCTACGGGCTTTCCATCCTCAACAGCCATTTGCAGGCGGGAGCGGCCCTGCTGCTCACCGAGGATTCCATCATCAGCCCCGCTTTCTGGAAACTGTGCGACACATGCCGAGCCACCTCCCTGGCGGGGGTACCGTACACATACGATATGTTGGAAGCCGTAGGGTTCCGCAAACGCACCATGCCCGCACTGAGGTACATGACCCAGGCCGGCGGCCACATGAGCGCGGAGAAAGTGCGCACCTATGCAGAATGGGCGCATGAGAGAGGCATCCGCTTTTTCGTGATGTACGGGCAGACGGAAGCCACTGCGCGCATGAGCTACCTGCCGCCCCACTTGGCGCTGGAGCACTCGGATTCCATCGGTATCGCCATTCCCGGCGGCACATTTTCCATTGCCGCAGACCCGGGAACAGAAGAGGGAGAACTGGTGTATACCGGGCCGAACGTCTGCATGGGTTACGCGGAAAACCGGGAACAACTGGCCTTGGGAGACGTGAACAAGGGTGTGCTCCACACCGGGGATGTAGCCGTATGCGGGCCGGATGGGCTGTACCGTATCACGGGCCGCCTGAAGCGTTTTTTGAAGATAGCAGGCAACCGGTTCAGCCTGGACGAATTGGATGGCCACTTTCTCCGCATGGGCATAGAAGCCGTGTGCGGAGGCACGGATGGCAAGCTGTTGGTGGCCATCACAAATGCCGGAAATAAAGAAAGGGTTTCTGCCTACCTGAAAGACACTTGGCACTTGATGCGCACACAGTTCAAGATTGTTCCTGTAGAGCGCATTCCCCGCTCCGCCACGGGCAAGATCCTTTACAAGGAACTTTTCGGGTAACGCTGCAGCAATGCCAACAGCCTGGGAGAGGCGAAAGCATCGAATTTCCACACACACCACCCCACGGCAGCCGCTGCGGCAATCAGCAATAGGCTGGCGCAGGGCAATCCACAGCCAGAAAGATAGCTGATGGACAGCCCCTGCAGGATATACATCTCATAGGAAATCCTGCCGAAAAAGTTCAGCGGCACCCATGCAGCAGCACGAACCCTCACCAAGGGCCACAACAAGTATACCACCCAGCATGCCAACGGGGTAAGCAACA
>JAZLFB010000079.1:0-5399 GCA_045615585.1 Akkermansia sp.
CCCCTGATTGTGGACAACACCTTCGCCACGCCCATCAACTGCCGCCCCATTGAGCTCGGCGCGGATATTGTGGTGCACTCCACCTCCAAGTACATGGACGGACACGCCCAGCAGGTGGGCGGTGCCATCATCGACAGCGGCAAGTTCGACTGGAAGCGCGCGGCCACCAAGTTCCCCGGGCTCACCCAGCCGGATGATTCCTACCACGGCCTCGTTTACACGGAGTCCTTCGGCGAGGGGGCGTACATCACCAAGTGCACCGTGCAGCTCATGCGTGATCTGGGTGCCATTCCCTCTCCCTTCAACGCATACCTGCTCAACCTGGGGCTGGAGACGCTGCACCTGCGCGTGCCCCGCCACTGCGAGAACGCCCAGAAGGTGGCGGAATTCCTGGAGAAGCAGGAGGACGTGGCCTGGATCAACTACTCCGGCCTGCCCACCAACCCCTATCACAGTCTCGCCGTGCGCCAGTTTGATGGAGGACGCTCCTGCGGCGTGGTCACCTTCGGCATCAAGGGCGGCCGCGAGCGCGCCATCAAATTCATCGACAGCCTCAAGCTCGCCGCCATCGTCACCCATGTGGCGGATGCCCGCACCTGTGTGCTCCACCCCGCCAGCCACACCCACCGCCAGCTGACGGATGAGCAGCTTATCCAGGCCGGCGTGAAGCCGGACCTCATCCGCTTCTCCGTGGGTATCGAGGACGCAGAGGACATCATCGCGGACCTGCAGCAGGCCCTGGAGGCCATCCAATAAAAACCGCATGCGAGGAGAATAAAGATAAAACATAGGCTCAGGTTTTTAAAGCACCTATACCAAACTCCAAACTTCAACACAATTCATATCACGCAAGCTGAGCAACTAACCAATGGCGATGCCTGTATTCAAGAGCGACCAAACATCCAATTCCCGTACAGCTATTAGCTTGTTTTGTTCTTCGGGAATTGGAGATTTGGGATTGTCTGCCAATAATATCGAAACCGTAATTGGATGTGAATTGCTAGAAGAACGCATGCGCCTTTTTATCTCCAACAACAAGAGAGCCAAGGGTTTTTGCGGTAATATATGGGATTTGAAGGATGAAATCATCACATATTATAATAATAACTTTAAAGAGCCGCCATTTGTTATTTTAGCGACACCACCATGCCAAGGCATGTCCTCAAACGGCATGGGAACGATGCTCAGAAATTTCAAGAAAGGGATAAGACCTCAATTTGACGAGCGCAATAGATTGATTATTCCCGCAATTGAAATCGTAAAGGCACTAAATCCGAGATGGGTCATTTTTGAAAATGTCCCGAATATGTTGAATACTCTTATACAAGATGGAAATGAGAAACTTATCAAGATTCCCGATTACGTTTTTCGAGAGTTGAATGATGCTTATCGAGGCAAAGCTGAAGTAATCGATGTCGCAGATTATGGCGTACCCCAACACAGGAAAAGGCTGATTACAATTCTTACAAGGGACGAAAAGGCAAAAACAATCCTGGAAAAAGAGGGAACGCTACTACCTGAGAAACGCTATGGCAAAGAGGGAAATCTGCTGACCAAGCAATGGCAAACTTTGCGTGATGTAATCTATAATTTGCCGCATTTAAGTGCTGAAAGAGGAAAAAATATAGACCCATGCAACCCGTTGCACAAAGTGCCTCTCTTGGATGAAAAGAAGCTGTTTTGGGTATCCAACACGCCAGAAGGACAAACAGCCCTCAACAACCAATGCGTGAATCCGAAGTGTGGTTATACACACAACCGTATGCATGGTACAATGCAAGATTCACTGGGAGTCAATAAAGCAAAAATCGATACTCCTCTGTATTGTGAAAAATGCGGGTCCTTGCTACCCAGGCCGTACACAATCGATAAGGCTACAGGGCAAAAGCGAATTATGAAAGCTTTCACAAGTGCTTACAAAAGGATGAATTGGGATGAGCCGGCGAGCACGCTAACACAAAACTTTCAATATGCATGCTCCGACAATAAACTCCACCCAGAACAAAACCGCGTCCTTTCATTGTACGAAGGCCTCATTATTCAAACTATTTCAAAATATCCTTATTCCTTTGTTTTGAATGGCGAAATGGCTTCAGATGGCCTGATACGAGATACAATCGGTGAGAGTGTACCTCCTCTTGTCATTGACGAAATCGCTAAACACCTTTTAGCAATTTCCAGCGACTAACACCCTATGCGAGGAGTATGTTTGTACGATATGCTCTTCACGGTTTGATATTGCGGCCAATCCACTTAGAGGCAGACAGTTTGTGAATGTACTTTTCGTCATCCAATACTGCCGCCCAGTTCGAGCACATTTTTTTCACTCCTGCTGGAGTCATGGTAGACACGCTTGTCGTTCTACCACCGCCATTGCGCGGCTTTACAAGTTTGCCCCAATCATTGATGGTTAACGCATCTTGGTAAAAACAAGCTGCAATTTGCGGCATTCCCTCAATAAAATCCCACAATATGCCCAAGAGGTGGTTAGTTGATCTGTGATGCGCTTTCCAATCGAAACCTGTCAGTACATCTATTCTTTGCTCTCCCATAGCCAACTTCGGCTGCGTTACCGATCCAATTGGAACTGAGCCGCATGTCGCCTTTACCTCAATGCCTCCATAACAATACGGACTAAAGTTTGCCTTACTGTTTGGGTGTTTCACTCCATTCACTTCTGTATACAAGGATTTGTAGTAGGATTTTTTCTCAGGTGTGTCAACAAGTAACAAATCTGGATAGCCGTCTTGGTGTAAATTGGATTCTAATTTTCCATTCGAGCATCGGACGATATTTTTGCCAAAACTTTCACCAACAAAGCCACTCAGGTTACGCATCCCCAACAAGGAAAAAATGTCAATACCATTATTGTGCGACATCTCCCCCAACCTTTTTATGAAATCGTTAGTATTATTTATGGAGGCCAACAACTCATCATCAGATATAGCGATGATACCCTCATAAGTAATATTGACAGCCGTATTAATAATGTAATTACGCATAATTGAATAATTCAGTTAAACTCATCGAAAGGGCTGCGGCAATCCTGACAATTACATTGAGAGAAGGGCTTTTCTCGCCCCTTTCAATGGCTCCCATGTATGTTCTGTTGATTTCGCTTGCAAGTGCGAGTTGCTCTTGTGATAAATGCTTCGCCTTGCGCAAGCAAGCAATACGTTTGCCAAACTGAACATTGCAATGTTGCTTTTGCCCAACACTCATGCTCGCACTATACGCCACTTCTTTCGCAAATCAACCGCCTATAGAGTGCAGAGCCGTTTTTTTGCGATTTTCATTATTTATGGTCCCGCCAGCTGACGGATGAGCAGCTCATCCAAGCCGGCGTGAAGCCGGACCTCATCCGCTTCTCCGTGGGTATCGAGGACGCAGAGGACATCATCGCGGACCTGCAGCAGGCCCTGGAGGCCATCCGCGACTGCTAAGCCCCGGCCCCCCGTTCACAGAGCCGCCCGGCTTCCTTGGCGAGGCCGGGCGGTCTTGCGTCTTTTGCACAAAACTCAATCCATCAGGTTTTCCCGCACACAGTCGCGGGGTGTTTCCCCATCATCGTTCTTGATGTTCCAGTCCGCCCCGCAATCCATGAGCGCGCCGAAGAAGCTGAACTCCACAATACCCTCTGCATATTTCCCGGCCGCCATGTGCAGGGGAGTGCTGCCGTGCAGCACGTTGATGTTGGGATCCGCGCCCAGCTCCACCAGCAGCTCGATGAGCTCGCAGGCCGCTTTGGTCTTCTCTCTGTCGGGGAAACCGCCGCCGTGGTGCCAGATAACCTCCGCCAGCGGCGGCAGGGAGATGCGGCTCTCGTACATCTTGTATTCCACGCGCCGGTTCGGTGAGGTTCCGCCCTGGATAATCCGTCTCACGGCCTCCTTGTCGCACTTCATGATGGCCTGCGTCAGCGCATCGTGTGAGACAACGCCCACTCCCGCGCCGTCCCGGTAGTTGAAAAGCAGGCGCACGTCGCCTAGCAGCTTTCCATCCACCTCAAAGAGGAAATCATCAATCACAATCAGCACGGAGGAAGGCAGGTCCACGCCCTTTGCCTTCAACTGCGCGCGCACAAAGGCATCATACGCCTGGCGGGCCTCGGGCGCCTCCCCTGCGTGCATCCTTTGCTGGGGGGCGTACCATCTGCTCGCCTTGAAGAATTTGCGGAATTCCTCTCCCCAGCGCGGTACCTCATGCAGCCTGTAGCCCAGCTGGAAGAAGCTGCCGCCTTCCTTGCGCCGGCAGTGTTCAATGGCGGCGCAGAGGGAATCCACGGCATCCTCCGCCGATACATCTGCATTGAAATGGATGCTGTAGGACAAGTGGGACCGCCAACTTTTCACCGCCATGGCGGCCTTCCCTATGGCCGGCAGTTCCGCCGCTTCCCGCTGCGGCTCACCGGCAGCAAGGATGCTGCAAGGCAGGTATGCCGCTGCGGCCAAGCCAGCTATACATACCGCCGTGAGCCGGCTGCCGCGCAAATACCTCATTGCCTTTGTGTGATTTTCTTTCATGGTGTTCTTCTATGTCAATACCACGCCGTGTTCCCGCGTTATTGCTTAGAGCAAAGATGTCAACGCTTCATATTAAACACCGTGTTTCCCTCTGTCAAGCAAGATATGGCATCTCATGCGCATGTGTCCCAAAGAGTGTTGCAAATCAGTGAATTCGGGAGGTGGGGCGGATGAAACGCAAGGTGCATCTTGAAGGTTCCGAAACCCGTCTACGCCCTACGGGCTACGCCAAGGCAGGCGTGTCACCGTGGGGCACCCTCTGGCGGTTGCCTGGGGCGATTTTCTGTGAGTGCCCCCTAATCGGTGGGGCACAATGCCAGCGTGCGCTTCCGCGCTCGCATGGCTGCAACAGTAATGGACCGTGCCATATGAAAGGATTCTTCAAACACGCGCCAGCGCATGCCCCGCAGAGCGGGGCTTTACGGAGGAACGCGCCCAAAGGGCGCGTTCTATGTGGAGCCATTCCGATGGCGACTCAAAGTTAGCCCAGCGCGGAAGCGCTGGGGGTAACCACCGTCCTAACGTCTCCGTGCCGAACCCCGCTCTGCGGGGTGGATGGCATCTCCCGTTGCATGTCTCTAAACCTTCAAGATGCGCTTTGCGTTTTATCCACCCCACCACACGAATTTATGGTTTTCCAAAAATTATAGGGACACATGTGCTTCTCATGTTAAAAAAAATGGAAAATTTTAACACGAGAAGGGCCTCATGTTAAAATTTTCGACTTTCTTTTACATATTCATCCAGTAGAGGCATGTGAAACGGCATCTTATTATGAAAATATACCTTTTAGGTCGGAATCTTGCAGGTTCATTTGCTGTGGATGACGGTGTTGGGAGAGAGGCCGTAGGTCTGGGGCTCATACATGAGCTGGGC
>JAZLFB010000080.1:0-5138 GCA_045615585.1 Akkermansia sp.
GTCTTGCCCCCGCCCACGGAGCCGCCGCCGTTGATGGCTCCACCGCCGCCGATGGTGGCTGAGCCCTCCAGTGCAACGGCCTTGGAGAGGGTGTGGCCGCCCAGCGCCAGCACGGCGTTGTCACCCAGCGTTACGGCCTCCGTTCCGGAGAGGTTGCCCCCCAGGGTGAGTGTCTTGCCCTCGCCCACGGAGACGCCGCGGTTGATGGCTCCGCCGTCGATAGTGGCTGAGCCCTCCAGTGCAACAGCCTTGGAGAGGGTGTGGCCGCCCAGTGCCAGCACGGCGTTTTCGCCCAGAGAGATGCCACCCGTACCTTCAACCGAGCCGAACAACTGGAGCGTCTTGCCCCCGCCCACGGTGAGGCTGCCGTTGAGCGCTCCACCGCCTATGGAGGCAGAGCCTTCCAGAGTCACGCGTTTGCCAAACTGGTAGCCGTTCAGGTTCAGTACGGCATTGTCACCCAAGGTGGCATCGCCGCCCCCGGAAATATTGCCGAATAGGGTCAGCATCATGGAATCTCCCACGTTCAGGGATCCATCAATCGTACCGGAACCGATACTGGCGGAGCCTGCCAAGGTAACATCGCAATACGAGGTGGAAAGATTCAAATTCAGGGCGGAACCTTCCATCAGCGTGATTCCCTTGGTGATTCTGGGCCGTTTAATCAGGTCAATAGTCGCGCTCGAGTACGGTGCCAATGCCAAGGATTCAATCGTACCGGAAACCAGGGTAAGATTGCTGCCCGCCAGGGTCAGGGTTCCGTTGATGCGATTGTTGTTGATATCCAGCGTGGCGCCTTCTGCCAAGGTGACGATGCCGGTGCAGCTCAGTAAGCCGACCACGGTAAGATTCTCAGTGTGGGTTCCGGTGATGTCTCCGTTGATACGGCCCGCAATGGAGGCACGTTCCCCGTTCAAGATAATGTTGGCGCTGAGCTTTGCGCGGTGTACCAGACATGCACCGTCACCCAGGGTGACCGTGCCCGTGATATTGAGGTTGTCGCTGGTTGCCGTGAAGGAAACGCCGTCTTCCAGAATCAAGTTGCCGGTGAGGGTGCCGTTGTCAATCGGGGAAGCTGAGGAGTCCGGGTCCACTGAGCGTAGGTACACATCATTGGAGATGCTGTTGCCGCCGAGATCGAGCAGCCCCCCCTCCAGAACGACCGCTCCCTCACCCAAGCTGTGGGCGGAGCCGTCCAGCACCACCGAGCCTTCGCGGATGATGGTGCCTCCGGTATGAGCGTTGTTATTGGACAGGGTGAGCACCCCCTCGCCCTCTTTCACGAGTGCCGTGGGGCCAACCAGCCTGCCATCACCCATGAACCAGTAGTCATGTCCTTCACTGTTGTCCACCAGCACGTTGGTGGGCGCAAGATCTCCCTTCAGCAGCACAATCCCGCTCCCCTCATCACCGAACTCCACCTCCACCCCGTCCTTGTACGAGTACTCGTAATCGCCTTGAACCCAGTTTCGGTCGGTCCCGCCCCAGATGCCGCTCTTGGTGGCATCGGTCCAGGTGGCCGTTTGCAGAACCGGCTTGGTGCAGCGGAAGTACAGGGTGCCATCCTGCCAGAAAAGGTCGTCTGTCGACGCTTCCATCCCGATGACTGTCACACATCCCTCGTTCCAGAAATCCGGAGCCTGGCCCCTGTGGGATATCAGGGCATACCGCTCCCCTGTTTCCAAACTGCCGTTCCCGTCCAGGCTGATGATGAGGCTCTCCACCGGGGCTGTGGGGTTTTGGCACAATACCCCGTTCAGTGTCAGGACCGGGGTGGTGCTGTTGGCGGCATCCAGGAAAAAGGAGAGCACGGTGGACTTTGCCAACGTCAGGTCGGCATTGATTCGGGATGCACCCTTGAGATCCAGGGAGGTGAAACCCACCGCACCGCCAAGGGAGGCGTTCACCAGGTTCAGTTCCTTGGCTCCGCCAACCGTCCCGGTGATGGTGGAATCCTCCACCGTGACACCGTACTTGGCGGCTGCAATCACGCTCCCCTCAATACGGCTTTGCCGGGTCAGGACCAGCGCCCCCCCAAGGGAAACCTGCGGTGCCTTCACCTTGGTGTTTTGCAAGTTGGCTTCACCCTTGAATACAACCTCTGTACCGGAAGTGATGCTCGACTCCCGGCTGCCGGCGATACGGGCGCTCTTTATGGAAATTCCATTTGCTGCGGATGCCACCAGGGAACCGCCGGTGAAATCACCCATGGTGATGGAGCCCGTGGAAGAACTGATATTCGCGGAACTGACGCTATTCCCGGAAATTCCCACAGTGCCCAGAGAAACATCCCCCACCGCACCGATGGTTACCTCCCCGCCCTGAAATGTCTGCTTTATCGCGACGGTATCCCGCGCATTGATATCATAGCGCTCAGAGGACAAAAAGCCAGCGGAATCGCCGGAAATTTTGTTGCCGTTCAGCAAAATCCGGTTCGTCGCCGTAAGGGAGCTAGAGAACGTGATATTCGCGTATTTATTATCCAGCCCGTCGCACTGCAGCGTGTCCGTTGCCGCCACGTTTCCCTTCAATGTCATGTAGTTGTTTGCCTTGAGCACCAGGGTACTGCCGCTGAACGAGAGCAGATAGATGTTTTTTGCGGCAATACTGCCGGAGCCCTCGATGCTGGCGGCACTCACACGCCCACCGTTCGCATTCACCGTCAAGTTGCCTCTCATGATGCCGTTCATCACCACGTCAGATCTATCCTGCACGTGGTCATCACCGGTGTAGTTGACAATCACGTTGCCCCGGAAGACCGGCATTTGCTCGCCGATTGGCACCTCCCTGCCCAAGATGATTTGGTCGCGGGCATTCAGCTGCATGGTACCGGTGCTGCCGACATTGAAGGAATTCACGGCGATGGGGCCGGACGTGGATGTGATGTACGCGCTGTGAACACTCTCACCGGAAATCCCCACGGCTCCCAGGGAGATACCCTTTCCGGCGGTGACGGTCAAGTCTCCGCCCAGGAAAGTCCCGCCCAGGTCGATGGATTCCTGAGCATTGATTTTGTAGCTTGGCGCAGAGTAGATTTCATTGTCATTGCCGCCCGTAATGGAGGTTCCCTCCAGCGAAATCGCATTCGCCGCCGTTATGGAGGCCTGAATGAAGACGTTCGCCTTGCCGGAATTCAAATCGGAGACCACCAGTTTGTCGGAGGCGTCGATATCCCCGGCCAAGGTGACGGAGCGGTTTGACCGGAGCTCAAGGCGGTCTCCCGTGAAGGAGTCAACTTGGATATCGAGCGCGTTCACAGTGCCCGTACCGTAGAGGGAACCTACCTTGACCCGCCCATTGAGGGCATTGACAGTCAGATTACCCGTCACCTCCTCACCCATGTCCACATCCCACCCTGCATACGTGCTGAGGGTTTCCTTGGTGTAATTGACAAGCAGTGCATCTTTGATGACAAGCCCATTGAAGTTCACCGCAGTGTCTGTGTCTATCCTCGTGTTTCCATTCACCGTGCTGTTGATGAACATGCCGTGCATTCCGGCAAGGGAAAACGTGTTGCCGTTGCTAGTCCAATATACGATTTCCGCCACCGGCGCGGTGCCCATGTCGATTCCCGTGTATTTGATATTCACGTCGCCGTTGATGGGAGCGCCTGGTTTCAGGGCAAAGGTGATCTTTCCTTCGGCATTGATTGTCAGTGCGCCGAAGTGCAACTCCCTCTCGGGCATAAACAGCTTGGCGTCGCTTTTCATGTTCATCACCGGATTGCCGTCAAGTGCACAATCCAGTTTTAGCGAGCCCCCGGTCCCAACCGTGGCCGTACCCGTGAACACGCCGTTTGTCACAGTGTTCCACCTGCCCGCCGCAGCGTCCAATGTAACATTGGTGGTCCTGCCGGCAAGGTTCAGCGTGTTATCGCCTGTCATGACAACCTTGGCGCCGCCGGCCCATTGCTTGTCATCCACTCCCGCCGGAATAGGGATGACATCGAATTTCAGGGAACTGTAGGCTTCCATGGTGACGGTGCCACCGTAGTACCCCTTGTTCATCTCCGCCTCGCATCGCTGCTGAACAACGATGTCATTGAGCAGCCAGCTGATATCGGTGCCCCCATCGCCACGGCTGCGCTCCAAGCCGTTCAAGCGGGTTTTGTTACCGAGATATATCTTGGAGGTGCCCCTCAAATAACCCTCAATCGTGTTGTCGCTGAAGGCGGGCAATAAAATGGCGCCACCGTCCAGCCGCGTCTTGTGAAAATCCGGATCCCAGCCGCCAACCGGGAGGATGTTATCGCCATAGGGCATATGGAATTTCCCTGTCGAATCAATAAAGGGAGAGTACCTATCCAAATCCCGCGCGACGGTTAGATTCACATTCAGTGAGCGTTCCAAGGTAAGGCTCCTTGTGTGCAAGTTCCCCAGCCACAGGATTGGCGCACCACCACTGCTGTTCTGGATGCTGGTGTTGGCGGTGATGGTGAAATCATTGTCCCAATTGCCGATGGCCCTCGCAGCAAACGTACCCGCCGTAATCTCTACATGGGCTCCTTTATCGATGGTGAGCACACCGAGATAGAGCTCTTGATCGCGGTAGTCCAGGGCAGAGTTGTCCTTCATGTTGATACTCAGGCGGTACGAGGGCCCCCATTCATACAACATTTTCCATATCTTCGAGTCGGAGCTATTGCCCGTGTTCTGCAGCAATTCACCAGCCTTGTTTCCATCGTCATCAGCAGCCGCCAGCGTGAGCTTCGCGCCACTGTATATATAGACAGGCCCGGACAGGCCGGCATTCCTGACTAGCGCCTTGTCCGTCTTGACATGGAAGTCGTAGGCCAAGTAGTACAGCTGCGTTTGTGTATCCCAATATTTCCAGTACCAATATCCTTCATTTGGATCGACAAGATAATCACTGTCTGTTAGCGTAATGTCTTTTGCCTGCACTTGGGAGAAAACGGCAAATGCAAGCAAGGCCCGGAGCAGCCTGGAAATGAAGAGTGACTTTTTCATGTGCTGTGTTAGAATTCAGCCGTGACGGCAAAGAGCCAGTGGGGCTTGTTGTCGCGCAGGTTGTATATGTGTTTCTTGAGGGGCATGGCCATGGTGAAGCTGGCGTTGAGGTGGTTCAGCAGGCCGATGCGCAGGCCGCAGCCGGTGGAGGAGAGGAAGGCCTCGCTGGCG
>JAZLFB010000081.1:0-2818 GCA_045615585.1 Akkermansia sp.
GCCGCCCCATCCTTTTCACCAAGGACGACAACAGCGTGAGCGTGGCCTGCACCTACGATTACATGGGCCGCCGTGCCACCAAGAAAGTCACGGAGAACGGTACCGTCACGCTCCACCAGCGCTACCTGTACCGCGGCTATCTCCAGATAGCAGCCTGCGACCTGCTGCGCCCCGCCCATCCCTGCATCTGGCTCATCACCTGGGACCCGACACAAGATGTTGCCACCCGCCCCCTGGCCATCCAGAAGGACGGCACATGGTACACCTATGGCTGGGACTTGACGAAGAACATCTGCGAGGTCTACGGCCAGCAGGGCTACATCCGAACAGCCTGCACATACTCTCCCTATGGTCAGGTAGCATCCTCAGGGGATGTAGAACAACCCATCCAGTGGTCCAGTGAGTTCAACGACACCGAACTCGCTCTCATCTACTACAACTACCGCCACTATAACCCGGTGGATGGTCGATGGATGGGGAGGAATTTTGACCAAGAACGAAAAGATTTAAATGATTATTTGTTTGCAAAAAATTCCCCTTCTTATTTTACAGATGTGAAAGGACTGTGGGTTATCCCTGTAATCATATTTATTGCAGGTGCTGTTGTAGGTGCTTATGCGGGTATATTCATAGAAAATGAGTGCCATGTTGTAGGCGAAATTGCTGAAAAGGAAGTTCGCCAAAAGTGTACAAGAACATGCAAGTATCCCAGTATGTGGGCATGCTGCAAAAACACGGAAAAAGCCGTGTAAGAAAGGCAAAATACATATGTGAACTGACCTTAACTGGAAAGAAATTGAAGTTTTACAAGTGGCTCGATAATAAAAAACCAAATCCTGCTGAATGCGCAGGAAAAAATTGCATCGACAAAGGTGTCAAATGTAGTATCTCATAATATGAAAAAAATCATAATTAATTTACTTGCTGGTATATTTGGATTTGTTATAGCTTTCCCTATTGCAATAAGTTGTATTCATGGGGCAGAGTTTACAAAAGATTATTTTATCAGCATATGGAAAATGCTGCTTGAAATCATTAGATTTTAGCAGTTGAGATTAATCATGGGCGCAGCAAATAATTGCTGCGCCCATTTGTGGGTACGACTGACGCGATATGCGTACTGCGGTGAAAGTCCGTGCGAAGCCGCGATGATGCGGAATCCCATACCTGAAGAACAAAGCTGCCGACGGCTGTAAGGCAGATTAGCCAGAAGCGCAGCTTCTGCCCGCAGGGTAAGGGCGCGAGCGGCGCGCCCGAAGCAACTGCGGGGAGGTAACGAGCCGTGGGAAAGGAAGTTCGAGGGAAAATCCCGACTGCGCGTGTAGACAGGATACCGCCGTATGGGGCAGGCGCTCTAGAAAACCAGCCCTTCCCTTCCTTTGGGACATGCCAAAAAAGGGCGGGTGGGAAAAAGGGAAGGCGAAAGGGATTTGAACTCGGGCGGAAAGACGAGAGTTGTTATGGCTTAAACCAACTCACCCCAAAAATATTCAAAGAGATACAAAGTCTACGCTTATAAACCTAGCGCATATTTATTTGCAGGAGCCCCCATTTGTATCAAAAATGAAATTAAATTGTTAAGTTCTAATTTTGAAGCCATCCAAATAGCGTGATCTAAAGTGCTATCAGTCGGCGATTGTTGTTTCAATATTTCATCCAAATCTTTGCACAAATTAGGCAGTATAGCTATACGTAAAATACTATTACAATCACCTAGATAACATTTGTTATTCGTCAGTATGCGCAAAACGTACTTCGTTTCACATGTTGCATCTTGTAAATATGGGCTAATGTCTTCATCTGCAAATTCTTCTTGCACTAGACCTTCTGATAACACTTTGTCCAATGCAACCTGTGCCTTTGGTTGTAGCATTGGAACTGAAATGCTTTCTCTGGCAACACGGGATTTTTTATGATTATCAGCGTTATCAAGCGACCGCACACCACAACTGCTCAACAATACAATAATGTTTAACATTAAAAACAATTTAGCGCCGCCACCCAAGTTGAAGAGTTTGAATTGCATTTCCATATTCTCACTATATTATTTTTTTATAAAAAGCCATTGCCATCCCATAGAGGGATGAAGTTTGGGTTAAAGGGAGTCTATCAGTTCCGGGCCGGATTTGCAAGTCTATGGTATGGTGCCCCCCTGTTTTTGACAGTTGGCGGCCATTCTTAAGCCGCTCTGACAGAGGGTGGATTCTTTATACCACCAGGGAGTATTGTTTGTCAAACCATTTTTTCAGCGATTTTGGGTTATAAATTATGAAATATGTAGTCTGAAGCCGATATAATAGAATAATCAGGGTTGCCTGGCATGTCTGGCCTCATTACTTGAACACCCTGATTTAATTCTCCATAGTTGGTAATTTGTAAATATGTATTCTCCCAATCAAGAGTTTTCTCTCCTGTATCCACTCTTAGTTCCCATGATTCGCCCCGTTGAACGACCTTCTTTATGAGTATAATTTGGTCTCCACTTATTGATAATGAGATGATACCTAGGTATGGCACAAAATCTACAACGCTTATTTCTCCATATACTTCCAATTTGTACGGAAACTTTTCTATCTCATAGACAGGGTACAAAGATTTGTAACAGCATAAAATTAGCTGAACAAAATAAAGACATACAACCACTACGAGAACCAAATGTTTTCGATGCATCCTGAAACAACTCATAACGGCATTATACGCATGTATTTTGTGTATATCAAGCTTTTTTTGACGCAGTGCCCTTTTTTGCATATCATTGCCATCCCATAGAGGGATGAAGTTGAGGTTAAAGGGAGTCTATCAGTTCCGGGCCGGATTT
>JAZLFB010000082.1:0-2070 GCA_045615585.1 Akkermansia sp.
GCGGCGGCAGGTTCGGCAGCGGGTTCAACCGCGGCGGCGGGGGCTGTTTCCGCCGGCATTTCGGGGGCAACAGGTTCGGGTGCTGCCGTTTCGGGGTCATAAGCCAGCGTGTAGGGACCCACAAAATAAGCCACCCCCGGCACCAGCAGTACCGAAGCTTCCGCCGTGCCGTTCACTACCACGCCGCCGATACCGCTCAGGTCGGTCAACACGTAATCCGTGCCGTTGAACTCCAACTGCGCGTGCTGTGGGGCCACGCTCTCCGTTTCGGGCAGGGGCAGATGACAGCCCGGTTGAGAACCCAGAAGAAGAATCTCACCGGGGGTGACAGGCAGGGCATAGCGGGTGGAGTTTCCCGCAGCATCGGTTAAATAAACGGCGGCCATAACTGCGTTACAGTATGCCATAAACACGGTGAAAAGCAATCATAAACTGCTATGCATCCCCACGGCGGCGGTGTTAAAATGCGTCAGTTCGCAATTGGGGCTTGCGGCGGGCGGCAGGCGGGGGTATGATGGGTCAAAACACCGAAATCATGGCAGAAGAACCCCAATCAGTAGCCGAATTCACCACCGTTCAATCCGTCTTTGTGCGCGGGCGTAACTGCCTGTTGCTGCGGGCGGATTTCTCCCCGCTGTTTGTGGATTACTACCTGCACCTCATGCAGCACAAACTCCGCAATGCCGAGACGGAAGATACCCGCCTGAAGCAGCTGCTGGCCTATTTCACGCTGCATTTGGTCTCCCGCCCCTGGCAGGAGTACCACGCCTGGACCTTCAACACCCGAACCCCCAGCTTGGCTAATTACTTTGTCTCCGGCTCTTCCGTGGCGGAGGAAGTGGTGGGGCGCGCCTTTACGGAAGATGTTCGCGAGCCGGAAAAGAACATGCTTTTTGCTCAAAATCTGGTGCGGAACAAGGAGCCGCAGACCTCGGTCATTACGCTGGACGGCGACACCGCCGAAGCGTGGGTGGAAGAGTATTACCGCCAGAGCGAACAGCGTATGGCGCGTGTGTTTGACTTGGGTAACGACCGCTACGCCCTGATAACCGCTGAACCCGGTGCCGACCACGACTGGCTGGAATCGCTAACGGCGGAAGACGTGGCCGCCATTGACTCGGTCGAGCAGACCAAGGTGCTGGAAACGCGTAAGTTCTACTTCCGCTGCGGGTGCACGGTAGAGAAGATTCTGCCTGTCATCAAGGCCATGCACAAGGATTTGGCCGATCAGCTGTCGGAGCAGGGCTTTGTGGAAATCTCCTGCCCGCGCTGCGGTGCCACCTACCGCGTGACACCCGAAATGATGAAGTAACCAATCAGCCCTTCTTGGGCAGGAAGTAGCCGCGCTGCTTATCGTTGATGGGCAGCCCCGCCATCTCCATGACGGCGAGCATCTCCTCCCACAAACGGCGGCGTTCCGTGAGGTCGGAAGTGCGCAGCAGGTAGCTGGGGTGGTGTGTCACCACCACGGGAATACCGTTGTAGTTGCCGTGCTGCTGTTGGTAGGCCGAGAGCGGCAAATTACCCCCGCCCAGCAGACCGCGGGCGGCAATTACCCCCAGTGCGACAATCACGCGGGGCTGTACGGTGCGAATCTCCCAATCCAACACGGGCAGACAGGCGTTCACCTCTTTTTCCGTTGGCGGGCGGGTGTTGATGGTTTGGCGCGGTTGCGCGGGGCGGAACTTGACGATGTGTGTCAGGTACACCTGTTCTCGCGTCAGCCCCATGGCTTTCAGCATGCCGTCCAGCTTGCCGCCCGCTTCACCGCGGAAGGGTGTTCCCTCTTTCTCATCCTGATAGTTGGGGGCATCACCCACAAACATGACGGCGGCGCGGCGGTCGCCTGTGCCGAACACAGGGGTGGGGCGCAGGGTGCCCAACTGTTGCAGCGGCTGCCATTTGGTCAGCAGCTGTCGGGCGGCTGTCCACACGTCCTCCTCGGTATTGCCGAAGGGGCGGAAGAAGGCCTGAGGCTCTTCCTCTACGTAATCGTTGCCGACATCGGGAATCCCCTCGCGCAGATTGAAATGGGGCGCAGGGATATCGGCGGCGGTCTCGGGCGGGGGC
>JAZLFB010000083.1:0-5124 GCA_045615585.1 Akkermansia sp.
TGCAAACTCCCCCTTGACATCTGCACCGCCGGTGTGCTACAAATAATTCGTAACATGAGACGTGCACGCCCCACAAAAAGCACATTTACGGCTCGACTGCTGGCGCAGTACAAGCCGGGGGAGGTTTTTTCGTCTTTTGACTTTCGCCGAAGCGGCGTGCCTCTTTCCACCGTGCGCAGCACGTTTTCCCGACTCACACGTAAAGGGGTCATATTGCGGCTTTCTGGTGGATATTATGCTGTACCGCGCATTAGCCGCGTGTCTGGGCGCCCCCTGTACCCCGACAGTGTGGCTGTAGCCAAAGCCGTGGCACGCCGCTCCCGTTCCAAATTCATGCCCTCCGGTGCCATCCTTGCCAACAAGTACCAACTCTGTGAGCAAGTTCCCGCGCGTGATGAATTTCTTGTGGGAAGCGGCCCCAGTGAAATCAGGATGGGCGCAGCCGTTGTACGGTTCCTCCGCGCAGAAAAGGGAGAACTGGCCTTGGCCGACACCCTGCAGGGGGAACTCACGCTTGCTCTCTCCTATGTGGGGTCCATGGTGAAAGACGGCCGGAAAGTGCGTTCCTGCCTTGCCAGGGCGCTCAACGCAGATGGCAAGTCCAAGCTCAATTCCTGGGCTCCATCTGCCCCGGAATGGATGAGACCCCTCATTACCAATCTGCCCTGATAATCCCCATGACCCCGTTCCATGCGATGTCGCAAGATGAACGCGCAGATGTCCTGAGTGAGGCATCTGCGCAGCTGGGAATGCGCCCCCTTTTCATTGAGAAGGATTATTGGGTTTGCATGGTGCTGGACATCTTGTTCTCCCATCCCTCTCTTTCTCCACATCTCTGCTTCCGCGGCGGCACCTCCCTTTCTAAGGTGTTTGGAAAAATCCAACGTTTTTCTGAAGATATAGACGTGGAGCTTTCACCATCCTGCTTCCCTGATTTGTCTGAAAAGGACCTGCCACAACCCGGAGATGGGACCGGGCAGTCCGATTCCAAGCAGAAGAGAATGCGCAAGAGATACCGTACCCTCATCCGGGAATCTCTTATTCCCTTCATAAAAGAAGCCTTTGTTCTGCGGGGAGTGGCCGGGGTGCGCGTAGAAGCCGAGGAGCTCGACAAGGCTCGCGACCCTTATGTCGTCTACGTCCATTATCCCCTTTCCTTGCTGGAGAGTTCCGTGGGTTATGTTTCAGCCTGCGTTAAACTGGAAATATGCGGTCGCGCGGACGCTCATCCCTCCATCAATGGTTCGCTGGAACCCTACCTGGGGTGGGTCTTTCCTGATTTCCGCAGGCGCGTGAACCTGCGGGCTGTCATTCCTCAGAGAACCCTCTGGGAAAAGGCTTTTATCCTTCACGAGACCAATACGCGGGCTGTAAACGAGCCAGACTCTCCCATCCGCGAACGCTTAGCCAGACACTATTACGACTTGGATGCCTTGATTTCCAGCGGATGTTACGATGAAAGCCTTTTCCGAGAAGTGGCGAATAAACGCTCTCTTGCCTACAAATATAAATGGGTGGATTATGACTCCCTCACCCCCGCTACCATGAATATGATTCCCCCCAGCGCTTCCAGGTTCCTCGAATGGGAACGGGATTACAACAACATGGCTCCCATGCTCCGGCACACCCCCGAGCCTTTCCGTGACATTATCCAGCGCATCTCCCATTTCTGGCATGGGCTTGCTGATGGTCAAAAGTGATTTCCCCGGTCTCCAGGCAAGCAAAAAAGGTGTAGAATGCGGGCGGGGCATGCGTTCCCAGCAGTATGAAAAGAAGCATGCTCTGCCTCGGCCTTGTGCTGGGAATCGGCCTTGCAGCCCCTGTGCTGCATGCACAGCAAGACAACCAGGACACCGCTGCACAAAGCGCCAAGAAGGACAAGAAGAAGGCCGCCAAGCCCAAGCTCGGCAAGGCCAACAAAGCCATCGGCCGCCTGCGCACGCTCAACAAGGTGAAGCCCAACGGCAAGGCTGCGTACTACATCATCCTTCAGTCCGCCTCCTGGTGCTCCGGCTGCAATGCGGAAATGCCCAATGTGGTGGCAGCGTATGAGGAGATGAAGAAGGAGGGCCTGGTGGAGCTGGTGCTCGCCAGCGCGGACTACGATCCCGTTTCCGCCAAAGGCTTTGTGGACAAGCACAACGGCAAGTTCCCGGTGGTGATGGCGAAGGATGCCAAGAAAATCCCCCATTTCAAGCCTGCCAAGGGCATACCGTGGGCCATGGTGCTGGATGCAGACGGCAACGAGGTGGAAAACAACAACGGCGCCATCATTGTTCCCAAGTGGAAGCAGTATGAGGAGAAGGCCATACAGGCCCGTGACGCCGCAGCAGCGGCGGCAACCGAATAAATCCACCACAGGGCGCATTGACATTTTGCCCGCGCCGCGCTAACCTTTCCTTGTCCATGAACACGAACACCATCCTGGCACTCGCCCTGCTGGCGGCACCATGCCTGCCCGCGCAGGAGCAGCCCGCCCCGCAGCCCCCGCCAGCCGCGCAGGAGCAACCCGCCGCCGCAGAGGAAAACGCGGTTGGCAAGGCGCTGGAGGGCATTCAGGGCTACGTCACGGAAAAGCGCCCGGACACACGCGCGCGCTACTACATCTACCTGCAGTCTGCGGGCTGGTGCGGCCCCTGCAACCAGGAAATGCCCAAGATTGTGGCAGAGTACAAGGAGATGCAGAAAAACGGCGTGGAAATCATTTTCGTGAGCTGTGACAAGACGCCGGAAGATGCCGCAGCCTTCATGAAGAAGTACGGCGCAGATTTTGCATGCGTGGGGTTCAGCACGCCTGCCGCCGCCGCCCTGCCGGGATTCACGCCGGAGCGCCGCGTGCCGCGCATGACGATAGTGGACGCATCCGGCAAGGTGGTTCAGCCGCCCGTGTTTGCAGCGCATGTGCTGCCCAAGTGGCGTGAGCTCACCCACACCCCCCCCCCAGAGTAACCCTTTCCCCCATTCAACTATGAAGATACAAACATTGTTCCGTGTGGTGCTGGCGGCAGGCCTGTTCTGCGCCATGCCCGTGGTGCTGGCCAAGCCCGCCAAGGCGGCAAAGACAGAGCAAAAGTCCTCCTCCAAGAAAGAGAAGGTGGACAAGAACGCCGTGGGCAACGCCATCAAGGAAATCACTTTCCTCACCGACAAGAAGCCCAATCCCAAGGCCAAATTCTTCGTCTACCTGCAGTCCTCCCGCAACTGCGGACCCTGCAACCAGGAGATGCCCGGCGTGGTGAAGGCATACAAGGAAATGACCAAAAACAAGGTGGAGCTCATCTTTGTCTGCCGCGACAACAAGGAGGAGGATGCCATCGAGTTCATGAAGAAATACAATGCGGATTTCCCCTGCCTCATGATCGACTCCCCGGAGGTGCAGAAGCTGCCCGGCTTCACGCAATCCGCCACCTTCCCCTGGGCATCCATCGTGGATTCCTCCGGCAAGGAGCTCAAGAACACCCACGCCAAGATGATCATGATGCAGTGGAAGAAAATCACCGAGGAAGCCAAGGGCAAATGATTTTTCTTTCCCACTGTTGACAACACCCCTTTTCTAGAGTAGACTCCAGCCATGAACATCAAACACGTATTTTACTCCGTTCTCGCCCTCGGCCTGATGACCGCCACACCCGTGGTGATGGCTCAGGACGCCATCAAGGCGCCCACCATGAAGGCTACCAAGGGCAAGAAGGATGCCAAGGACTCCAAGGAGGAGGCCGAGCCCGAACCCGCCGAGTCCGAGGTGGGCAAGGCCTTGGAGGAAATGACCTTCCTCACCGACAAGAAGCCCAACACGCACGCCAAGTACTACATCTTCCTGCAGTCCGCCTCCTGGTGCGGCCCCTGCAACGCGGAAATGCCCCACGTGGTCAAGCAGTACAAGGCCATGGGCCAGGGCAAGAAGAAGGTGGAGATCATCCTCCTGAGCCACGACAAGAAGTCTGATGACGCCGTGAACTTCATGAAGAAGTACAAGGCGGACTTCCCCTGCGTGCTGGCAAGCTCCGTGCCCAACGGCACGCTCCCGGGCTACAAGTACGCCAACGCCATCCCCAACGCCTCCGTGGTGAAGGAAGACGGCAAGGAAGTGGTCAACACCGTTGCCCCGGAAGTCATCAAGAACTGGAAGAAGTACACCAAAAAGTAAGGCTTCCCTCCCAACCTGTTTTCAGGCGGATGCGGTCCACGGCCGCATCCGCCTTCCTTTTTTTTCGGCAACCCGCCGCTTGTGATTGACATGGCGGCGGCAGCGCGCTAAATTTGAACCATGAAACAGAAACTGTTCTATTTGGGAATCGCGCTCGGGTTGCTGGTGTGTACACCGCATGCTTGGGCGGAGGATACGGCAGACGACAAGTCTGCTGCGGAGGTGCCAGCCGTAGAGAACGTGGTGGGCAAGGCCCTCAAGGGAATCAAGAAATACGTGACTTCCAAGAAGCCCAACACCAAGGCCAAGTACTACATCTACCTGGAATCCGCATCCTGGTGCGGCCCCTGCAACAAGGAGATGCCGGAGGTCGTGAAGGCGTACAAGGAATTCAGCAAGACCAAACAGGTGGAACTCATCCTGATGAGCGCAGACAAGGAGGCGGCTGCCGCCAAGGCTTTCATCAAAAAATACCGCGGCAACATGCCATGCCTCCTCGGTGATTCTGCAGAAGCCAAGACCGTGCCGGGATTCAAGACTTCAGAGGGCATACCGCACGTCACGGTGGTGGATGCCTCCGGCAAGGTCATCAAGGAAGGCCACGGCAAACTGGTGGCCGACTGGAAATCATACATCAACCTGTGACTCAACCCGGCCGCCGAACCATCAAGGAGGAACGTCATCACCTATCCCTGGGCGTGGTCACTGCCATTCCATATGGGATGGCAATTGGTTCGCAAAGCGCACTAACTTCCTCCTAAATCCTAAATGCTAAATTCCCAGCCTCCATCGGCGGGATGGAAAGGAAACTGCGCTGGTAGCGTTTGCCCCCGGAGGGCATCTGGCGCATGGCGGCGGGGTCTATGAGGCCGTGGGTGCGGCAGAGCTCCGAAAAGCGGCGGGAAACATGGCAGGTGTGCATATAATGCAACCTTTGCAGAATATACTCGTCATCCGGCTGGGCAATGTCGTCCAGC